>NZ_JACIYP010000047.1 GCF_014359905.1 Hoeflea sp. | reverse complement strand
CCTTCCTGCTGTTCGGCAACTGGATCAATCAGGTCTACCAGACCACACCGTTCGACATGAACGATATCGGCGCAGATCGTGGTGCGGTGAAGGCGGGGGATTGATCAGATGACGGGAGCATTGCAGATTCGGCCGATCGAGGCGGGCGACGAGACCGAATGGCGCAGGCTCTGGACGCTGTATCTGGAATTCTATGAATCCAGCGTGCCGGAGGAGGTCTACCGCACCACCTTCGGCCGGATCCTCTCCGACCACACGGCAAGCGATGCGGCATTCTATGAGCCGCGCGGGCTGCTGGCGCTCAGCGAAGGCAAGCCGGTGGGGCTGGTGCATTATTTCTATCACCGCCATTGCTGGCAGGTGGAGCATGTATGCTACCTGCAGGACCTTTTCGCAGTCCCCGAAATCCGCGGCACCGGCGTCGGGCGGGCGCTGATCGAGGCGGTCTACCGCGAAGCCGACGCGGATGGATGCCCGCGCGTCTACTGGATGACACAGGAGTTCAACGCGACTGCTCGCAAGCTCTATGACCGGATCGCCACGTTGACGCCGTTCATCAAGTACAGCCGCTAGCGTCTCCCGCTCACCGCACATCTCGCTTGAACTTTCTAGCCAAATTGGCTATTTTAGCTCAAATAGCCAATTTGGCTGAGTGTGGACAGGAGAGCGGTCATGAAAGTCATGCAGGCAAGCGAAGCCAAGAACCGCTTCGGGGAACTTCTGGAGGCGTCAGGCAACGAGCCCGTCGCTATTCGCAAGAATGGCCGTGATATTCGTGTCGTTCTGTCGACCGAGGAATATGAGCGGCTCACGGGCGCAACTTCGATCGATCCGAAAGTTCAGACCTCGCTGGAGCGCAGCATGAAGCGGTGGAACCGGGTCTATGAAGCCTTGGCAAAATAATGCGGTACATTACGCTTCATGAAGCCATTCACGTTCACGATACGCTTTTGAAGGCGCATGGAGGCGCCGCCGGGATCAGGGATCGTGGTCTGGTTGAGGCAGCATTGTTGCGGCCGCAGACAGGCTACTATGCCGATGTGCTCGAAGAGGCTGCGGCCCTGTGGGAAAGCCTCGCGATAAACCATGGGTTCGTTGATGGCAACAAACGCATAGCCTTTGCGTGCATGGATATCTATCTTGATCTCAACGGGTTTGAACTGACTGCCGGAGAAGATGAAACGATCAGGTTCATCTACCACCATCTGGAGCAGCGCAGCTTCACCAAGGACACCCTCGATGCCTGGCTGCGGGTCAACACCGCGCCCATTGCCTAGGCGCGCCCCGCATCCCCTGCTGGCCTGGTGGCCCGAGCTGTGAGATACTGACGTCCTTTGAAAGCGTATCCATGACCACCCGGTTCGGGAGCGGCAACCATGATAGCGCGTGAAGACAGATCCTTTGAAAAAATCGTGGCCGTCATGATCGGGCTTGTCCTGGTGCTGATGGCAATCGGCTGGGTGACCCGCGAAGATCCGGCGGAGAAGCCCTACATTGGCATCGCCGGCGGCGGCTTCATCTTCAATTACCGCGAAGCGGATGTGTATTACGGCTTCGTCGCCAATGTGCTCAAGCCGCTGCCGTCCGGTTCGTGGATGATCGCCGAATTCGAGGATCCCGCGGGCGGGCCGCCGCTCACGGTCGAAACAAGGCTGCATGCCCGCAGTGTCCGCTATGGCGTTCATTCCCCCAGCGTGCGCGGCGTCAAGGCGGGACAGCCCTATCATGTGTCCATCCGGGTCTATGACCATACGCGCACGAAACTGATCTGGTCGGGGGAGAAGACATTCGTCGCTCAGATCGATGACAGCGTCGTGCCGGAGAAGCCGTTGACCATCGGCCCGGGCTATTTCCCGAATCCGGAGCTCACCAGCGGCTAAACCGGTTGGCAAACGATCGTCATTGCGGCTAAGGTCGCGCGCATGTTTCTCCCGTTTTTCCTGGAACTCAAGGCCGCCAAGATACCGGTCTCGCTGCGCGAATACCTCACCCTGATCGAAGGGCTTGAGGCCGGTTTGGCGCGCTACGATGTCGAGGGCTTCTACTATCTCGCCCGCGCCGCCCTGGTGAAGGACGAGCGCCACATAGACCGCTTCGACCAGGTCTTCTCCCATTATTTCCGGGGCGTGGAGGCAATCGCGGGAGAAAGCCCGGTGGATGCCCGCAACCTGCCCGAAGAATGGCTCAGGCGGATGGCGGAGAAACATCTCAGTGCCGAGGAGAAGAAACTGATCGAAAGCCTGGGCGGCTTCGACAAGCTGATGGAAACCCTCAAGCAGCGGCTTGAGGAGCAAAAGGCCCGTCACCAGGGCGGGTCGAAATGGATCGGGACGGCTGGGACGTCGCCTTTCGGCGCCTATGGCTACAATCCCGAAGGTGTGCGCATCGGACAGGACGAAAGCCGCCACCGGCGCGCGGTCAAGGTCTGGGACAAGCGGGAATTCAGGAACCTCGACGACACGGTGGAGCTCGGCACACGCAACATCAAGGTTGCGTTGAGACGGCTGCGGCGCTGGGTGCGCGAGGGTGCGGCAGAGGAGTTCGACCTTGCCGGCACGATCCAGTCCACGGCCGAGCACGGCTGGCTTGACGTCAAGACAAGGCCGGAGCGCCGCAACGCGGTGAAGCTCCTGATGTTCTTCGACATCGGCGGTTCGATGGACGACCACGTCAAGGTGGTCGAGGAGCTGTTTTCGGCGGCGCGCAGCGAATTCCGCCACATGGAATATTTCTATTTCCACAATTGCCTCTATGAGGGCGTGTGGCGCGACAATCGCCGGCGCCGGCAGGAATTGCTGCCGACGGAAGAGGTGTTGCGGACCTACGGCTCGGACTACCGGGTGATCTTTGTCGGCGATGCTGCCATGAGCCCCTACGAGATCGTCATCCCGGGCGGTTCGGTGGAGCACTGGAACGAGGAACCGGGCCAGGTCTGGCTCAGGCGGGTGCTTGATCACTTTCACAAGGCGGCGTGGCTCAATCCCACGCCGGAGGCCTACTGGCCCCATACCCATTCGACGGCGCTCATCCGGCAATTGTTCAGCGACCGGATGTTTCCCATGACGCTGGCCGGACTGGAGGCGGCCACCCGCCAGTTGACACGATAAGCCACCTTGCGCCGCCCCGGTTTTCAGGCCATCCCCTGAGCCAGCAAGACAAGAGTTCATTTCACGGGAGACATGCCATGGCGATCGAGGAATTTGGCCAGACAGCAGATGGCGAGACGGTGCATCGGGTCACTCTCGAAGGCGGCGGACTGACCGCACGGATCATGACCTGGGGCGCCGCCCTGCAGGAGCTGCGGCTGGAAGGACATGCAGCACCCCTGACGCTCGGCTTTCCAGATTTTGCCGGCTATCCCGCTTCCCCCTATTTCGGTCAGACCGCTGGCCGGCATGCCAACCGGATCGCGGGGGGCCGGTTCACATTGGACGGTGTCGCCTATCAGCTGGAATGCAACGAGCGCGGCATCACGCATCTGCATGGAGGCAGTGCCGGGCTTGCCAAGCGCATCTGGACGATTGACAGCCATGGCGCCGATCACGCGGTGTTGTCGATCGTCGATCCGGACGGGCAGTCGGGCTATCCGGGCACGATGAAAATCGAAGCCCGCTACGAGCTGCGCCCGGGCGGCTGCATGGCCATCACCTATACCAGCGTCACCGACCGGCCGACGCTCGCCAATATCGCCCACCACAGCTATTTCAATCTCGACGGATCCGACACCATCCTCGACCACGAGCTGATGATCGCCGCCGATCATTATCTCCCCGTCGACGCGGACCAGATCCCCACGGGCGAGATCAAGGCTGTCGCGGGCACGGATTTCGATTTCCGCGAATTGCGGCCGATCCGCCGCGACGGGCCTGACGGGCAGCAGGTGCCCTACGACCACAATTTCTGCATTTCCGACGGGCGGGAGCCGGTGCGCACCATCGCGCTGGCGCGGTCGATGCGCTCGGGCATCGCCATGGAGCTCAGATCCACCGAGGCGGGCCTGCAGTTCTATTCCGGCTTCAAGATCAAGCCGTCGGTTCCGGGCCTGGGCGGCAAGCCCTATGGCCCCTGTGCCGGGTTCTGCCTCGAAACCCAGAGCTGGCCGGACAGTCCCAATCACGCGGGCTTTGCCGGCGCTGTGCTCCGGCCGGGCGAAAAGCGGGTCCAGCACACAGAGCATGTGTTCATCCGCAGCTGACCAAAGCGGGATGTGCCGCTCTGTATCGGCACGACCGGCATTGACAGATGCCCCAAAATGGAAGCCCATGGCACAGGTCTTATATAAGACTTGATGGGGTGTTTTGGCTGTTGGCTCTGGGGAGGACCAAGACCATGACCGCGATTCTGACGGTGCTGAAGCCACTCGCGCTGCTCAACACCTTGCTTCTGCGCATCGGGCGAAATGCCGCCTGGATGGCCATGGGGCTGATGGTGGTGATCATCATGCTGCAGGTGATCTTCCGCTATGTCTTCAACAATGCGCTGGCCTGGCCGGACGAAGCCTCCCGCTTCCTGATGCTGTGGATGACCGGGCTGATCGCGCCGTCGGCCTATCGCTGGGGCGGGTTCGTGGCGATCGACATGCTCAAGGACCTGTTGCCGCCGAGGCTCGGGTCGCTTCTGGGCCTTTTGCTGCTGTTCGTTTCCCTGGTGGTACTGGTCTATGGCTTCCGGCTTGGCCTCAACCATGTCAGTTCGGGCTGGCTGTTCAATTCCAGTTCGCTGAAACTCCCGCTCGATTTTCTCGGCCTGGGGCTCGTGCGCGTCAAGCTGGCCTGGATGTACATGTCGCTGCCGGTCGGGTTGCTGCTGATGAGCTTTGTCAATGTCGAGCTCTGCCTCAAGGCCATCGCCCATATCATCGATCCGGAGGCGGACCTGCCCGAGGATCATGATCGCGTGCTGGTGGCGGTGGAGTAGGGCGATGCTGTTTTTCTTCCTGCCGCTGTTCCTGACCTTCCTGATGATCGGTCTGCCGGTGTTTTTCGGGATGCTTGCCGCGCCGGGCTTCCTGCTGTGGCTCAACGGCCAGGAACGCGACATCGCGCTGCTCTATCGCAATGTCTACACGGGCATGGATTCGTTCCCGCTAATGGCGATCCCGTTCTTCATGCTGGCCGGGGAACTGATGAACCGCGGCGGCATCACCCTGCGGATCGTCGAGTTCAGCCAGGCGCTGATCGGCCACCTCAAGGGCGGCCTCGCCCATGTCAACATCCTGTCCTCGATGCTGTTTGCGGGCCTCTCGGGCTCGGCGGTCGCGGATGTGTCGGCGCTGGGCTCGATGCTGATTCCGGCGATGGAGAAGAACGGCTATACGCGCAAATTCGCGGCCGCTGTCACCGCCGCCTCCTCGGTCATCGGGCCGATCATCCCGCCGTCGGGGATCATGATTATCTATGCCTATGTGATGGGGGAATCGGTGGCCGCGCTTTTCCTGGCGGGGATCGTGCCGGGTGTCCTGGTTGGCGTGGGCCTGATGCTGGTGGTGGCGTTCCTCGCCAGGCGCAATGATTTTCCGCCCGCCTCCCGCCGATCGACCTGGCCGGAAAAGGGGCAGGCAAGCCTCAAGGCGTTCTTCCCGCTGATGACCCCGGTGATCATTCTCGGCGGTATCCTGGGCGGCATCTTCACCCCGACGGAAGCCTCCGCCGTGGCGGCGGTCTATGCCTTCATCGTGGCGCTGTTCATTCTCAAGACCATGGGGTGGTCGGATCTTCCGAAGGTGCTGACCAAGGCGGCCATGACCACGTCGGTGGTGCTGTTGCTCGTCGGAGCGGCGATGGCATTCAAGACCGTGGTCAGCCTGAGCCACACGCCCGAGATCATGGCTGCGTTCATCCTGGGCCTGACCGACGAGCCTCTGATCCTGCTGTTCCTGATCAATCTGCTGCTGTTCGTCGTCGGCATGTTTCTCGATGCGGGGCCGGCGATCATCATCCTGGCGCCGATCCTGGCGCCGATCTTCACCGAGCTCGGCGTCCATCCTGTGCATTTCGCCATCATCATGAGCGTCAACCTGACCGTCGGGCTGGCGACCCCGCCGATGGGGCTGGTGCTGTTTGTCACGTCCAGCGTCTCGGGGGAAAAGGTCGAGACCATCGCCAGGGCAATCCTGCCCTTCCTGGCGGTCGAGATCCTGGTGATCTTCCTGATCACCTATGTGCCGCAGATCTCGCTGTTCATGCCGCAACTGTTCGGGTTCGCGAAATGAGGGCGCCGCCTGTCAGGGGGCGGGAAGGGCGTCAAAGCTTGACAAGCGCCAGACGCTCATCAATCGTATGTCTTATATAAGACTACCGGGAAGCAGTCATCAAACGGGAGGTTCAACGATGATCTTGAAACAGGCAATGAAGACACTGAGCGCGGCTGCCCTCGGTCTTGCGGTTCTGGCTGGTGGCGCCATCACTACGGCGCAGGCGGCCGACATCACGCTGCGCGCCACCGCGAATTCGAACGAGAACGATGAGGATTACGACGGTCTTGTTGTGTTCAAGGACTATGTTGAAAAGGCATCGAACGGCGCCATTGCGGTGGAACTCTTCATCGGCACCCAGCTCTGCTCGACCGGCGCCGAATGCCTGCAGGGCATCGCCGACGGCTCGATCGACATCTACATCTCCACCTCGGGCGGCGCCTCGGGGATTTTCCCCTATGTGCAGGTTCTGGATCTGCCCTATCTCTTGCGCGACGACCGGATCGCCGAGGCGGTGCTGACCGAGGGGACCTTCGTGCGCGCCATGCGTGAACAGATGCTGGCCGATTCGGGCGGCATGATTCGCCTGATGACCATCGGCAATACCGGCGGCTGGCGCAACTTCGCCAACATCAAGCGCGAAGTGCGTTCGCCGGCCGATCTCGAGGGGCTGAAGATCCGCACCGTGGTGGCCGACCTGCCGCAGGAACTGGTGCGCGCGATGGGCGCCTCGCCGACGCCGATTCCGTGGCCGGAACTGTTCACCTCGTTCCAGACCGGCGTCGTCGAGGGCACGCAGAATGGCATCACCGACATCATGGGCATGAAGTTCCCCGATGCGGGGCTGAAATATCTCACGCTCGACGGTCATTCCTACATGGGCGCACTGTGGTACATGAACAATGACCGCTTCATGGGCCTGGATGAAGGCCAGCGCCGGGTCGTCGTCGACGGGTTTGCTGCGCTCCAGCAGGCGACCTTCGCATCGCCCAAGCGCAAGTCTATCGAGGCCTACAAGGCCTTCACCGAGGGCGGCGGCTCGGTCTATGTGCCGACCATGGAGGAGAAGGCCCAGTTCAAGGAAGCCGCAGCGCCGGTGTTCGACTGGTTCCAGGCCAATGTCGAGGGCGGAGCCACCTTCTACGATCTGCTGGTTGCGGAAGCCGCCAAGGCCTCGGACATGATCGACGGCGGCGCCATGAAGGACATGCAGTAGAAGCTCCAGCCGGAATGCTGAAAACCAGGCCGTCCGGGCTCGTTCCGGGCGGCTCTGTCATCAGGCCGGTCTTGGCGGGACTTTGCCCATATCGGTGCCGACCGATGACTGGACTCTGCGCTCCACCATCACCGTCTCGTCGTGGCTTAGGGTCAGGACATCGACACCCTTTTTCGTGACAGCCACCGTATGCTCGAACTGGGCGGAGAGCTTGCCGTCGTTGGTGACGACCGTCCAGCCGTCATCCCTGGTCGAGACCCTGCGCGTGCCCTGGTTGACCATCGGCTCGATGGTGAAGACCATGCCTTGGCGCAGCTTCAAGCCCGTTCCTGGACGTCCGAAACTGGGG
This sequence comes from Hoeflea sp., assembly GCF_014359905.1. Taxonomy (GTDB): domain Bacteria; phylum Pseudomonadota; class Alphaproteobacteria; order Rhizobiales; family Rhizobiaceae; genus Hoeflea. Next base: position 30,144 of record NZ_JACIYP010000047.1, on the reverse strand, counting down.
ACCTGCGGCTCCTCGTGCATGGCGCGGCCGATGCCATGGCCGCAATATTCCCGCACCACCGAGTAGCCGTTGCGTCTGGCATGGCGTTCGATGGCGAAGCCGATGTCGCCGAGATAGGCGCCGGGTCGCACCTGCCTGATGCCCTTCCACATTGCCTCCCGGGCGTCCCGCACCAGCCGCTCGGCGGCGGGCGAGGCCCTGGCGGCCAGATAGGTCTTGCTCGAATCCGCAATGAAGCCGTTCTTCTCCAGCGTGATGTCGAGGTTGATGATGTCGCCGTCGCGGATGATCTCCTGCGGGTCGGGCTTTCCGTGGCAGACGACATCATTGATCGAGCAGTTCAGACCCTATTCGAAGCCATACTGCCCCTTGCTGGCCGGGCGGGCGGCCAGGTCGATGGTGATAAAGCGCTCGACCAGATCATTGACCTGCAAGGCGACATGCCGGCAAGATCCAGTGTGTCCAGCATCTCGACGACGGATGCGAGCAGCGAGCCCGAGACCCGCATGAGCGCCAGTTCGTCCGCGGACTTGACCATGTCAGGCCGCCGCCAGGTCGGCGGGGCTTACCCGCGCCGCGGCGAACTGCAGCTTGACGATGTCGTTGAATCTGAACGTCGGATTGGCCTCGGCCAGCATGCCGACCTTCATCCCGTACTCGGCCTGCGCATTGATGGACCGGCACATCACGGTGCTCGCCCGCCGGGCTTGTTCGTGCAGGTCATCGTCGATTTTCACGATGCCCATGGGTGTCTCCAGTGGCTGAAATGCATATGAACCATATGTGATTCATATCGCACTTGATCAATTGTCGCAGATGAGGGCCGAGGGGCTTAAGGCCGACACCATTTCAGTCTTGTGTCTTATATAAGACTTGATACAGTTCGGATGGCGGGATCCGTTCCGCCGGCCGGAAACCTGCCTGGGATGACGTTCTGCAATGGTGAGGATCGTGACTGCCGGGGTCGCCGTGGTGGATTTCGTCTTCTTCCTCGACGAGATGCCGCGGCTGGCTGAGAAATACCGGGCCCGCGACGCCCGGATCACCGGCGGCGGCGGCGCGGCCAATGCTGCGGCTGCCATTGCGAGGCTCGGAGGCCAGGCCATGCTTGCCAGTCGTCTGGGCGATGATCAGGTCGCCGACATGATTGCCGCGGGGCTTGAAGCCGAAGGCGTCGATTGCAGCATGGTCCGCCGCTTCGAGGGCCGGCGATCCTCCTTCTCCTCCGTCTTCATCGATCAAGCGGGCGAACGCCAGATCGTCAATTTCCGCGATCATGCCTTGCCGATGCAGGCGGGCTGGCTCGAGGCCGCCCTGCCCCCCGACTTTGACGCGGCACTTGCCGACACGCGCTGGCCCGACGGCGCCGAGGCTCTGATGCGTGTTGCAAGGGCTCGCGGCCTGCCCGGCGTGCTCGACGCGGAGGCGCCGATCCGCGAGGCGGAAGCAGCGCTCCATCTCGCGAGCCATGTCGCCTTCTCGGCGCAAGGGTTGCGCGATTGGGCCGGCCATGCGGATCTCGGTCGGGCGCTCGCCGATGTTGCAGCTGAGACCGGCAGCTTTGTCTGCGTCACCGATGGCGCAAACGGCGTGCGCTGGCGCCATGGCGCCGCATCCGGGTTCGAGCCCGCCTATCGGATCACGGCACTCGACACGCTGGGTGCGGGCGACGTCTGGCACGGTGCCTTCGCATTGCGGCTGGGCGAAGGCGCACTGCCCGCTGACGCGATCCGTTTTGCCAATGCGGTGGCGGCGATCAAGTGCACGAGAACCGATGGCCGCGCCGGCTATCCGACGCGCAATGAGACCGGACATTTCATGAAAGAGGCCCGACCATGCAGCTGAGCGCGGGAAAACTGTGGGGCATGCGGCGGATGGCCGATGCGGGCGGTCTTTTCAAGATGACGGCGGTGGATCAGCGGCCGCCGATCAAGGGGCCGATCGCCAGATACCACGGGGCAGATGACGCGCCCTGGCAGGCGGTGGCCGATTTCAAGGCCCTGCTGATCGAGACCCTGCAGGACCAATCCTCGGCGATGCTGCTCGATCCGCATTTCGCCATCCCGCGCGGCATCGGCAAGCTGTCGCCCACCAAGGGGCTGATCGTGACGCTGGAGGATTCGGTGTTCGAGGAGACGCCGGAGGGAAGGTTGTCACGCGAGATCGATGACTGGTCGGTGGCCAAGATCAAGCGGATGGGCGGCGACGCAGTCAAGGTGCTGGCCTGGTACCGGCCGGATGCGGCCAGGCATATCCGTGAGCAACAGAAGGATTTCACCAAGCGGATCGGCGAGGCCTGCGCGCGCTTTGACATCCCGTTCCTGTTCGAGCTGCTGGTCTATCCCCTGGCCAATGACGCGCACCAGACCAGCGACTATGTCGAGATGACCGGCAAGCGCACCGATCACGTGCTGCAATCGGTGGCCGATTTTGCCGGCCCGGAATTCGGCATCGATGTCTTCAAGCTGGAAAGTCCGGTTGCGGCGAAGAATGTGCCTGAGGGCGAAGACGCCGCGGTGCAGGCGGCGTTCGACGAAATGGGACGGCTGGCTGGCAGACCCTGGGTGATGCTGTCGGCCGGCGCCGGCAAGGCGGAGTTCCGCAATATCCTGAGCCATGCCTACCGCGCCGGCGCCTCGGGCTATCTTGCCGGCCGGGCGATCTGGCTTGAGCCGTTCGGGCTCTATCCGGACTGGGATGGGATGCGAAAGGGGCTCGAAATCGACTCTGTGCGCTATATGCGGGAGATCAACCTACTGACCGACCAGGCGGCGAGGCCGTGGAATAGTCATCCGGCGTATGGGGCAGGCGGCGCGCAGCTTTCCCCGGCGGACCAGAGTTTTCGCCACAGCTACGGGGATTTCGGCTGATGCGTGGATCAGTCGAGCAACAACCGGTTGATGACACGCGGCGGGTCGCCCGGGTTGACGCCGCGGGCGATGATGATGGCCTCCCCGACGCGGGGGGTGGTCCCGGAGATGGCGTTGATCAGGACCGGGTGCGTGATCATCAGCTGATTGCCGGCGCCGTCGAATTCCTCGACCGCCATGATCAGCTCGGCGGGAATTTCATTCGGGTCGGCGCCGCCGACGATCGAATTGAGATAGGCTCTGGTCTCGACCGCGCTGCTGCCAAAGGCGAGTTCGGCCGTCTTCAGCGCACGGCAGAACTCTCCGGAATAGACTGCGTTGATCGAGACGGCGCGGGCGGCAAAGCGCATGCCGAGGCGGCGCGCCGCCTGGATTCCCCTGTCGGACAGGCTCTTGCGCTCTTCGCAATCGCCAAGGTCGGGTCTCAGCGGCTCGCCCCCGCCCGGCGTGTGCGCAAAGCTGAGCAGGATCGTGTAGCCGCCCTGCGCCAGCCGCGCCCAGGCCGCCTCGGTGGCGAAGCTTCTGGTAGGCATGGCGACAACGACGATTGCCATGGCGAGGAGGACGGCCAGGGGCCAGCGTCTCGGGATCATTTTCATGGTTCCAATCTAGTGGTTTTACCCGGTGATGTAAGGGGGCATGCGCATGTCCGGTGAAGTTCTGACAATCGGGGTGTTGCCGCTGGGTCGCCCGACATTCGATGTGGCCTATGCCGAGCAGATGCTCGCGGGCATGCTCGACGATCTCAAGGCCACCGGCCACCGCCTGATCGGACCGCAGACTCTGCTGATGGATGCGGCGTCGACGCAGGCGGCGATGGCCGGGATCGCGGACGAAAAGCCGGACCGGATCCTGATCCTGCAGGTCACATTCACCGATGCGGCGATGACCTGCCGCATCGCCGAGAGCTTTGGCCAGCCCCTGGCCATATGGGCGGTGCCCGAGCCGCGGCTCGGCGGCCGGCTGCGGCTCAACGCCTTTTGCGGCCTCAATCTCGCCTCGCATGCCCTGGGTCTGCGCGGACGGTTGTTTTCCTGGCGCTACGCCGCGCCAGGCGCGCCGGGGCTGGAGACGCTGTTCGCTGCAGCGCGGATGAGTGTTCCCTTGATGGCGGCCCCGGGAGACGCCGATCCGGAACCGGGCAGGGCGTTGCTTGAGGGCTTGCGCGGCAAGGCCATCGCCCGCATCGGGCAGCATCCCGACGGGTTTGACACCTGCGCCTATGATGCCACGCAACTGGCCGCGCTGACCGGCATCACTGTGTCGGGCTATGAGCTTTCGGAGCTGTTCTCCCGGGCGCTTGCGGCGCCGGATGTGGACGCGGATGCATTGCGCGCGAAAACGGCCGAAAGCCTCACAAATCTCGACGCGGTCGACCAGTCGGAGCTTGATCGATCGCTGAGGCTGAAACTCGCGCTTGACGCCATGAGGGCCGAGGGCGGATTCGATGCCTTCGCCATCCGCTGCTGGCCGGAAACCTTCACCGACTATGGCGGCGCGGTCTGCGGTCCGGCCTCGATGATGGGCGAGGGACGCGTGCCCTGCGCCTGCGAGGCCGATGTCTATGGCGCGGCGACGCAGCTCCTGCTGCAGGGGGCGAGCGATCAGCCGGTGTTTCTGGTCGATCTGGTCGACCTCGACGCGGACGATGACACGGGCGTGGTCTGGCATTGCGGCCAGGCGCCGGTCTCGATGGCCGATCCCGATGCGGTCGCCCGCGCAACCATTCACACAAACCGGAAAATGCCGCTGCTGTTCGAATTCCCGCTCAAGCCGGGCGTCGTCACCTTCGCACGGCTGAGCCAGGCGCGCGGCAGCCATAGCCTGATCCTGGGGCGCGGCGAGATGCTCAAACGCGCCATGGCCTTTACCGGAACGTCCGGCGTCGTTCGGTTCGAGCGCCCGGCGGGCGAGGTACTCATGCGCGTCATCGACAGCGGGCTCGAGCACCATATGGCGCTGGCCTATGGCGATCACGTCGCGAGGCTCGAGAGCTTTGCCGTTGCCGCCGGCCTGCCGGTCATCCACCTCTGAGGCGCCATCCATGACAGGGATCAGATACGGCATCATCGGCTCGGGCATGATGGGCCATGAGCATATCCGCAATATCGGCCTGATCGCGGGCGCGCGGGTGACCGCGGTTGCCGATCCCGACGAGGGCATGCGGTCGAGCGCGGCGGCGCTGGCGGGCGGCGGCTGTGGCGTGTTCACGGATCACCGAGCGCTGCTTCACTCCGGTCTGTGCGACGCGCTTGTGATCGCGGCACCCAACCATGTCCACCACGCAATCCTCAAGGACGTGCTGCCCGCGGATCTTCCGGTGCTGGTGGAAAAGCCGTTGTGTACGACGCTCGCGGATTGCGAGGAAGTGCTGGCGCTCGCCGCAGGACGTTCGTCGCAGGTCTGGGTCGCCATGGAATACCGATACATGCCCCCCGTCGAGCGGCTGCTCAGGACAGTGAACTGCGGAGATGCCGGGCAGGTGCGGATGATCTCGATCCGCGAGCACCGGTTTCCGTTCCTCAAGAAGGTCGGCGACTGGAACCGGTTCCAATCCAATACCGGCGGCACGCTGGTCGAGAAATGCTGCCATTTCTTCGATCTGATGCGGCTGATCGCCGGAGCCGAGCCGGTCCGCGTCTATGCGTCGGGCGGTGCGGACGTCAATTTCCGCGATGAGGATTACGCCGGCCGCAAGCCCGACATTCTCGACAATGCCTATGTGGTGATCGATTTCGCCAATGGCGTGCGCGGCATGCTCGATCTGTGCATGTTCGCCGAAGGCTCTACCTGGCAGGAGGCGATCGCCGTCACCGGCGATCTCGCCAAGGTCGAGGCGCTGGTGCCCGGGCCGTCGCGGTTTTCGCAGGATGGCAAGCAGCGGCATTCGGAATTCGTGTTCTCGCCGCGTGCGAGCAAGCAGGAGCGCCGCGAGATCGTCGATGTCGACGCCGCGTTCCTGGCCGCCGGCGATCATCACGGCTCGACCTATTTCCAGCACCTGAGGTTTAACGCCATGATCCGTGACGGCGGCGTTGCGGAGGTGACGCTGGAGGACGGATTGAAGTCGGTGCGGATCGGCCTTGCCGCAGAGCAATCGGTCAAGACCGGCCAGGCGATCCCGTTGTGACGGTCACGTCAGTACCAGGTAAACGGACCGGGCGAATCCTGTCGGACAGACGGGAGGCGTCCGTCAGGCCCCCGCCCTAGCGAAGATTGACCGCGTAATGGGTCTCGCGGGTGATGCAGCGCGACCATCTCAGTTCCACCGGGCGTTCCTCCAGATCCCGCGCCACGCGGCTGATCAGCAGCAGCGGCTCGTGAACGTGGCAGCCAAGCTTGGCGGCGTCCCTGGAACTCGCCGAGATCGCCTTGAGCCTTTCCTCGGCGCTGCCGATGGTGATGCCCCAGCGCTCGGAATAGAGCCGGTAGAGATTGTTGGGGATGATGGTCAGATGATCGAAATCCGGAAACCGCCTGACCGGCAGCGTGATCGTTTCGATCAGGATCGGGTGGCCGGCGAGCGAGCGGATGCGCTCGATGCGGAAGACCTGTTCCCCATCTTCCAGCTTCAGTGAGTCCGTCTCGGTTTTCGTGGGTTTGGCATGGCCCGTGCTCAGAACCTTGGAATCGGGAAAACTGGGGGTTCCGATGTCCGGTGACAGCCTGAAGAATTGAAACAGGATGCGGCTTTCCTCCGGCTCGGCGACATAGGTGCCGCGGCCCTGGCGACGCAGCAGCAGGTTGTCGGCCGTCATCGAATCGAGCGCCTTGCGCACCGTTCCCTGGCTGACGCTGAGTTGCCGCGCCAACTCGATCTCGCTCGGCAGCAGCATGCCGGGCGACCATTCCCCGTCGACCAGGCGGCGCATCAGCCGCTCACGCACCTGGGCATAGAGAGGCTTGAAACCGATCGTCTCGGGCACTGGTTTTTTGGCTTCCTCCGACACAGTCATTTTCTTTTCCATGCTTCGCCGCGGTTGACATTCCCGTCCCGACCCATCTTATATCTTATATAAGACCTGTCCACCGGACAGTGAATCATTGCAGTAAATCCTGATTGGAGGACAAAATTGAGCACCCCCCATTTGCTGGTTCATGATCACGCGGACAATGTCGGCGTTGTGGTTGTCGAAGGCCTGACGGCCGGAACAAACATGCTGTGCGTGGTCACGCACGACAATTCGAGCTTCGAGCTCACGTCCAAGGCCGACGTGCCGATCGGCCACAAGATCGCGCTCAAGGACATCAAGTCCGGCGACACGGCGATCAAATATGGCGAGGACATCGGCAAGTTCGTCGCCGACGTCGAGAAGGGCGCCCATGTCCACACCCACAATCTCAAAACCAAGCGCTGGTAGGAGCCCGATCATGGCATCGAACTATTCCAACATGACATTTTCCGGCTACCGCCGCGAGAACGGCCGGGTCGGCGTGCGCAATCTCGTCGTCATCCTGCCCGTCGATGATATCTCCAACGCGGCTTGCGAGGCGGTGGCCAACAACATCAAGGGCACGCTTGCGCTGCCGCATGCCTATGGAAGGCTGCAGTTCGGCGAGGATCTCGACCTGCATTTCCGCACCATGATCGGCACCGGATCGAACCCGAATGTCGCCGCCGTCGTCGTCATCGGCATCGAGCCGGGCTGGACCAAGAAGATCGTCGACGGCATCGCCGCGACCGGCAAGCCGGTCACCGGCTTCTCGATCGAGCAGAACGGCGATCTCAAGACCATCATGGACGCTTCCAAGGTGGCCAAGGAATATGTCCACTTCGCCTCCGAGCTGCAGCGCGAGGAGTGCTCGATATCGGAACTGTGGATCTCGACCAAATGCGGCGAGAGCGACACCACCACGGGGCTCGGCTCCTGCCCGACGGTGGGCAACATGTATGACAAGCTCCTGCCCGAGGGCATCTACGGCTGCTTCGGCGAGACCTCGGAGATCACCGGGGCCGAGCACATCTGCAAGACCCGCGCCATCAACGAGGAGGTGGGGGAGCGCTGGTACGCGATGTGGAAGGCCTACCAGGACGACGTCATCTTCGCCCACCAGACCGACGATCTTTCCGACAGCCAGCCGACCAAGGGCAATATCGAGGGCGGGCTGACGACGATCGAGGAGAAGGCGCTGGGCAATCTCGAGAAGATCGGCCGGACCTCGCAGTTCATCGACATCCTCGAGCCTGCGGAAGAGCCGAAATCCGGCAAGGGCCTCTACTTCATGGACTCGTCCTCCGCGGCTGCGGAATGCGTCACCCTGATGGCGGCCGGCGGCTATGTGGTGCACACCTTCCCCACCGGCCAGGGCAACGTGATCGGCAACCCGATCGTGCCGGTGATCAAGATCACCGCCAACCCGCGCACGGTCCGCACCATGGGCGAGCATGTCGATGTCGACGTCTCCGGGATCCTGAGGCGCGAGATGACCATCGACGAGGCTGGCGATGCGCTGATCGAGATGATCATCCGCACCTCGAACGGCCGCGCCACGGCCGCCGAGGCGCTCGGTCACCGCGAGTTCTCCATGACAAAGCTCTATCGCTCGGCGTAAACAGGCAAGGGGTTTCCCATGGCGGATATTGTCATCACCGAATTCATGGACGAGGCGGCGGTTGCCCGCCTCGCACAGGTTCACGACACTCTTTATGACCCCACGCTGGTCGACGATCCGGCCAAGCTGCATGGGCATCTGACCTCGGCGCGGGCGCTGATTGTGCGCAACCGCACCCAGGTGCGCGAAACATTGCTCGGCATGGGACCGAAGCTGCGCGTGGTCGGGAGGCTCGGTGTCGGGCTCGACAACATCGATGTCTCGGCCTGCAAGGCGCGGTCGATCAAGGTGATCCCGGCGACGGGCGCCAATGATCTGTCGGTCGCCGAATATGTGATCACGACCGCGCTGATGTTGTTGCGCGGATCCTACCTGCGCTCGGCGGAAGTGGCCGCGGGCGGCTGGCCACGGCAATCGATGATGGGGCGGGAGCTTGCCGACAAGACCATCGGACTTGTCGGTTATGGCTCGATTGCCCGCGAGGTGGCCTGGCGGGCGCATATGATGGGCATGCAGGTCGTGGCCTATGATCCTTACCTGTTGGCCGATCATCCCGGCTGGCAGATTGCCCGCAATGTGTCGCTTGATGCCGTGCTGGAACTCTCCGATGTGGTGTCGCTGCATACGCCACTGACCGACGCGACGCGGCACATGATCGATGCCCAGGCGCTGTCCCTGATGAAACCGGATGCGATCCTCGTCAATGCCGCGCGCGGCGGCATCGTCGACGAAGCTGCTCTTGCAGAAGCCTTGAAGGCCGGCAAGCTTGGCGGCGCGGCGCTTGATGTGTTCGAGACCGAACCGCTGACTGCCGAAGCCGGTGAGAAATTCAAGGATCTTGGCAATCTGGTGCTGACGCCCCACATCGCCGGCGTCACGGATGAATCGAATGAACGCGTCAGCCGTCTGATCGCCGAGAAGGTGCTGGAAGTACTGGGAAACAAGGCATGACCGATAGGCTGACGATGACGCCCCGGGCAGTTACCGAACTCATCACCGGTGCGCTGATGCGCAGCCGGACGTCTGCAGACAATGCGGCTTCGGTGGCGCGCGCGCTGCTGGCGGCCGAACTGGCGGGTCAGGGCGGCCATGGATTGCGGCGGGTGGAGGCCTATTCGGCCCAGGCGCGCGCAGGAAAGGTCGATGGCTTCGCCGCGCCCACAAGCGAGCAGCTTCGGCCGGGCGCGCTGGCAATCGATGCGGCCAACGGGTTTGCCTATCCGGCGATGGACCTGGCGCTCGACTGGCTGCCGGGGGCGGCGAAGACCCAGGGCATCGCCATAGCCGGCATTCGCCGGTCGCATCATTGCGGGGTGGCTGGCGTCATCGTCGAAGCTCTCGCCGAGCGCGGCGTGGCGGCGCTGATGGTCGCCAATGCCCCGGCGGCGATGGCGCCCTGGGGCGGCAACAGGCCGCTGTTCGGCACCGATCCGATCGCCTTTGCCGCGCCGCTCGCCGACGGCGATCCGGTGGTGGTCGATATCTCCCTGTCCAAGGTGGCGCGCGGCAAGATCATGGCGGCGGCCCAGAAGGGCGAGGCCATCCCCGAGGGCTGGGCGCTTGATCCGGAGGGCAATCCCACCACCGACGCAAAGGCGGCGATGGCGGGGACCATGATCCCGCTCGGCGACGCCAAGGGCACGGCATTGGCCTTGATGGTGGAGCTGTTGTGCGCCGGTCTGACCGGGGCCAACTATGCCTGGCAGGCGAGTTCCTTCTTTGACGACAAGGGCGATCCGCCCGGAACCGGGCAGGCGATCATCGCGATTGATCCGGACGCCTTCGGACCCGGCGGCGCCGAACGCATGGCGGTGATGGCCGACATGGTGGCGGGCACGGAAGGCGCACGTCTGCCCGGACGCCGGCGTCAGCAGATCCGCGCGGATTTCCTCGAAAACGGAATTCCCATGGATCGGGAGTTGATTGAATCCATCCGCGCGATCGGTGCTTGATCCGGGGCGTTGCGGTCTCCTGTGCGGTCCCGATACTCAGTAAAGCAGCCTGACCGCGACCAGGGTTATGGCCGGGAACATGGTCAGGATGGCGACGCGGATGATGTCGGTCAGCACGAAGGGGAACACGCCGCGGTAGGTGGCCGACAGCGGCGTGTCCCTGGCCATCGAATTGATGACGAACAGGTTCATGCCGACCGGTGGCGTTATCAGCCCCACCTCCACGACGATGAGCACGATGATGCCGAACCAGAGCGCGAATTCCTCGGGCGTCAGGCCGAAATCCAGCGCCGACATGATCGGGAAGAAGATCGGCACGGTCAGAAGGATCATGGACAGCGAATCCATGACGCAGCCGAAGACGAGATAGAGCACCAGCACCACGACCATCACCAGCCAGGGATTGAAGCCCTGCTCGCCGACAAAGGCGGCGGCCGTTTGCGGCAACTGGCTCAAAGCCAGGAACGCATTGTAGACGCCGGCGCCGAAGACGATGAGAAAGATCATCCCGGTGGCACTGGCCGTAGTCAGGATGGAGGATTTCAGCGTCGAGCGGTTCAGCCCGCCGTTGAACAGCGCAATCACGCCGGTGCCGAAGGCGCCGATGGCCGCCGCCTCGGTGGGGGTGAAGATGCCGCCATAGATGCCTCCGACCACGGCGATGAAGACGATCAGCACCGGCCAGACCGCAATCAGGCTGCTGAACCGTTCGGAGTAGGGCGCGCGCTCGCGGGACCCTGCCGACTGAGGCTTGAGCCTCACATAGATGGCGATGGCGATCATGTAGCCCAGAGCCGCCAGGATGCCCGGGATGAAGGCCGCGACAAACAGCTTGGCGATGTTCTGCTCGGTGAGGATGGCGTAGATCACCAGGATCACCGAGGGCGGGATGAGAATGCCGAGCGTGCCGCCCGCGGCAAGCGCGCCGGTCGCCAGTTCGCCGGAATAGCCGTAGCGGCGCAATTCCGGCAGGGCGACCTGGCCCATGGTCGCTGCTGTCGCGAGCGACGAGCCGCAGATCGCACCGAAGCCGGCGCAGGCGCCGACGGCGGCCATGGCGACGCCGCCCTTCTTGTGGCCCATCCAGGTTTCCGCCGCCTTGAACAGCGCCTGCGACATGCCGCCAAGCGTGGCGAACTGGCCCATCAGCAGAAACAGCGGAATGATCGACAGCGAATAGCTCGAAAACGTGCCCCAGGTCAGGTTCTTGAGCTGGGCGAAGATCATCAGGAAAGAGCCATTGATGAAATAGCTGCCGCCAATGCCGGTGACGAGCATGGCCAGCCCGATCGGGACCCGCAGAAAGATCAGGATCAACAGGACCGGAAAGGAGAGCAGCGCGATGTCGATATGGCTCAATGCTGCATCTCCCCGTGGGTCTGGTCCTGCCCGGTCAGAAGCGCCCGGGCGCTCAGCACCACGCACCAGAAGCTGGTCAGCACAAAGCCGATGGCGCCGGCGAGACCGGAGGCATAGGCCCACCAGATCGGATACTGGATGATGAAGGTTGTTTCGCCATAGGCCAGCTTGTCGAGCGTCCCGTCCCAGTGTTTCCAGGTCAACAGCACGGCAATGGCAAACATCAAGAGATCGGCGCCCATGTCAATGATCCGGTTGATGCGCCCGCTCAATTGCATGGTGAGGATCTCCACCGAGGCGTGCTGGCGGTTGATCTGGACCCAGGGCAGGAAGGCAAAGACCGCGAAGCCGGTGCCGAGTTCCACAAGTTCGAAATCACCACGGATCGGACCGAGGCCGATGAAGAGCAGTGCGCGGCCCGACACGGAGAGGACGGTGATCAGGATGACCGCTATCAGCGCCAGGCCGCCCAGAATGGCGAGAAAGCCCGCCAACAGCCGCATCCCGCGGTCGATCCGGTCAAGCATCGGCGGTGTCCCGAACGACCGGGCCTGCAATCAGCGGCGGGCGCGAATTGAGCGTTTCACGATCGAACCCGGCCAGCGCCTTGTAGCGGGCGGCGTGACCGGCGAGTTCCTCGGCGCTCATCACCTCGTCTATCGTGTCAAACAGGCCCTGGCATTTTTCCTCGACCACCTGCATGATCTGGTCCGGCCCGTTGCCGCGATTGGCCAGCACAATCCTGGTGGTCGCCGGCCGCCGCTCGTCCTCATAGGCGATCAAGGCCTCTTCCGTCACCTGGTGGTCGACCAGGCATTTGCCCAGGATCCGGGCGTCGAGAATGGCCTGGGATGCTCCATTCGAGCCGATAGGATACATCGGGTGGGCTGCGTCGCCCATCAGCGTGACCCGGCCGTCGCGCCAATTGTCGAGCGGATCCCGGTCGACCATGGGATACTCGTAAATCTGATCGGCGCTTCTGATCAGTGAAGGAATGTCGAGCCAGTCAAAGTGCCAGCTTTCGAAGGCCGGCAGGAAGTCGGCAATGTTGCCCGGCCGGTTCCAGTCCTCCCGGTTCCACGAAGCATCGGGCGCCTTCTTGATCTCTGCCACCCAGTTGATGTCGGCGAGACCGGTTTCGGGATCTGTTGCGGAAATGGGGTAGGTCACGAATTTTTGCCATTCGTGCCCGACCATGGCCATGGTCGCGCCGGTCAGGAAGGGTTTGGCGCGGCTGGTCGCGCGCCACAGCACGGCGCCGCCCCAGACAGGAGGCCCCTGGTCGGGGTTCATCTGGGCGCGGATCGCGGAATGGATGCCATCCGCGGCCACGAGGATGCTGCCGCGCTCGGTCCTGGCTTCGCCCTCGCGGTTCACCAGATTGAGCGTAACGCCATTTTTGACCTGGGAATAGCCGGTGGCTTTCCAACCGGTCTGGATGGCGTCAGCCCCGAGCCGGTCGCGGACCGCCTGCAACAGCATGAGTTGCAACTTGCCGCGGTGAACCGACAATTGCGGCCAGTTGTAGCCCGCCTCAATGCCGCGCGGCTCGGACCATATCGGGCGACCGTGCTTGGAAAAATAGGCGACTTCGCGGGTGCGGATGCCGATGCCGTCGAACCAGGATTGAAGGCCGAGTTCCATCAGTTCGCGGATGGCATGCGGCTGCAGATTGATCCCCACGCCGAGCGGGCGGATCTCGTCGACTTGCTCGAACACTCTGACCGGAACCCCGATCTGGCGGCAGGTCAACGCGAAGGTCAATCCGGCAATGCCCGCGCCGGCAACAAGTATGGTCATCGTCGATACTCGCAATATCGGTCCGGCGGAGCAGCCATGTGAGGCAAGCCCCGCCGGATCTGGGACGTCGGTCGACTTACTTGGTGTAGCTGGCGATCAATTCCTGCGCCTTGGCGTAAAGCGCCTCGCCATCTATGCCCTTGGCTTCCATTTCGGTAAACCAGTTGTCACGCACCTTTTCGCCGACTTCCTTCCAGCGCGCCACTTCGGCCTCGTCGAGAACAACGATCTCGTTGTCCGTGCCCTCGGCGATCTTGCGGCCGGGCGCATCGAACGAGGCTTGCGTCATTCCGGCATGGGCCGAGAAATCCGCACCGGTGTTGTCGTCGATCACCTTCTTGAGATCATCTGGGAGGCTGTCGTATTTGGCCTGGTTCATGGCAAGCACGAATGCCGCGGTGTAGAGCGCATGATCGCCGGAGAACTCGGTGTGGGTGTCGACGAGTTCGGCGATCTTGAGCGATGGCGTGACTTCCCACGGGATCACCGTGGCGTCGATCACGCCCTTGGACAAGGCTTCCGGGATTGCCGGCACGGGCATGCCGATCGGTTCGGCACCGGTTTCGGCGAGCAGGTTGTTGATGACACGCGTGGGCCCGCGCAGTTTCTTGCCCTGCATGTCTTCAAGCTTGCGGACGCCCTCGCCCTTGGCGTGAATGACGCCGGGGCCGTGAACCCAGGTGGCGAGGATCTTGATGCCCTGGAACTCCTGGGCTTCCATGTCGGACTTGAACAGATCCCAGTAGGCGCGCGATGTGGCTTCCGCATTGGTCATCATGAAGGGAAGTTCAAACACTTCAACGCGGGGGAACCGGCCCGGCGTGTAGCCCGGAAGCGTCCAAACGATGTCGACCACGCCGTCTCGGGCCTGGTCCATCAATTGCGGCGGCGTGCCGCCGAGCGCCATGCCCGAGAAAACCTCAACCTTGATGCGTCCGCCCGAGTCTTTGCCGATCTTCTCGGCCCAGGGAATGAGAACGCCGGTCGGGACATTGGCCTGGGCCGGCAGGAACTGGTGCATGCGCAGGGTGACTTCCTGCGCGGCGGCGCCGAGCGACGAGGCGCCGAATGCAGACAGGGCGATTGCCGCAACGGCCGCCGATTTCAGGAAAGTGCGTTTTTTCATTGTATCCTCCCAGATTGATGGTGCGGTCCCAAAACCGCAGTTCCCCAGAAACTAAGGTTATTTTTTGTAACTGCCTAGGGTGTGTTGCATATCATCGTGCGGATGCCGTCGCCAGCGGATATGCCGCGCCGGAACGGCGGGTGATGTCTTCCGGATTGTCCTCCCAAACACTCCTCAGGCCGGTCAGCATGCAATTAACCGACCGTTCGGTCAGTTTATAAATGGAAAGCGTTTGACCGGCAAGCGCTTTTTATGGGTTGCGACGAAAGGTGTAATGCCTCAGCCCGGACCGACAGCAAGCACGGTTTCGCGAGCCGTGTGCGGCGACTTGACGTGCCCGCGCATTATTCCAAGTTTCCCTGTTGATCCTTTCGCAAAAAAGGAAAATGATGAGTGACGGGTGAGGGAGGAACTTGCACCTGTAGGGCTTTGAAATAATGCATAGACGTTAGCGCTCATAGGAATTCGTTTGAACGCGACATGCATTAGGGAGGAAATTGATGGCGACTGTATCAATGACCGTGAACGGGCGAACCGTCTCCGGCCAATGCGAGGACCGGACGCTTCTGGTCCAGTTCATTCGTGAAAATCTAGGGCTTACCGGAACGCATGTGGGGTGCGACACATCCCAGTGCGGCGCCTGCGTGGTGCATGTGGACGGCAAGGCGGTCAAATCCTGCACCATGCTCGCTGCGCAAGCAGACGGGTCGGAGGTCATGACCATCGAGGGACTGGCGTCCGGCGGCGAGCTGCATCCGGTGCAAGCGGCATTCCGCGAGCATCACGGCTTGCAGTGCGGCTTTTGCACGCCGGGCATGATCATGTCGGCTGTCGACATGATCAAGAGGCACGGCGGTCAGTTGGATGAAAAGACCGTCCGCGCGGAGCTGGAGGGCAATATCTGCCGCTGTACGGGCTACCACAACATCGTCAAGGCCATTCTCGATGCCGCCTCCAAAATGGGCGACGGCGCGCGGATTGCAGCCGAATAGGCAATGCCTGAACAGGCAATGGCGAAAGGCTGCGGGTTTGAACGGATGGGCAGTGCGACAGTGATTTGGCGCGGGAAGGCCGGATAAGGTTCCGGTTCTCCAAAATCCCGGTTACTGGCAACCCTGCCCCGATATTCCGCACCGGCTTTTCTCCAGCACTCAACCGGAGGAGTTTGAGACATGGGAATGGAAGGTATCGGCGCCCGGGTGGCGCGCAAGGAAGACAAGCGGTTCATCACCGGCAAGGGCAAGTACACCGACGACATGGTGGTGCCAGGCATGAAGCAGGCGCATTTCGTCCGCTCGCCGCACGCCCATGCGAAGATCAAGTCGATCGACACCTCGGCCGCCGAGAAGATGCCGGGCGTGATCGGCATTCTCAACGGCGCTCAACTGAGCGAAGACGCCATCGGCAACATCATCTGCGGCTGGATGATCCACTCCAAGGACGGCTCGCCGATGAACATGGGCGTCTGGCGCCCGCTGGCCCAGGACACCGTGCGCTATGTCGGCGATGCCGTCGCCATCGTGGTCGCCGACACCAAGGCCCAGGCGCGGGATGCGGCCGAAGCGGTGGTGGTCGAGTATGAAACCCTGCCGGTCGTCACCAGCGCCGTCGAGGCGCTCAAGGAAGGCGCACCGCAGATCCATCCCGAGGCCAAGGGCAACCTGATTTTTGACTGGGAAATCGGCGACAGTGCGGCAACCGATGCGGCGATCGCTTCGGCGGCGCATGTCACCGAAATGAAGATCATCAACAACCGGCTTGTCCCCAACCCGATGGAGCCGCGGGCAGCGCTCGGCGTCTATGACGAGGGGGAGGATCACTACACGCTGTGGACCACCTCGCAGAATCCGCATGTGGCGCGGCTGGTGCTGAGCGCCTTCTACAATGTGGCGCCCGAGAACAAGCTGCGCGTGATCGCGCCGGACGTGGGCGGCGGGTTTGGGTCGAAGATCTACATCTATCCCGAGGAGATCGTCTGCCTGTGGGCCTCCAAGCGCACCGGCGTTCCGGTGAAGTGGAATTGCGACCGGACCGAGGCCTTCCTGACCGACGCCCATGGCCGCGACCACGTCTCGACAGTGAAGATGGCGTTCGACGCCAACAACAAGATCACCGGCTTCAAGGTCGACACGATCGCCAATCTCGGCGCCTACATGTCGCTGTTTTCGAGCTCGGTGCCGACCTATCTCTACGCAACGCTGCTGTCGGGCCAGTACGACATCCCGGCGATCCACGCCAATGTGCGCACGGTCTACACCAACACCGTGCCGGTGGACGCCTATCGCGGCGCCGGCCGGCCGGAGGCGACCTATCTGCTCGAACGGACCATGGAGACGGCGGCGCGCGAACTGGGCGTGACGCCGGCGGAACTGCGGCGGACCAACTTCATCCGCGAGTTCCCGCACCAGACGCCGGTGATCATGTGCTACGACGCGGGCGACTACGAAGCCTCGCTTTCGGCGGCGATGAAGGCGTCCGAATATGACGGCTTTGCCGCCCGCAAGGCGGAGGCTAAAAGCCGCGGCAAGCTCCGCGGCATCGGCATGAGCTGCTACATCGAGGCCTGCGGCATCGCGCCGTCGGCCGCGGTGGGCTCGCTCGGCGCGGGCGTGGGGCTTTGGGAATCGGCCGAGGTGCGGGTCAATGCGGTGGGTACCGTCGAGGTGCTGACCGGCTCGCACAGCCATGGCCAGGGCCATGAGACCACCTTCGCCCAGCTGGTGGCCGGCCGCTTCGGCGTCGGCATCGACAGCGTCTCGATCGTGCACGGCGACACCGACAAGGTGCAGATGGGCATGGGCACCTACGGCTCGCGCTCGGGTGCGGTCGGCATGTCGGCCGTGGTCAAGGCGCTCGACAAGGTCGAAGCCAAGGCCAAGAAGATCGCGGCGCACCTGATGGAAGCCGACGAGAGCGACATCGTCATCGAGAACGGCGAGCTCAAGGTGGCCGGCACCGACAAGAGCGTGCCGTGGTTCCAGATGGCGCTCGCCGCCTACACCGCGCACAATCTGCCCGAAGGCATGGAGCCGGGCCTGAAGGAGGGGGCGTTCTACGATCCGTCCAACTTCACCTTCCCCGCCGGCTGTTACATCTGCGAGGTCGAAGTCGATCCGGACACCGGCAAGACCGAAATCGTGCAGTTCGTCGCAGCCGACGATTTCGGCAAGATCATCAACCCGATGATCGTTGAAGGCCAGGTGCATGGCGGTCTGGCGCAAGGCATCGGCCAGGCGCTGCTGGAAGGCACCCACTACGACCCGGAAACCGGACAGCTGCTGACCGCGAGCTACATGGATTACACCATGCCGCGCGCCGACGATCTGCCCTCGTTCCAGGTCTCGACCACGGAAACCGTCTGCCCGTCCAACCCGCTTGGCATCAAGGGCTGCGGCGAGGCCGGCGCCATCGGCTCGCCGCCGGCGCTGATCAACGCCATCACGGATGCCATCGGCAACAATGACCTGACAATGCCCGCCACCGCTCCGCGTGTCTGGGCAGCGCTCGCGTCGGCACAGTAGGAAAGGGAGGCAGACACCATGTATGCAACCAATTATCACCGCGCCTCCTCGGTCGAGGACGCAATCAAGCTGGTCTCAACCTCGGATGAGGCCAAGTTCCTGTCGGGAGGGCAGACCCTGCTGCCCACCATGAAACAGCGGCTCGCGGCCCCCTCGGATCTCGTTGATCTCAGGCATGTGAGCGAGATGAAGGGCATCTCGGTCAATGGCGGGAAAATCCGCATCGGCGCCGCCACCACCCATGCGGAGGTGGCGAATTCCGCCGAGATCGCCAAAGCCTGCCCGGCGCTCGCGCATCTGGCAGCCCATATCGGCGACCCGCATGTCCGGCACATGGGCACCATCGGCGGCTCGATCGCCAACAACGACCCGGCGGCGGATTACCCGGCGGGCCTGCTCGCGCTCAACGCGACCATCGTCACCAACACGCGCTCGATTGCCGCGGATGAGTATTTCACCGGCATGTTCGACACCGCGCTGGAAGAGGGCGAACTGATCGTAGCGGTGGAGATCACGGCGCCCGCCAAATGCGGCTACGCAAAATTCCCCAATCCGGCGTCGCGCTATGCGTTGACCGGCGTCTTCGTCGCCAAGCAAGGCGATGGATCCGTGCGGGTGGCGGTCACCGGCGCAGGGTCGGATGGCGTGTTCCGGCAGGCGGAGATGGAGCAGGCGCTTGCCTCGGATTTCTCGGCCGCGGCGCTCGACGGCGTCACGGTCGATGATGCGGACCTGATGGCGGATATTCACGGCTCATCGGCTTACCGCGCCAATCTGGTCAAGGTCATGGCCAAGCGGGCGGTCGCCGCCGCGGGATAAGGCCCGATCGACCGCCATCGCCATCAAAGCCGCCCGCAGCAGACCGTTGCGGGCGGCTTTCTCGTGTCCGGGGCAGTCCCGGCCGCGATCCGGCGCGCCGCTACTCAGAAGCTGTTGCGCTCGCGGCTGCGCGGGTCTTCCTCGGCCAGATGCGGATCGTAGATGCCCGAGCGCGCAAGCCTCCGCCAGGGGCGGGCGAGGTTCCCCGGATCGGCGCCGATGTCGGCCAAAGCGATCGACGGCCGCCCGTCGGCCGGACACCGGGCCGCCCACTGACCGGACGGCATGGCGATTCCTGAAGGGGCGGCGAGGCTGTTCTGCGCATGGACCGAGAAGCTGACCCAGAGATTGTTGCTTGCCGCGTGACCCAAAGTCTCGGCGGCAAAGGCCGTGTCGGCGCAGGTTCCGCCGGTGGTCGAGAACAGCACGCAATCGACCTCCAAGCGCTCATATTCGATGAAGATCTCGGGGAAATGCACTTCCATGCCGAGCGCGCAGCCGAAGCGGACGCCGTCGACCACGAAGGTCACCGGCGTGGAGCCCGGCGTGTACATGTGCGAGATCTTGGTGTGGGACAGCATGCGCTCGTCATAGCGGGTGACAAGCTCGCCGGACTCGGAGATCACGTAGAGACTGGCGTGCGGCCGATGCGGCTCCGACAGCCGGTGCACCGACCCGAACGCGGTCCACAGCCCAAGCTCCTGCGCGAGCCGCCGGACCGCGTCTGTCTCCGCGCGCAGCAATTGCCAGTCCATCCGGCTCCAGTCGGAGGCTCCGATCTCGCCGCGGCCAAGGCAGGACATGGCGCGTTTGCCGGGGGAGGAGATGGCGCCTTCGGGAAAATGTACAAGCCTGGCGCCGGCCTTGCGCGCCTCCTGCATCAGCCGGCGCATCGCGGCGCCGCACCGGCGCAGCGCATCACCATCGCGCGGATCGTCGCAGGAGGGGGTTTGCGCCACCGCCACTCTCACCGCGCCGACGGGCTGCGGCGCGATCGGCAATCCGGAGCGGAGGTTTGACAGGGCGGCGGTGTAGGATTCGCCGGTTTTGGCGGCGCGCGCCCGGACACGGCGTTTGAAGTTCGTATTTCTGGTCATCGTCGAGCCTTTCGCGCTTCGGCGAGTTCCCCGGCAACCCCATCCGAAACGGTCAGACCAAGACAAACGACCCGAGACAAAAGCCCCTTTGCCTCCGGCGAAGACCTTGCCGGGGAAGGTCCTTGGAGGTTCGGCGCAGGCCACGCCATCCCGAGGATGGCCGGATCAGCGTGATTCGTCAACGCGGCCCGGCGCGGCGGGCGCAGGCCTCATGTCGTCTGCCGCGCGCCGCACACGGCGATGATCGACATCGCCACCGCGCGCGCCTCCCGGTCGGCGGCATAGACGTCGTCGATGCCTGTGGCCTGGCGGCCGTCGTCGAGCCGGTCCATGGTGGCGGCGACGATGTCGGCCATCTCGAGGAACCCGATCTTGCCGGCGATGAAGGCCTCGAGTGCCGCCTCCTTTGCGCCGTTGAGAATGGCGCCCTGCAAGCCGCCGCGCTGCATGGCGGTGCGGGCAAGCGCCAGCGCCGGAAACCGGGTCTCGTCGGGGGCGGTGAAATCGAGACGCGCAAGCCGCGCGAAATCCAGCCGCTCCACCGGGAGATTGGCGCGGCGGGGATGGGAGATGGCGTAGCCGATGGCGTGGCGCATGTCGGGCGCGCCGAGCTGGGCCAGCACGGAGCCGTCCGAGTAGCCGACCATGGAGTGGATGATGGATTGTGGGTGGACGATGACCTCGATCTGATCCGGCCGCAGGCCGAACAGATGCCGCGCCTCGATCATCTCGAGCGCCTTGTTGAACATCGAGGCGCTGTCGATGGAGATCTTGAGGCCCATCGACCAGTTGGGATGCGCCGCGGCGATTTCGGGCGTTACCGCGGCCATCTGGTCGCGCGTGTAATCGCGGAACGGTCCTCCGGACGCGGTCAGGATGATGCGCTCGACCGCATGGCGCTGGTTTTCCTCCAGCACCTGGAAGATGGCGTTGTGTTCGCTGTCCACCGGCAAGAGCCTGCCGCCGCCCCGGCTCATGGCTGCCGTGAACAGATCTCCGGCGGAGACGAGGCACTCCTTGTTGGCGAGCGCGATGTCGGCGCCGCCGGCGACTGCGGCAAGCGTCGGTGCAAGCCCTGCGATACCGACAATGCCTGCCAGCAGAAGATCGGTGTCGCGATGGCCGGCTTCGATCAGCGCGGAAGGTCCGGCGCCCGCCTCGATGCCCGAGCCGGCGAGCGCGGATTTGAGTTCCGTGTAGCGATCCGGATCGGCGGTTGCGGCGAAGCCTGCACCTGTCTGCCTGGCCTGCTGCACCAGAAGGTCGATATTGCCCATCCCGGTGATGGCCGGGACCTCGAAGGCATCGCGGCCGCCGAGATGGTCCATGACATCAAGCGTGTTGCGGCCGATGGAGCCGGTTGAGCCGAGGATGGAGATGCGGCGTTTTGTTGCGAAGGCGGCATTGTTCATGGAAATACCATCGTGGGCTTCGGCCAAGCGGTCAAGCCGTGATCACCGCATAATGCCTGCGGCATTCAGGCCGGTTTCCTTGAGCGAAACGCCCAGATCTTCTCAGTCCCGAGGAGTTTTGGAAAGATCATTCAGATCAAGCAGTTCGAGGAAAAGCGCGGAATGATCGAGATCGCCACCGCCAAGATCCCTCGCCAGGCGCACAAAACGGTCGCGAACCGCCTCGACCAGAGGGAGGCGGATCCCGAGCTCCCCGGCCTCCATCAGTACGTTGTCGAGATCCTTGATCTGGACCAGCACCCTGCCGCCGGGCTCGAAACCGCCGGACTGCATGCGCGCGCCATGCAACTGCAGGATGGGGGAATCGGCGAAACCGCCCGCAAGCGCGGCGCGGAAAGCCTCAAGATCGCCACCGCCTTCCGACACCAGAAGCGTGGCTTCCGCGACGGCGCCGATGGTGATGCCGACGATTGCCTGATTGGCGAGCTTGGCGAGCTGACCCGCACCCGAGGGGCCGACCCGGACCGCCCGACCCAGGGCCTTGAACAGATCGGACGCGGCGTCAAACACCGGCGGCTCTCCGCCGGCCATGATCGCCAAAGTTCCGGCTTCGGCGCCCTTGGTGCCGCCGCTCACCGGCGCATCGAGGTGATGGACGCCAAGCTCGGCCAGCCGTGCGGCGTGATCGCGGGCCTGGGACGGCCGGATCGAGCTCATGTCGATGACGGTGGCGCCAGCGGGGATCGAACCGGCCGCGCCGGCGCCGAACAGGACGTGCTCAACAACCGCGCCATCGGTCAGCATGGTGATGATGTGGGTGGCGTCCCGGACCGCATGGTTCGGGTCGGGAGCGATCCGCGCACCCTCAGCCTCCAGGGGGGCGGCCTTGGAGGGATCCCTGTTCCAGACGGTCAGGTCAAATCCGGCGGCAAGCAGCCGCCGCGCCATGGGCAGGCCCATCAGACCGGTGCCAAGCATTGCAATCGTTGCGGTCATGTTCGGAGCACCTTCAGGTGTTGCAAGGGCTTGCCTGATGCAACAGCGAGGTCCGACTGTTCAGAGGCAAGATGGCGGCAAACTGTGGCCAGCGCTTTGGCCTTGCGCAGCCTGATAAAATCCCCGCCGCTCATGGCCGGGATGACGGGATATGGCCTGACATGGGCCGGCACGCAATGCCGATCCACCCCTTTGCCGTAGGGATCAATGAACAGGTTCTCCGCGTCGCTGATTCGTGTGATGACCATCGGCATGTGATCAGATCCGGCAAACGCGATCGGATGGGACCGCATTGCCGCTGCCATCGGGGGGATGACGATGGCGTTGGCCGCATTGCCCGGATCGTCGCCCAGGGCCGGTGCCTTGCGTCCATGCCGCTCCTGGCTGCGTGCCTCGGGTGCCCTGCAAAACAGCGGAAGCCTGTCTGCCTGCTTGTCTTTGCTGCCGGTCATTGCCCTTCTCCCCCCGGGATGGTTGTCTGCCTCGGGCGAGACTTTTCGCGCGGATGGCATGGTAATTCAAGAGCTATCGGAAGTGGGTGGAGACGATGACAATTGCTGTTTCCCCCGCGGCTTCCGGCTATACAAGCCCGACGACCCTCAATAGGTTGGCGGGCATGACAGAGTCCGACATTCTTGACAGCCGGTATTCGTGGATGCGGCTTGGCGCGACCCTGGCGATTGCTGTTATCGGCAATGTCGGGATGTGGGCGGTCATTGTGATCATGCCTGCGGTGCAAAGTGAATTTGCCATTGCCCGGGCCGATGCGTCGCTCCCCTATACCCTGACGATGGTCGGCTTCGGCCTCGGCAATCTCGTGATCGGCCGTGCTGTGGACAGATGGGGTATCACGGTCGCCCTGGCCGGGTCAGCGCTCACCATCGCAGCAGGCTTCGGACTGGCCGCCGTCAGCGGCTCGGTTCTGACGCTTACGGTCACGCATTTCATCATCGGATTTGGCACGGCGGCGAGTTTCGGACCGCTGATCGCGGATATCTCCCACTGGTTCTACAAAAGGCGCGGAATCGCGGTGGCGATTGCCGCAAGCGGGAACTATCTGTCAGGCGCGATCTGGCCCATGCTGCTCGCCGGGATCCTGAACGATCATGGCTGGAGGGCGGTCTACCTGGTGCTGGCAATTGTCCCGGTGCTGCTGATCCTTCCGCTGTCGATGCTGCTCAGGCGCCGCGTGCCCGATGAGGCGACGGCCCATGCCAACAGGATGTCGGCGGCCAATGCCAAGTCGGTCAGTTTCTCGCCCCGGGCGCTGCAATGGCTGCTGGGCCTTGCCGGGATCGGGTGCTGCGTCGCGATGGCGATGCCGCAGGTCCACCTTGTCTCCTATTGCACGGATCTGGGATACGGTCCCGCGGTCGGCGCGGAAATGCTGTCGCTGATGCTGATGGGCGGTGTGGTCTCGCGGCTGGTGTCCGGCCTGGTCGCCGACAGGCTGGGCGGGGTCAAGACGCTGCTCATCGGCTCGACGCTGCAATGTATCGCGCTGTTTCTCTATCTGCCGTTCGACGCGCTCGTGCCGCTCTACATCGTCAGCCTGGTCTTTGGCCTGTCGCAGGGCGGGATCGTGCCGAGCTACGCATTGATCGTGCGCGAATACCTGCCCGCAAGGGAAGCCGGCGCAAGGGTCGGCTTCGTCATCATGGCGACGATTCTCGGCATGGCTCTGGGCGGCTGGATGTCGGGCTGGATCTACGACCTGACCGGCTCCTACCAGGCAGCCTTCCTCAACGGCATCGCCTGGAACGTGCTCAACATCTCGATCATCGGGCTCTTGCTGTTCAAGTCGCGGGCGCGGCGCAGCGAACCTGTGGCGGCCTGATCCGGCGCTGGGCGGCAAGGTTTCCGCAAAATGCTGGAGCGGTTCGATAGGTTTGTCCCAGAGCGGGTAAATCACTATTGATTTTATTATATAATTTGTGGCTTCTCGATTTGTTGTGTCTCTGAAGATTTAATTGGTCTGTCCCAGAACGAGGTCCGTAAAACAAGGCATAAAAAAGGCCCCGAAACCGGAGCCTTGGCATAATTCTAAAACGAAGGGGTTTTATGTAGACGCAGTATCGAACGTTAAATTCTTCAGATCGCTACGTCGATAGTATCGACCTGATCGATGGCCCGGGTCATAGCTTGGCTTGATGTTCAGCAGTTCCAGACGACGCGCAATCGCATCGGCTCGGGTTCGATAAAGCGATGCGATCCCGGCGATTGAGATGTGAACACGCTTGAATTCCTCAAGCGATTTGGGATCGAGAAACGGTTGATCCCGACGAGTATGAGGATTGTATCTGGTGATGGACGGTAGAAATTTGCTAGCGACGAGTGGGTACACTTTGTACTGTGTGGTTTTTAAAACGGCAGCGGCTTTAGCGATGGTAAGAAGCTGATCGTCGATTCCCTCCTTTATCAAACTTCGTCGTTTTTCCTTTGCGGACTTCCAATGAATGTAAAGATTGGGAAAGATTAGGGGGCCGTCAATCCTTGCGATGTCGTGCAGTTGCCCGGTAAAGATCATTTCGACTAGGTCGCGTAGCCGGCAGTTGCACCTTTGTGTCGCCTTCCAGATAGGTAGGTACCCTTCAAGATCGGTTCGGATTTCAGCTCTTTCGAAAAGGCGGCGCTGAAACTCCAACAAATCCTCCTTCTTGATGCGCGTGTAGGCGCGTTTGTCTCCGCGATCAGCCTCCACCTGCCGGAGAAAACCAGCTTCGATCATCTCGTGAAGCCTCTTGCTAGTCATTTTCAGGAAACTCTCTGCTTCGGTGATACAGAGAGTTTCCTGCGCCGCCTGAAGAATGGGCTTCGCCAGCTCGGCATCGAAGCAGGATTTATATCCTGACACTTCGCCAGTCGCCAAAATTCCAGCACCTTTCAGGAGCTCGACCACACGGTTTTCCATCAAACCGTACTCAACGCTGGCCGACCGAACGTTGTGAAGGTAACGCTTGCTGGCTGGTACGATGACAAGCTGACCCTCTCCCAACGGTGTGTTTCTTTCCCCGATGTCTTGAAAAAGCTCAACAAGCGTTGAGTGCGTTGGCGAATTGAGGTGACGCCGAAGCCATCGCGGGATTGGGTCAAGGGGATAACGCACATGGCGCGACTTCATAGCGTTATCTCGCAAAATCGCCGAGACCTGTTGTGACATATGATCCTGCCCGCGTTTTGCGCAGCCGAAGCCGTATTCAGCAACATCAAGCTCATGAGGTGCGTTATGCTCCTCATGAGCGGCATTCCTATATCGATGAAGAAAGCGCCCGAGATATTTGCAAAGGTCGGCGGCGACATAAGCCTCCAACTCGTCGAGAAAGGGGCAGGTCTTCGCTCCCCTGATGCGGGCGATCAAGTAGCTGTCCAGCTCCCTCGGACAGTCTGTTTTGGACTCCCCAGCGTCATCGTTGAAAAGATGCGGGTTGCTTTCGACAAAACGTGCGAAATCATCCTGCCCGCTTTCGCAAGCCACTTCCGTGATGCGCGAACCATGAACCGGACATGTCTTTACACCTCTTGTCTCCCACCATGCCCGAACATATGGGCGGGCTACTCGGCGACCCTCGCCATTTCGATAATCGTCGTGAATACATTTGACACAGAAGCGATGGATTCTGCCCCTGCGGTTATCGCGGCTGAACAAGGCTTCACCAAGATGAAAACCATGCGTCCCATGGGCTGTGCGCACGGCGTAGCGAGCGAGGTTGTCGCACTCATATCCCGACCACGCCGCCAACAACGCGATAGCTTCTGGGTCGCCGCGAGCGATGGATGACGTGGTTGCATCGGTGAAACCCAGAAAGATGTCCAGAGAAGGATAGCCATTGGCGGCAGCGAGGCGTGACGTAAATCCGAGAGGCGTTTCGTCGTTGTGAAACATGATCGAGACAGGCAGCTTCATTGGTGCTTCCTTTGTTGCGAATATGGCCGGTCCAAGACCTCAGACGAGGTCAGCAAGTGCGTGACCTGGGACGAGATCGCGCCATCGGTCAGCGGTAAAGACGTTGTCACGGGGCAAACATCCGGTGTCCCGGCCGTAGTTTCGGGCGAACTCCTTCATCGTCACTGTTGTCCGCTTCTTTTCTAGTGCGTGGAAACAGGACTCCTGAACCATCGCGATAATCGACCCGAAAGACCCGCTGCCGGCGAGACAAAGCCGCTCAATGAAATCCTCTTCAATCAATTCCGGGGCCAGTTCCAATCCGCATCCTTCAACGGCAACATTGTTGAGAATGTTTGCGATCCAATGAGCGTCTGCAGGGCAACTGAGGGCTCCATATCGGCACACCGAGGAGCGATTAGCCATCTGACGGTCACCAGTGTGCAATTTTGCCAGTTCTGCCACTCCTGAATAGATTGTGTGCAATGGCCAGTCCGTCCCCTGGATCAGGCTCTTCAGAGTGTCTTGCACATGGCGGATCGTGAGGGCGGTGTTGTGCCTGATCACGTGTTGCATTTCATCGATGTGAAGGTACTTCACACCACGCTCGCGCAATTGGGTCTTCAGGGTTTCATAGAGCTCGTCTTCGTATCGGCGGCCCTTCGTAGGCAATCCCATCTTCCTCAGAACTGAAACTGCCAAGCCCATTGTACTGCAGGGGCGAGGCGCATCAATGCTGAGTACGGGCGAGACAGTCTCCCCATATTCGTTTTGGTAGGGTTGGAATTCGGGCATTGTGGCAAAGTGGTATTGGAGTGACCGGGTTTTCCCGCTTCCCGAATCCCCGATGAGGAAGAGAGCGCGCCGTTTAGAGCCGAACCCGCTATTTTCCCAATCGGCAACGTTTTTTACCAACTCCCGGAGATAAGAAACGAGCAGCTGGTCCCGTCCCGTGCTGATATAGGTAGCCCGAACGCTCATTCTGATGGCGGCGAGCTCCTGATCGTTGATGTGATTTTTCTGATTCATGTCAGTCTTCCTCATTGTAATCGAGCGCCGAGATTGTTGGGTTTGTCCTTGCAGAACCTGCTTCTCCGGTCGGGGATGCACCAACGGCAGAAACGGACTGCGTTTTGTTGATTGGCAGGGCGTAGTTTGACGGACCACGGAGGGAATCAACGGGGTAAGCAGGTGCAGGGAGGAAAGCCTGTGGTTGCTGACCAGGCTTCTCACCTCGCAAGACCTCACGGTTCATGCGCTCGATTTCCTCGGGACCGGGGATTGTCGGACTCAAGAGAGCGCGGCTAGTTGCGTCCTCACCAGCCTGTCGCATCCTGTTGATAGCCTCGTATCGCGCTGCCATCCCCTGTTCGGTCTCGGCGGCATTGTGCGCAAGCTCTTCTTTTCGTGAAGCGTTCCATTCTACGAGCGAGACATCGTCGTTGAGACCGATGGTGTTTTCCACGGTGAACCAACCTTGGTCTCCCTTCACCGCAATCCAACGCACATTTTGCGGATCAGTCTTGATCTCAAACTCCATCCTCCCGTGCCGCCTGCGTTGCGCGTTGAGCTCGTCACTGCCGTATGGAATGTTTTCGTAGGTGATGCCGTTGTCGGAGATTCTCCGTTTCGACGGCACGCCGAAGATGTGAAGCATTTCCTCGTCTGACGGGACATGTTTGACGGCAAATTCCTGAGTTGCCCGGACCCACGCATTATGGGGAGACTGCCCGCCAAGTGAGGCATGAGGCTTATTATGATAGATGTCGCAGATCGCGTAGGTGAACATTCGAACGAGTTCGTCCGTGGTCACAGAGGCGAACTCTTCCGGGTCATAATTCTCTTTCTCAGTAACAGAGCCGAAGGTGCGACCGTCAAAAAACTGTGCGACCATCGGACCAACGGAATGAAAGAGCGACTCGATGAACGGGCGGCGCGCAGGGTCACCCGCAGGCGGGTGGGTATAACTCACCTTGGCGGCTTTCAGCACTGATCGTGTCCGGTCAGCAATGAATGCCGAACCATTGTCCGAGTAGACTTCCTCGGGCCTCAGCATGCCGATCCAAGGCGTTCTTGCACTCACTGCCGCAGAGAGTTGCCGTTTGTCCGTCATGATCATACGCAGTGCGGCGACTGCGGCATCCGCGGTCGGATTGAAGGTCGCCTTCAAAGCAAGAACATACCTGGTCGCTACGTCGATTGCCGCGACGAACCAGATGCGAACTTTCGGAATGTTTTTTCGAATAGGCTCTGGCAGTCCTTCGTAGATTCCTGTTTCCACGAGAAGGGTCATAAGATCGAACTTAACTTCATCGATCTCCACGCGCTGCCCTGGGGCCGCAATGTTGTATGCCCGCAGGTTTCTAGCGTACTTGTCGATGGCCCACTTCTCGCCGTAGCGGCTTGCGTCCTTTTCGAACTCGTCGAAGCGGTTGATCATGGATTCAAATTTGGTTCGCGAAACCTTGTGGAGCTTGTTGGCTCGCGTCTGGTTAAGCTCGAACAATTCCGCGCAATACATCAGATAACAGTCTGATTTTCGGGGCCTGGTCCGGGAGAGGTAACGGCGTGCACCACGGTGTGCGACTGACATACTCTCCGGGCAACTTGCAAAAAGACGTTGGCCGGGGCCGTGATGGCGATGGGCTAGTGAAAGGGTCTCTCGGCCACATTCCATGTATTTGGCATAGTCGCGGTTAAACTGGCGCACCGAAGGCGCATCAAATGATGTCCTCGCTTTGTTTGAACGCTTGCGCCGTGGGTCTTGCGGCCCCTTGTTGATTTCCTCCGCCCACTCGTCCAGCAGAGGCTGAAGTTTAGCTTCAGATCGCGGAAGAGACTCTCCAGCCTTGAGGCATTCTTCCTCGTAGCGCAGAATGAGTTTTTCGCGGAAAATTGGCAGGGATCGCTTCTCTGTATCGAGGTCCTCGAACCTCTCATCACCCCAGACAAGGCGAAGCTTTTGTTCGGATACGCTGTTGTATCCATAGCGAATGGATGCTCGCTTTTCCGACAGACTGCTGTGGATTTCCGCATGGGACATGAATACCACTTGCCCATCGCTTTCGTGGCGGATGATGTAGCCGTCCCTATCGGCCCTCAGCGGAATGTAGTCGAGGCCATTGACCGTGAAGCGGTCGGTCGGGTTCATGTCGACAATGGAGTGGTGATAGACGCGTGTGGGTACAGTGAAGTGTGTCATTGAAGCTTTGCCTTTTCTGTAAATGAGATGGGTTCTGCGGTGTGGGCCGTTATCAAGATGCTTTGAGCCAGGTCAGTTCGGAAATGCGTTCCGTGGAAAGCGGAACGAGCAAACCGTGATCAATGAGCTGCCAAACCGCATTGCGGCGAGCTCCGAGTTCGGGGCAGTCTCGGAGCAGTTCGCCGAACCGAAAACGACCAATGAGTTGCTCAGCGAGCGAACGAGTCGTTTTGTATTCGGTCTCATCGAAATGTTCCCGCGAACGCAGGATTTCATGAGCATTGTAAAACGCGTCATATGTCGCCTCCTCTTCGGTCATTAGGCGCAGGTCATCGGCGATATGAGAGAATCCTTCCCTCGCAATCCTGTCGAACATGTCGCGAATTAGCTTTCGCTTTCGGGCGTGTTTCACCGCGATCGCGACACGATATCCGTCGGCAAACACCACGTAGAAATCGAAGGTGTGGTCATGAAGCACCCCGTCGTCGTCAGCGAATGGGAGGACGGGGAACTGGGAATGAAGTTCCCGCACGTCGGCCCGCGCCTGGATAATC
>NZ_JACIYP010000469.1 GCF_014359905.1 Hoeflea sp. | reverse complement strand
AGGTCTTCCGCCCGAGGTGGTGAAGGCCTTTGCAGCCCAGCAGGCCGCTTTGGACGCGGCACGGTTCGACGCCTCGGTGGAACGTGCGGCGCGCCAGCATGAACAGGCGGTGGTGGCCGAGAAGGACGCCTTTATCGCCGAGCTGAAGGACCTGATCGCGAAGCTGGAGGGTCAGGTTCAGGATTACCGGCGCACGAAGTTCGGGCCGAAATCGGAAAAGCTGGACCCCGCGCAGCTGGAGCTGGCGCTGGAGGATCTGGAAGCCGCCATCGCCGAGACCCAGGAACAGATCGCCGCGGACGAGGAGAAGATCGCGGCCAGCGAGACCGATCCCGAGAAGAAGACGCCGCGCAAGAAACGCAAGGCGCGCGCTTTGCCGGAACACCTGCCGCGCGTCGAGCGTGTCATCGAGCCAGAAAGCATTGCGTGCCCTTCCGGCTGTGGCGACATGGTCAAGATCGGCGAGGATCGGGTCGATCGGCTGGATTACATCCCGGCGCGCTATCAGGTGATCGTCACGATCCGCCCGAAATACGCCTGCCCCAAGGGGCGCGCGGGTGTGGTGCAGGCCAAAGCCCCGGCGCATCTTCTGGAGGGCAGCTGGCCCACCGAGGCGCTGCTGGCACAGATCGCCGTGTCCAAGCATTCCGAGCACATGCCGCTGAACCGCCAGGCCATGGTCATGGCCCATCACGGCGTGCCGATCGACCGCTCGGTTCTGGCTGACTGGATGGGACGGACCGGCGCGCTGATCGCGCCCGTGGTCGATCACATGGGCAAGCGCCTGATGTCGGAAAGCTCCCGGCTCTATGTCGACGAAACCACCGCCCCGGTGCTGGATCCCGGGCGCGGAAAAACCAAGACTGGCTACCTTTGGGCGGTCTTGCGCGACGACCGTGGCTGGAACGGCACCGCGCCGCCGGGTGTCGTGTTCCACTATCGGCCCGGGCGTAAAGGCGAATATGCCGCCGAAATATTGCACGGCTTCAACGGCACGATCCAAGTCGATGCTTACGGCGCCTATACTCACCTTGCCACACCAAAACGCACGGGCGGCGATCCATTGCGTCTGGCGTTCTGCTGGGCGCATGGACGACGCAAACTGATCAAGGCCAAACCCAAGAAAGGTTCGCCTATCGTGGACAAGGCGCTGTTGCGCATCGCCACGCTCTACAAGATTGAAGACCAAATCCGTGGCTCGGTTCCTGATCAGCGCCGGGCCGTCCGGCAGGAGCTGTCTCGTCCATTGGTCGATGAGTTTTTCGCCTGGCTGCAGGCGCAGGCCGGGCGGGTCTCGCGCAAATCAGAGCTTGGGGAGGCCATGGCCTATATGCTGCGGCGCGAAGAGGGCTTCCGTCACTTCCTTGATGATGGCCGCGTCGACATCGACTCCAATCTCGTCGAAAACGCCATCCGCAGCCCTGCCATGAATCGCCGTAACGCACTTTTTGCCGGTCATGACGAAGGCGGCCGGAACTGGGCACGCTTCGCCAGCCTGATTGGCTCCTGCAAGATGAACGGCGTCGAGCCATACGCCTATCTGAAGGACCTGTTCATGAAGCTGGCCAACGGTCATCTCGACAAGGACATCGACGCGTTGATGCCGTGGGCCTACGGCCAGCGGGCAGATGGCTCATAAGGACCTCGTCTCGTAGTCCCTGACGAGCTACCGAATGGGGTCCGCTTCAACACATCGCGCCTACGTGCAAGCGGGAACTCAATGGGGCGTAGTCGCCGCATACGATACATCGTTTCTAAGCGATTCCGCGCTGGCATCGCGCGGGAATGTGGACAAGGCCGATGGCGGCGTTTCGAACACGCAAAGCCTTCAATCC
>NZ_JACIYP010000468.1 GCF_014359905.1 Hoeflea sp. | reverse complement strand
AGGCTGTCCTCGGTCATGCCATGTTGCACGACCAAACTCTGGTAAAGATGGTTTCGTGCGAAAACACGGCCAAACTTCAGGTTTTCCGCGTAGCGTTCGAGCGCGTCCTCGGTCACTGCCTCCGGACAAAGTGGGAATTCTGTCGGCACCTTCCATTTGACCTGCACGACCGACGGCGTCAGCGACTCATACTCTTCCGAGGGAGGTTCATAGCTTGCCCGCTCTCTCGTCCCATACAGCCACTCGCCCAGCGCGCCACCGCTTGGGACAGAACCGCTCTTTGCCCATTCCTGCAAACGTGCTTTTGCGGCTGCCGCCTCGTCCTTCGACAAGGTGCGCATCCAGGATATGTCGGGAAACACCTTATCGGTCTGGACCCGGTTGGGGTCAGCGAAGAAGGCTTCAATCGAGCCGTAGACCAGTTCGATGCGCCGAGCAGAGATTTCGTTGAGC
Organism: Hoeflea sp.; assembly: GCF_014359905.1. Classification (GTDB taxonomy): domain Bacteria; phylum Pseudomonadota; class Alphaproteobacteria; order Rhizobiales; family Rhizobiaceae; genus Hoeflea. The sequence goes on along the minus strand of NZ_JACIYP010000468.1, from coordinate 1,383 downwards.
AGGACGTTTTCCAGCCGCGTGACCCACCGCAGGTTTTCCGGTCGATTGTTCGCCCTGTTCGTGTCGATGTGATCAACGACATGACGGTCGGTGGGCGGCTCGCCGTGAAACGCCACGCACACAATCCGGTGAACTGGCACGCCGCTCAGATACATGTAGCCGGTCGACAACCCTTGCCGCCCAAAGGTCCATTGGTCATCAAGCGGTCTGGTCTTCTGCCGTTTCTGGGGCAGACGATGCGCGGAACCATTGTCACGAACCCGATACCGCTCGCCCCGGTATTCGACCTCCACCTCGCGTTCAAAGATATCGATGAGTTGGTCGGCTTTGCCGGGGGACGAACGGGAAGGGCTACGCATCAACTGCTCCGGCGAAATTCGACCATTCAAGTGCCGAAGGTGGCAGGCCGATTGCCCATTCTCCTTCTAGGAGAACATTCGCAAGTTCGGGCCAACTGGTCAATCGCGGGTGGCTGTCCGCCCCGTCGCCATCTCCCAGCGCCGCACGGCGACGTCGCAATAGACAGGGTCCAACTCCACCGCGCAGCAGTGCCGCCCGGTGCGTTCCGCGGCGATCAGCTGGGTGCCGGAGCCGCAGAAGGGTTCGAACACGAGGTCGCCCGCGCTGGTGAAGGCCTCCAGCACAGCCTCCACCAGCGCCACGGGGAACACGGCCGGGTGCGACCCGGCAGCACCCAGCCCGCCCTTGTGGCGCATAATCCGGAACACAGAGTCCGGAATGCGGTGGCTCTGGATCGCGTTTCCGTAGCCGGTCTTGCGATGGACCGTGCCGTCGGCCCCGCGCAGGCCACCTCCGCCGAGAGTCTCGCCCGCGTGCTTGCTTTCCACGGTCTTGTTCGGCTTCCGGGGTTGGCGGTTGAAGTGGAAGATGAACTCGTGCGAGGGCGCGAGCCGCCCGTTCCAGTCGCCGGGTAGGCCTGGCCCCTGATCCCAGACATACCAGCCGAAGCGCCGCCAGCCCTGCACGCGCATCCAGTCAACCCAGCCCTCCCAATACGGGATCCACTCGCCATCGCGATGCACGAGGCCGAGGTTGACCAGCAGTTGCGCATCGGCGCTGACCGGCGCCGCGGCGAACACGCCCTGCATCAGCGCATCCCAATCGCCGACCTTCTCCTTCGCGGCGCCATAGTCGCGCTGCTGGGCATAGGGCGGGGAGGTGAAGAGGAGCGACGATTGCGCGCCGTCCATCAGCCGCGCGACCACGGCGGGGTCGGTCGCATCGCCGCAGATCAGCCGATGCTCGCCCAGCGCCCAGATATCGCCGGGGCGGGTGATCGGGTCAGCCGGAGCGTCAGGGATCGCATCGGCAGTGTCGTCATCGATGGGCGCGCGGTCGTCGGCATCGTGCAGCAGGGCGTCC
>NZ_JACIYP010000467.1 GCF_014359905.1 Hoeflea sp. | reverse complement strand
TGAGCAGCATGGGCAGCTTGGCGGTGTCGACGGTGACAGTCATGCTGCAACCTCCAGACCGGGCACCAGACCGGGCAGCAGCGCGTCGTAGCAGCTGGTTGCAGGCATCTGCACCGGCACCTCGGGACGCGTGTCCCGAAGCGGCGCGGGCGTGAAGCGCGTGCGCAGACCGGCCAGGTCGGGCAGATCGCCGATGGCGAGAACCCGGGCCAGTTCCGCGGCCAGTTCCGCCTCGCAGCCGTGCTCATGGGCAAGCCAGAGCAGCCCGACCATGGTTTTGCATGCGTGGCGCAGGGGCAGCCCGGCCTTCAGCGCCTCCCAGCAATCCCGGTATTCCGTTCGGGGAAAGAGCACGTCGCGGTAGGCGAGGTTCGCCAGAGCGCCGGGCTTTTTGCGCAGGCTGTGGATCACGTGATGGTAATCGACCACGTGGGCGTGCCCACCTCGGCCGCGATCTGGTGCACGCCCACGCGGCAGGGTCTCCAGAGGCGTGCTGCCGAGGAACAGTTCGAGCCGGTCATCGAAGGCGCGCAGCTTCAGCTCATAGCCGATCAGACGCGAAGGCACGGTGTAGAACACCTTGCGGAAGACGAAGCCGCCCGAGGAGGTGACGCGCACGCGCGCCTCGTCGTAATCACAGCTGCGTCGGGCGGGCAGCGGCCGCAGGTGGGGGCGCTCGGCCTCGACCCGATCCCGATGGCGCGCGTTGTGGCGCGCGACGACCTGGGCGACGAAGCGCCGCCAGGCATCGACATCCTCGAAGTTCCGGCTGCCGCGCAGCAGCAGGGCCTGGTCGAGGCGGGCCTTCAGGTGGCCATGGCGGCTTTCGATGGACCCGTTCTCATGGGCGATGCCACGGTTGTTGCGCGTCGGCTCTGTGCCGAGGTCGCTGCACAAAGTGTCGTAGCGCTGCCGGAGATCGTCCCGGGCGTCCGGGTCGAGATTGGCGAACGCGGCCGACAGGCTGTCGGTCCTGTGTTCATGCGGCACGCCACCAAGCTCGCAGAGCGCGTTCTGCAGGCCGCTGGCCAGTGCCGTGTAGCTTTCCCCGCCAAGCACGACCTCGGCATGCTCCCATCCGGAACAGACCAGGGTGAAGTGGTAGATGCGGTGGTTCAGGGGCGCCCCGGCGACCGTGATCGCGAGATCACCCGCGTCGAAAAAGTCGGACATGCCTTGCCGGCCCGGGGGATGGTTCTGCCGAAAGATGACCTCTCGGTCTTCGCCATGCCGGGCGCGCCATGTGCGCATGCGCCGCTCGAGCGTCCGCCGCGCCGCGGTCAGATCGCGGTCAGGGTGGCGCAACTGGAGCTGCTCCAGCACCGTGACCGGCCGCAGCCCAGGGGTCTGTTCCAGAAAAGGAACGATCTCCTCCTCCCACAGCCCGGCCAGCGGGTCGGGCTTGCCGCCGGCATGCCGGCGGTCCTGGTTCTTCCGGGACGGAGGCCGAGGGTCGTGATCGATCCGCGATCCGGTGCTCGCGCTGAACCCGGCCTTGGCCGCCGCGATCTTCTGGGTGTGATGGGGACGAAGGGTCATGTAGTCCTCGTGTTGTCGGTCGGTGATGAAACGGCCGGGCATCCGATCCTCTTCAGGGGAGTTGAAGATCGAACCACCCTGACCGCCGTCACCGCCAACCGCACGGGGCAATCCCGCGCGAGATTTTGGGGGAAGCTACAGCCGGGCTACGCCCGGCCTCCGCTTCCCCCAAAATCACCACCTTCGATGTCGCGCGCTTTCACGAGCAGTGTCGCTGGACACTGAGAAGCCAATAGCCCGGTACGAAGCTGCCACTTGGCTTCGCACCGATATGCAGCATGACTCGCGTAAACGCGGACCCTCG
>NZ_JACIYP010000466.1 GCF_014359905.1 Hoeflea sp. | reverse complement strand
GCGGCTTGCTCCGGGCGAACGCGCGGAGATCCTTGTCGATTTCGCCGCAGGCGGGGCGCCGGTGCTGATCAGCGATCCCGGTAAGCCCTATGGTGTTCTGCAATTCGAGAAAGACCCCACACTGACGGCCCGGATCACGCGCCTGCCGGACCAGCTTGACGCCGCACCCGAGGATCTGTCAGGCAAGGAGATCAGGATTCGGCAGGTTTCGCTCGACATGGGCATGGGCGGCATGATGATGGGTGGGGGCGGCTTTGCCATCAACGGCCGCCCCTTCGACATGAACAGGGTCGATTTCGAGGTGGCGCTCGGGTCGGTCGAGCGCTGGAATATGCGTAGCACGATGGTCGCTCACCCGTTCCACGTCCACGGTGTGCGGTTTCGGGTGGTGTCAGAGAACGGCGCGCTGCCGCGACCTGAAAACACCGGGTGGAAGGATACCGTCCTGGTCCCCGGCGAGGCAGAGATCCTTGCCCGCTTCGACCAGCCTGCGAGCGCCGAGACACCGCTCATGTTCCACTGCCATATCCTTGAACATGAAGGCACGCTGGCATGATGGGGCAGTTCACGGCAAGCTGATCGACGATCCGCGAGCACGTTCGGCGTGCTGATGCAGGTTGCCACCCAAGACCATCGCTACAGGGTTCCTACTCGATCGATCGCATTGACGGCTCGTCGCTCAAGAACCATTTGCGCGCTTTGCCAGTTATTCAAGTTTCCGAACAGTCCGAGCTTTCGCTTCTCTCCTGTCCGTCGATAACGTGCGCCATGGATTCAAGCCAGGTTGGCATGACGAACGGAAGAAGCGAAAGGACACAGAGATGATCCATGGATACCGCAACGAGGCCGGAAGGCTGCGTCCGCAGGACGGCGCCCAGGAGCCGCTCGATTCGCTGGTCTGGCTCGACCTCGTCAACCCCACCGACGCGGAAGAGGCCGACATCGAGAAGTGGTTGGGAATCGACGTTCCCACCCGCGAGGAGATGGAGGAGATCGAGATCTCGTCGCGTCTTTACAACGAAGATGGCGCCGCCTTCATGACCGCGACGTTGCCGGCGCAGGCCGATGGCGACGATCCCCAGATGCTGCCTGTCACTTTCGTGCTTGCCGCCAACCGTCTGATCACGGTGCGTTATCACGAACCGCGGGCGTTCCAGACATTCCCGCAACGCGCCGAGAAGTTGGCGATGGGCTGCGAGACCGGCGAAGGTGTTCTCGTGGCCCTGCTGGAAACGATCGTGGACCGCCTTGCGGATATCCTCGAACGCGCCGGGCGCGAGATCGACACCATTTCGCGCGACATTTTCCGGCACAAGGGCGCCAGGCCAAGCAAAAGCCAGGATTTTCAGAAGGTTCTGGAAACCATCGGCCGCAAGGGCGACCTGACCTCGAATATCCGCGACAGTCTGGTGACGCTCGAACGACTGATCGGATTTCTCGGCCAGGGCGCCATCCACCGCAAGACGGACAAGGAAACGCGCGAGCGGATCAAGACCCTGTCGCGCGATGTGCGTTCGCTGTCCGACCACGACAGTTTCCTGTCGCAAAAGATCACGTTTCTGCTGGATGCGACCCTTGGCATGGTCAATATCGAACAGAACGCCATCATCAAGATATTCTCGGTGGCCGCCGTCGTCTTTCTTCCGCCCACGCTCATCGCGTCGATCTACGGCATGAATTTCAAGCACATGCCCGAACTCGAATGGCTGTTGGGCTATCCCTTCGCGCTCGGCCTCATGGTCTTGTCTGCAGTCCTGCCCTATCTTTTTTTCAAGAATCGCGGCTGGCTTTGAGCAATGGCTGCCGGAATATTGATTGCGCCGGCATGGGGTTGCAAACGTCAGGGGTGG
>NZ_JACIYP010000465.1 GCF_014359905.1 Hoeflea sp. | reverse complement strand
GCCGGACCATCTGCGGAAACACTGCAACTTCCGGAGCCGGTTCCAGCGCGTAGGCATCGTCAGCCGTCTGGACCCAGCGATAGACGCGGACCGAGACGTAACTCACCTCACGTTCGCTGCCGCCGTACAGCGGCAAAGAAATGCCCTTCTCCGCTTCGGCCTGGCTGGCGAAGACATAGGGATTGCCGAAGTTGATCGATGCCAGGGCCGGCTGGGCTACCAGCATCGCCACTGCCGCCAAGGCAAAATTCAATAGACCGCGCATATGTTGTCCTCTTTTCATTTGCATTCGACGTCACGCAATTCGACCAGATCGAACACGGTTGTTCCTTTGATCTGCCCCCTTCTGAGTGGCCCAATTTCTATTTTAGAATTGGTCACGAAGGAGGAATGGAATGGCGAGGAAGCACAAGCCGGAAGAGATCATCGGCAAGCTGCGTGAAGCGGAGATCGTGCTGGCGCAGGGCGGAACGGTGGCGGATGCATGTCGCCGGATTGGCGTCACCGAGCAGAGCTACTACCGCTGGCGCAAAGAGTATGGCGGCCTGAAGATGGATCAGGCCCGGCGCATGAAAGAGCTGGAGAAGGAGAACGCTCGGTTACGACGGGCGGTATCGGACCTAACCCTGGACAAGCTGATTTTGCAGGAGGCTGCCCGGGGAAACTTCTGAGCCCCGCGCGCCGCAGGCGCTGTATCGATCATATCCGGGGCATGATGCCCGTGTCCGAGCGGCGGATCTGCCGTGTGCTCGGGCAGCATCGATCGACACAGCGCAAGATGCCGCGTGGGGCAGATGACGAAGCCGCGCTCACTGAAGACATCATCGCCCTGGCCCGGCAATATGGTCGCTACGGCTACCGTCGGGTGACGGCCCTGCTGCGGGATGCCGGCTGGCATGTGAACCGCAAGCGGGTAGAGCGCATCTGGCGACGCGAGGGTCTCAAGGTGCCGCAGAAGCAACCAAAGCGGGGGAGGCTCTGGCTCAACGACGGATCATGTATCCGCTTGCGACCCGAGTATCCAGGGCACGTGTGGTCCTACGACTTCGTCGAGGGACGGACGCATGATGGTCGCAAGTTCCGCATCCTGTCGATCATCGATGAAGCCAGCCGGGAGTGCCTGGCATTGCCTGTCGCGCGACGACTTCGCAGCGAGGATGTGCTGGCGGCACTGGCCGAGTTGTTCGTCACCCGAGGCCCGCCGGCGCACATACGGTCAGATAACGGCCCCGAATTTATCGCCAATGCGGTGCAGAAATGGCTGACAAAGGTCGGTGTGAAGACGCTCTACATCACGCCCGGCAGCCCATGGGAGAATGGCTACTGCGAGAGCTTCAACGGCTCGATGCGTGACGAGCTCTTGAACGGGGAAATCTTCTACACCCTGACCGAGGCCCGGATCCTGATCGAAGCCTGGCGGAGGCATTACAACACCATTAGGCCGCACAGTTCGTTGGGGTATCGACCACCGGCACCGGAAACGGCGACACCGCCATGGCTGCCCTCCGGTTCCGCTTCGCTCCACCTACGGCCAGCCATGGCGCCAGAGGCAAACTTGCACTAACAATCAACGCGGACCACTCAGTGGGGGCCGGTCAAATTTCCGGTCGATATGACAGCGCGTTCACGAAATCCCCTAGTTTTGCGTGTTGCAGCTTTGCCCGTCCGTGAAACATCGCCGGGTGAGCCTGTTGGGAGCACGAACGTCCCGCTCGCGTTTCCGTTCCAAGACAATGAAAGACAGCAAACCCCAGATCAGCGTAACTGCTTGACTCGTTCCAAAAGGTTGCTTACTTGTTCCTCATTCGTTCACTGAACGGTGCAGGAACATTCCCGTTCCGGACCGATTCCAAC
>NZ_JACIYP010000464.1 GCF_014359905.1 Hoeflea sp. | reverse complement strand
AACTGAAGCTCGACATCGATCCCGACATCGTCACGATGATGGCGGCCGAGGTCGCGGCGGGCGAACGCGCGGTGACGGCCGCCATGCGCGAGGCCGGGACCGGGCTGAAGACCGCGTGGAGGCTGCAGATTACCGGCGCGGGGCTCGGCGCCCGGCTGGCCAACTCGATCCGGAGCCAGAACTTCCCGAGGTCGGGCGAGAGTCTGGATGCGGCGGCGCTGGTCTGGTCGAAGGCCCCTGTCATCGTGGGCGCGCATGACACGGGTCCGCTGATCCGCTCCAAAGATGGGTTCTGGTTGGCGATCCCGCTGTCCGCCGCAGGCAAATCCCTGCGCGGTGGCCGGATCACACCCGGCGAATGGGAACGGCGACGCGGCATGCGCCTGCGTTTAGTCTATCGCCGCACCGGCCCGAGCCTGCTTGTGGCGGAGGGGCGGCTGAATACGAAGGGCCAGGCGGTCGTGTCGCGCTCGAAGACCGGGCGCGGCAAAGTCACCGCGCCAATTTTCCTGCTGGTGCCGCAAGTGAAGTTGCCGAAGCGGCTGGACCTCGCGCGGGATGCAGACCGGGCGTTGGACAGCGTGCCGGGGCTGATCGTGGCGAACTGGGTTGAGGATTTGGCAAATCGCTAGCTCTGCGAGCAATTAGGGGTTGTCAGGCAAAATCGGCGCAGCGCGGCCAGCCAACTTCTTCCAGTCCTTGTTGTCGATCAGGGTCGATCGATGGATCCTTATCTTCGAGCAGCCATCGATCGACTTTAAGGCTGCCTTTACAGAGTCCGAGAGTGCCGATGCCAACCAAGGGCTCAAAGTGATGCGCTTTACATGACTCAAGCTAATCGGCACGTCATGAAAGGGCTTTGAAACGTCGCGGTCTACGTGGACGACGCGGTACTCGGCTTCATCGCCGTAAGGCCACCTTTTTAGAAAAGGAAGCTGCTCGACATCAATGTCGGCCATCTTCTTCGCCTGCTTTAGAAGAGTGTAATTCATGGTGCTGTGCCGAATACTCCCATCCTGGTTGAAGTTCCCTAACAGTCCTTCCTTGTCGAATTCGATGCAAACGCCGTCGGAGCCGTGCGAAAAGACCCGCCAATGGTGATATGTCTCATGGCTTTCAGCAAAGCACAGCGCCAACACAGAAGCTGAATTCGTGCGTCGCTTGTATTCTGACATGAAGAACGCATCATTCCTGTCATCCCAGGTTGAGGGATCAAGGAGCGTGATCTTGCGTTTCTGCAGGAGATGAATGGCTGCGGCCAAGTTCGTGTAGCGTCGAAATGTAGTGTTTGTCATTTTCTTGGACACATCCCTGAAATCTCGAGTCGATCATAGGCATCAAGCGCAGCAAAGCGCCAAGGCAAAGTGGATCCTAAGTGACTCTGCTCTTGGATAGGATCAATGCCCAGTCCACGCGAAACCATCCTCGCCGCGCTGCACGCGCGGCTCTCGGCGCTTCCTGCCACCGCCCTGCGCGGCGAGGTGCTGCCCGAGCGCGTGCCGGCCAATGGCCTGCTGATCCTGCGTGACGGCGAGCCGGGTGAGCCCGAGGTGACGCTGTCGCCCCTGCGCTACCACTACCAGCACCGCGCCGAGATCGAGGCGGTCGTTCAGGGAGCCGACCGTGACGCCCTCTTCGACACGCTCTGCGCCAGCGTGGGCGCGACGATTGCCGCCGACCGCACGCTGGGCGAGCTCTGCGACTGGGTCGAGGCGGAAGCGCCGCGCCCAGTCGATCTGCCGGTCGAGGGCGCGGCGAGCCTGAAGGCCGCAGTGATCCCGGTGCTGCTGCACTATTCCACGGCCGACCAGCTGGCCTGACCCCAACCGATCACAGGAGACGAACATGGCACGAG
>NZ_JACIYP010000463.1 GCF_014359905.1 Hoeflea sp. | reverse complement strand
CCGGATTGGGCGCAGGATCGGTCCCGCCTCTGGAACGAGGCCGAGGCCAGCGAGACCCGTCGCAACTCCGTCACCGCCCGCGAATGGGAGCTGGCCCTGCCGTCCGAGATCAGCGCCGAGGACCGCTCGCAGATCACCCGCGACTTCGCCCAGGAACTGGTCAGCCGCTACGGCGTGGCCGTCGATGTGGCGATCCATGCACCGCACCGCGAAGGTGATCAGCGCAATCACCACGCCCATGTTCTGACGTCCACCCGCAAGCTGGAAGCCGGGGGCTTCACCGCCAAGACACGGGTTCTCGATTCCGCCAAAACCGGTGGTGTCGAGATCGAGCAGATGCGCGGCCTCTGGGCCGAGCTGCAGAACCGCGCGCTGGAGCGTGTCGGGGAGGTCGAGCGTGTCGATCACCGGTCGCTTGAGAAGCAGCGCGAGACGGCGCTGGATCGTGGCGACAAGCTGTCCGCCGAGGAACTGGACCGCGACCCCGAGCTGAAGCTGGGGCCAGCGGCCAATTCCATGGAGCGACGGGCCAAGGTGATGGCCGAGCGTCAGAGGCGGGAATACGTCCCCGTCACCGAGCGCGGGGCCGTGGTTTACGCCGCCCGCCAGGCCCGCGCCGCTTTCCGTGAAATGCGTGAGCGGCTGGATATCGCGCGGGAGACCTACGGCATCGAGCGCGAGGCGGGGCAGGGCCGCGTTTCTGCCGGTCTGGCGGCGCTCAGGGCCGCAGCCGCGAAAGATCGCGACGGGCGCACGTCGGACGATATCCGGGAGCGGTTGTCGCAGGTCGTGGGCCGGTCGCGGGACCAGGACGACACGCCGAAGCCGGAAGGTCGCAATTACGCGCGCGAGCGTCTGAAGGAGATCATGGAGAAGGACGCCGGGCAGGATGGCCAGGCGGCGGTTCACAAGCTGGACGGGTACAGCGAAAATGACCTCGGCGCGGATGCCGCGAGACCGTCACGGACCCCGGCCCAGCGTCAAAGGCAGGACCGTTCCGAGGACATCAAGCGCGAGGAGCGCAAGCCGTCTGTCAACGAGCGGCTGAAGGACGTTTTGAACAAGCCGCGCGAGCGGCTGGAACCGGACAGCGACCGCGAGCAGGAGCGCGATGACAACGAACAGGAGAACACGCGGGACAGGGATCGTGGCGAAGGCCACAGCCTGTGACGCGGCCTGACAGGACAAACAGAGGAGACCGAAAAGATGGACGAAGTATTCAACGTGGGCAAAACGTTGCTGCTGGATGGGCAGCCCATGTCCTTGGTGACGCCCGCAGGCGTCGAGGCCTGGATCGACCAAGGGATCAAGTACAGCTATCGCTACGATCAGGTGCGCGATCCGCTCGATGGCAAGATGAAATACCGCTGCATCTATGAAAAGGACGGGGCGGATGTGCCGTTCGTGCTGGTCAACAGTCCGAGCAGCGGCGACGGGCGGGTGATCCTGTTTGATCAGAAGCCGGACACGCAGCCCTTGCGCCTGTGACCGAGACTGCGCTTTCGCCTTTTTGCGGTGGAATTGATTCAGTTTGTTTTGATGCCTTTGGTATACTGGTTGGGATCACCGAGAGGCGGCAGACGTACCGGCTATTGTTCACGGCGCTCCGTTGCTGCAAGGCTGCTTCGAGCCCAGACCTTCCGTTCGTGTTAGGGTTAGGTTGGCGAAGCAAATTGTGGTTCCCACGATGCCAACATCTTTGCTGCAATCGGTGACGTGATCATTTGGATCACCGCGAAGAAGGCAGCAGGCACTGCGATCTCTGAAGGAAGACCCGATGCCGCTACGAATGCAGCCGCGATGCTGAATTCCTTTTTGCTAGTGGTGAACAGATAGGCGATCACCTCTTCGCGATC
>NZ_JACIYP010000462.1 GCF_014359905.1 Hoeflea sp. | reverse complement strand
GGCGACGCAGGAGTTGGTCGTACCAAGGTCGATGCCGATAACTTTTGACATGCTCTATTTCCTTTCTTCAGCAGGGCTCACTCGGCCCGTCAAGGCACCGGTCGGAGCCCCCTTATGCGATGGGGTTAAGCTGACCTGACGGAACTGCAAGGGTATATAGGCAGCAGCACTTGGCGCTGCAACGGTGAAAATCCGCCAATCCAGACCCGAAAACCGGTGAAATGGCCCATGATCGTCTCTGCGAGCTACCGTACCGACATCCCGGCTTTCTACGGCGAGTGGTTCCGGGAACGGCTGCGCGCGGGCCATTGTATGGTCGCCAATCCCTATGGCAGCAGGCCTTACAGGGTGGCGCTCACGGCGGATGCCGTGGACGGCTTCGTGTTCTGGACGCGTAACGTCGCACCCTTCCTGCCGGCGCTCGAAGAGGTCACGGCGCGGAGGCTGCCTTTTATCGTCCAGTACACGGCGACCGGCTATCCGCGCGAGTGGGAGCGCGCCACCCTGCCGGCCGATGCCGCCATCGCCCAGATGCGCGCGCTGGCGACGGCCTATGGGCAGCGTGCGGTGGTCTGGCGCTATGATCCGATCCTGTTCGCCGACGGGATGGGTGCGGACTGTATGGATGCCGACTGGCATCGCACCACTTTCCGCCGGATGGCGCAGGCGCTTGCCGGGGCGGTGGATGAGGCGGTGGTCTCGATCCTCGTACCCTACCGTAAGACCATGCGCAATCTGGACCGGGCAGCACAGCATCGCGGCCTCGCCTGGCGTGTGCCGGAACCGGAGGAATCCGCGCTTTTGCTGGGCGATCTGGCGCAGATCGCCCGGGAGTCGGGCATGCGGCTCACGCTCTGTGCCCAACCCGACCGGCTGACAGAGGACGTGGCGCCCGCTGCCTGCATCGATGCAAGGCGGCTGTCGGATGTCGCGGGCCGCGACATAATGGCCCGGGTGAAAGGCAATCGTCCGGGCTGCCTGTGCGCCGAATCGCGCGACATCGGCCGCTACGATACCTGTCCGCATGGCTGTGCCTATTGCTACGCGGTTGCCGATCATGACAAGGCACGAGCCACCCACCGGGCACATGACCCGGCGGCTGAGAGTCTGTCGCCGGCGCGGTGAGAGGGCCAGGTCAGGCGGAGGTGTCGATGCGGTCAGCCGGCCTGGATTCGCCCTTGGCGACGCCGACCATGGCCGCCTTCAGCAGCCGGTCGTGGATGACATAGCCCGGCTGCAGCAGTTGCACGACGGTGCCGGCGGGCTGGCCGCTGTTCTCCACCTCGAACATCGCCTGATGGTAATTATAGTCGAAGGGCTCGCCCGGCTCCGGCGCCACCCGGCGCACGCCATGCTTTTCCAGCGCTGTCAGCAGGGTGCGCTCGGTCATCTCGACGCCTTCCATCAGCGCCTTCACGGCGGGTTCGTGTGCCGCTTCGGCCGGCACGGAAGACAGCGCCCGGCGCAGATCATCGGCCACACCGGCGACATCACCGGCGAAGTTGGCGATGCCGAACTTGCGGTCCTGCTCGCGGTCGCGGTCGGCGCGTTTGCGCACATTTTCGATCTCGGCGACGGCGCGCAGCAGCTTGTCGCGGGTTTCCGCCAGCTCCTGGGCCAGGGCCCGGGTCGCGTCGTCGATCTCGGCCGCTTCGGTGGCTTCCTCGGTTCCGGCTTCGTCCATGGCGTCCTGCACCTCGGTCTCGGCGGCGGTCACGTCCGTCTCCTGGGCTTCGGGGGCATCGTTCTGCGGCTTGGAATTCTGTGTCATGGTTCGCTGCTTGCTTCCGGTTTTCTTTGCTCAGCCGATCATGCGGCCGATGGTCTTGGCCGTGTAATCGACCATGGGAATGATGCGGGC
>NZ_JACIYP010000461.1 GCF_014359905.1 Hoeflea sp. | reverse complement strand
GTCGGCGTCAACGCGTAGACCTTGACGTAGTCGATCTCGAAACCGTGGCTGAAGGTCTCTGCATCCGCGTCAGGATCGGGATCCCGCGCCCAGGTCCCACCGATCTGATTGTTGATGACAACCGACATTGGCCCGTTCACATCCCGCGGCGTCGGGCTTCGGAATATTTCGGTCATCCGGTCGCTCGATGGGCCGAACCACCAGATGATTTCCTCGGGTGTCCAGGAAAGGCCGTAGACGTTGAACTCGTCGAAGATGTCGCGTCCGAAGCGCGCCCCGACATCAACGGATTTCGCAAAAGTGTATCTCAGACCCTTGGGGCCTTTGCGCTCGATTGCGGGCTGAGGCTCTCCACCTTCGAGGTCGAACCTGTTTGCACGAACCGGGTCCGGCGCCGGCGTTCCGTTAGCAGCGATCTCGTCGAAGTGCACCCGGAGGTGAAGCAGATTGTCCTCCGCGCCGGAACCTCGGGCGCCGTTTTCGCGACCAAGCACCTCGAAGATGTCGATCTCGGGTGGCCAGCCGTCGACGGCTGACACCAGCCAGAAGGCGGGCCAGTGGCCGCGCCCCTCGGGCAGGCGGGCGCGCATCTCGAAATAGCCATAGGTTTGCGCCCAGCTTGACCGCGTCGAAAGCGAGCCGGAGTAGTAGCGCACCTTGTCGGCTGCTGCGGCCTTGTACCCCGCCCGCAGCAGCAGGCTGTGGACATCGCCAAGTGTGTTGGCCGGAATGGGCGCCGCCGAAATGCTGAGATGGCCATTCGCGACGGTGAACGGGTTCAGGCCAAGCGGGGTACCGTCCTCTCGCAGCATGGTTGGATTTACGTAGAGAGAGGGCGGGCCGTTTCCGATGTATTTTTCGCGCCGCGGATAGTCCCTCCAGACGCCCGTGACGCCGTCGAACCGGTTCAGCGGACCATCGAAATCCTCGATCAGGACGGGCGTGTAGAGGGACAGGTCCGGCCCGGCGCAAGCTGGATAGGCCCCGGCGACCGCCAGTGCGGCCGCCATCAGCCCTTGTGCAATCAGACGCGCCACGCGCTGAACTCCCTGCCTGAGAGGTCTCGGAAATGCCGCGCATCTTCGCGCAGTCGTTCGGAAACCGTATCCAAGAGGGCGGCGTCCAACGTCGGAGCAGCATCCGGTTTGCGAAAGGACCAGGCAGCGCGGATCCAGGCCCGCGTGGACATCGGAAGCACGTGATCGAGCTTGCGGGCCAAGGTCGTGCGAGCGGCGCGTTTCAGAACCCGGGGAACGTTGGCGATCTGGTCGGCCGTGTTCGCGGGCAGTTCGGACCGGATGGTCCTGCGGGCGATCCCGAGAAAATCGGCCACTTCATCGCAGAGCTGCTGTGGTGCCCTGCACAGTTCATCGAAATCGAGAAACAGCAACTGACACCGGTCGAAATGGACAAGATAGCGATCAATCTGGGCGCCGTAGCGGCTGCACTCGATCATGTGGCGGCCGTTGCTGCTGGCCAGGAGATCGGCGGGCGCGACTTGCATGTGGCCTTGGGACCAGGAATGGCGATAGTGCGACGCGAAGCGTGCGACCGGGTCGCGGGCAATGAAGATGAGTTTGGCTCCGGGCGCGATGCCGGCAATCCGTTCCGGCACCCCTGGGAAGATGTCGTACTTCGTATAGTTGGGTGAGGCCTCGCCCACCAGCGGGCGACTGAGGTCGAACTGGCGTCGATACCAGTCCTCGCCGAGGGGGTAATTCTTCTTTTCAATGAAGTAATCGGTTTCCTTGATCCGCGACATGCTGATCTCGTCGAATTGCGCGAGATAGCGCGAGAGTGTCGTGGTCCCCGCCTTCATCGCACCGATGACGATGAAATCCGGCGCGAAGGCAGACTTGCTGCGCG
>NZ_JACIYP010000460.1 GCF_014359905.1 Hoeflea sp. | reverse complement strand
CGCCGAAGGCAATCGGCAGGTATTCACCCGCCGCACTATTGGTCAACAGGATGGCCAGCTTGTCCCCCGGCCCAAGCCCGGCCGTGCGGAGGGCGTCGGCCGCCCGGTCAACCGCGAAGGCCAAGGCGGCATAGCCGAGCCGTGTCTCGCCCCCCATGGCGCTTTGGGCCACGAGGGCGAGCTTGTTCGGATAGAGCGCCGCATTGCGCGCCAGAAGCGCAAGCGGCGTGCGCCACTCGATGCTGTCGGGCAGCGGGTGCGAGGCTGCGGTCATGCGATACTGTCGGGTTCCGGCAGCGCATTGCCGCCGAACGCGACCCAGCCGCCATCCACCGGGAGACAGACCCCGGTGACGTAGGAAGCGGCTGGCGAGCACAGAAACTGCACTGCTGCGGATATCTCGGACGGCTGGCCGAAGCGGCCCATCGGGGTTCGGCGCAGGATCGGCTCGGTGCCCATCCGGCCGCGCACCATCAGGCCTTCGACCATCGGCGTGTCGATGTAGCCAGGTGCGATTGCGTTCACACGGATGCCGTAGCAGGCCCATTCCGACGCGAGTGCGCGTGTCATTATCACGAGACCAGCCTTCGCGGCGCTGTAGGCGTTCCGGCCCGGAAGGCCAACAACGCCCGCGATGGATGAAAAGTTGACGACGGCGCCGAACTTCGCTTTCGCCATGTGGCGCCCAACCTCGCGTGTCATCAGATAGCTGCCCCGGAGGCTGACGTCGACAATCCGCTGCCAACGGTCGATGTCCTGCTCGAAAGTCGGCTTCATCTCGTCGGCGATGCCGGCACAGTTGACGAGGAAATCGATATCGCCCCATTCACCGGCAACCTTGTCGGCGATGCCCTTCGCGGTAGCCTCGTCCGTCACGTCGCCAGGCACTGCGAGAGCCGACGAACCCAGCTCTGCAGCGAACTCGGCCACCTCTGCCGGATCGAGATCGTTGATCGCCACGCGCGCGCCGGCAGCGATGAAATCACGCGCCGTCTGACGCCCGATACCGCTTGCGGCACCCGTAACGATTGCGGTCATGCCGCTGAAGTCGAAGGTCACCCGACCTTTTGCCGTCCCGACCATTTCCGTTCCTCCTCCCGAAAGGGCGGCCAATCCGGCCGCATTACTTCTTTGGTAATCCCATCCAGTTGATGATGTTGTTGCGCTGGATCGCGGCAGAGCCGCCGATGATCGGCATCAGGAGGCTATCGCGGACGTAGCGCTCCACGTCGAAATCCTTCGCATAGCCGTAGGCGCCGAAGATCGTCTGCGCGTCGAGAGCGATCTTCTTGCCTGCCTCGCAGAGGTGAAGCTTGGTCATCGACGTTTCGAGGCGGCAGGTCTTGCCCTGCTGGGCCAGCCAGGCGGCATGCATCATCATCAGCCGGCAGGAATGGAGCGAGGTCCGCATGTCCGCCAGCATGTGCCGGATCGACTGTTGGGTGCCGATCGCCCGCCCGAACTGCTTGCGCTCCTGCACATATTCCCAGCTGTCATCGAAGGCTGCAGATGCGATGCCGAGAGCAATAGCCGCAACCTCAAGCTTCTCGACATCAAGCCCCGAACCGACGATGAAGTCCCAGCCGCGGTTCCAGCCGTCCTCGCCGCCAATGATGTTCCAGGCCGGCACGCGCACATCGGTGAACGAGACATCGGTCGTCGCCGCGCCCTTCATGCCCATGCAGTCGATGCCAGTGATCGAGACACCCGGAGCCGTCGGCGGGATCAGCACGATCGAGAGGTTCTTATAGCGCGCATCGGCCGGACCGGTGCGCACCAGCGCATAGATATAGTCCGAGATCGCGGCCCCCGAGCAGAAACGCTTGGACCCGATGATCACCAGTTCATCGCCGTCGCGAACGGCCGTCGTCTTGAC
>NZ_JACIYP010000046.1 GCF_014359905.1 Hoeflea sp. | reverse complement strand
AGCTCCACGCAGGACAATCGCGAGGGAGCGCGGCGACTGGCCAGTCTCGTCCAATAGGCTGACAGCACTCCAATCCAAGGACTTGTCCTGACCCCGAACACAAAAAGCCCCCGGATTTCCCAATCCGAGGGCTTCTCTCATTCCATAACCGTCCGGCGGTCTCCCGCCCTCGTGTTGGGGCTTATTCGCCGCCGCCAGCGATTTCCTGGCCGGTTTCCTGGTCGACGACCTTCATCGACAGGCGAACCTTGCCGCGTTCGTCGAAGCCGAGCAGCTTGACCCAAACCTTCTGGCCTTCCTTGACCACATCGGAGGTCTTGGAGACGCGTTCGGCGGCGAGCTGCGAGATGTGCACCAGGCCGTCCTTGGGGCCGAAGAAATTGACGAAGGCGCCGAAGTCGGCAACCTTGACGACGGTTCCTTCATAGATCACGCCGATTTCAGGCTCGGCGACGATCGAGTGGATCCACTTCTTGGCGGCCTCGATCTCCTTGCCCGAGGACGAGGCGATCTTGATGGTGCCGTCGTCGTCGATGTTGATCTTGGCGCCGGTCTTCTCGACGATCTCGCGGATGATCTTGCCGCCGGTGCCGATGACGTCACGGATCTTGTCGACCGGGATGTTCATGACCTCGATGCGCGGGGCGAATTCGCCCAGCTGGCCGCGGCTTTCGGCGAGCGCATTGCCCATTTCGCCCAGGATGTGCAGACGGCCGTCCTTGGCCTGGCCAAGCGCGATCTGCATGATTTCCTCGGTGATGCCGTCGATCTTGATGTCCATCTGCAGGGCGGTGATGCCGTCGGCGGTGCCGGCGACCTTGAAGTCCATGTCGCCCAGGTGATCTTCATCGCCCAGAATGTCGGACAGAACGGCAAAGCGCTCGTCTTCCTTGATCAGGCCCATGGCGATGCCGGCGACGGGCTTGGCGAGCGGAACGCCCGCATCCATCAGCGCCAGCGAGGTGCCGCAGACGGTGGCCATCGACGAGGAGCCGTTGGATTCGGTGATTTCCGAGACCACACGCAGCGTGTAGGGGAACTGGTCGGCGGCAGGCATCATCGGGTGGATGGCGCGCCAGGCGAGCTTGCCATGGCCGATTTCGCGGCGGCCGGGCGAGCCGGTGCGGCCGGTTTCACCGACCGAGTAGGGCGGGAAGTTGTAGTGCAGCATGAAGGTGGCCTTGTAGGTCCCCGTCAGGCTGTCGACATACTGCTCGTCCTCGCCTGTGCCGAGCGTGGCGACGACGATGGCCTGGGTCTCGCCGCGGGTGAACAGCGCCGAGCCATGGGTGCGCGGCAGGATGCCGACTTCGGAGACGATCGGGCGCACGGTCGACAGGTCGCGGCCGTCGATACGGCTCTTGGTGTCGAGAATGGCGTTGCGGACGACCTTGGCCTGCAGCGACTTGAACACCGCGCCGATGGTTTCGGACGAGAAGCGGGCCTCTTCGCCGTCAGCCGGAGCAAAATGCTCCTTGACCTTGGCCTTGACCGCATCGATGGCATTGTAGCGGGCGGCCTTGTCGGTGTTCTTGTAGGCGTCACGAAGGCCGGCTTCGCACATGGCGAGCATTTCGGCTTCGAGGCCGGAATTGTCAGGCGCCGTGAAGTCGCGCGGTTCCTTCGCGGCGGCTTCGGCCAGCTGGATGATCGCGTCGATCACCGGCTGGAAGCCCTTCTGGCCGAACATGACGGCGCCGAGCATGACGTCTTCGGCCAGTTCCTTGGCTTCGGATTCAACCATCAGAACGGCTTCCGAAGTGCCGGCGACGATCAGGTCGAGCGAGGATTCGGGCATTTCGTCGACATGCGGGTTGAGCACGTACTGGCCGTTGATGTAGCCGACGCGGGCGCCGGCGATCGGGCCCATGAAGGGAATGCCGGAGATGGTGAGCGCTGCGGAGGCTGCAACGAGCGCCAGGATGTCGGGGTTGTTTTCGAGATCATGCTGCAGAACGGTGATGATGATCTGCGTGTCGTTCTTGTAGCCATCGGGAAACAGCGGGCGCAGCGGGCGGTCGATGAGGCGCGAGGTCAGCGTCTCGTTCTCGCTCGGGCGGCCTTCACGCTTGAAATAGCCGCCGGGGATCTTGCCGGCCGCATAGGTCTTTTCCTGATAATTGACGGTCAGCGGAAAGAAATCCTGACCGGGCTTCGGCGACTTGGCCGAAACGACGGTGGCGAGAACCACGGTCTCGCCATAGGTGGCCATGACGGCGCCATCGGCCTGACGGGCAACCTTGCCGGTTTCCAGGATGAGCGGACGGCCGCCCCATTCAATCTCGACCTTGTGGGTATCGAACATGTCTTGTCCTTCGTGTGCGGGCACTCTGGCACGGCCGGTTTCGGCCGCACGCGTGGTGTCCTCGTTGTTTAGAGCGCATCTCGGGCAAGACAGCGGGAGGCTTTGTGGAGGCCGCCCCGCGAGGGCGGCGAAAGCGTCCGGCAATCCTGCCCCATGACGGGCTATTCAAAATATCCGGAACCGGATGATCCGGTTCATCGGACGATGTTGGCGCACATATCAGGCCGTTTTACGGCCGATGGCGTGCACCGGAACAGGTCGGTCCCCGGATTGGATTGTGTGAGGACCGGAGAAGTGTTGCGGCGGACGGAGCACGAGGCCCCGCCCGCCTGCAATCCGTTTAGCGGCGGATGCCCAGACGGGCGATCAGCGCAGCGTAGCGCGCTTCGTCCTTGCGCTTGACATAATCAAGCAGCGAACGGCGCGTGGACACCATCGTCAACAGCCCGCGCCGTGAGTGGTTGTCCTTCTTGTTGTCCTTGAAGTGGCCGGTCAGATTGTTGATCCGTTCGGTCAGGATCGCGACCTGGACTTCCGGTGACCCGGTGTCGCCAGGCTTCGTGGCATATTCTTCGATCAGCGCAGCCTTGCGCTCGGCAGTAATCGACATCGTGAAATCCTTTCAAAAGGGATTGATGGGGCGCCCGCTGCCGGGATGTCGTCCAGCAAGGGCCTCGAACGTCAGGCCGGTCAAACCGGCGATAACGGCTGGGCTATAGGCCAATTTGACCCGAAATGAAAGGAATTTTTGCCGGTCCGCCGGTGAGGGCCCCGCAGGCGCGCGCCCTGATCGCTCAAGCCGGCGAATCAGCAGCCGCGCTTGACATAGGCGTCGGGCACTGCCTCGATCCAGGCGACCGAACCGGCGTCGGATTGCGAGATGTAGGGGCCGTCGGCCACGCAGTAGAAGCCGTCGTTGAAGCCATCGAGGTCAGAGGTGTTGATCACCCGCGAGCCGGCGCCGCCTCCGACCATCGGTCCGCCCATGTCGACAAGCCGACGCCTGGCGTCGACACGGCTCTTCGAGCACCCCAGGATGATGTACCAGCCGCAGGCCTCTGCATCAAATCCGGCAGTCTGTGCCTGGGCGGGGCCGGCGCCGCTTCCGAGCAGGCCGATCGTGGCGAGGGCGAGGCAGGCGTTCTTCATGGCATATCCCCGTTTGGCACAATTTGCCCGAAGCGGGCGCTGCAGGCAAGACGGGGCCAGTCTTGACAAAGGCGGCGTGACCGTTCGAGCTAGCCAAACCCTTGATCCTGGATCTGGAAGGAAACACCGTCATGCCCGGCACCAGACGAATGCGGTTGACCCGACGCCATGTCGACCTCGTCCATCGTCCGATCGAAGACCCCGGCCCCAAGCTTCTGCCCGGGTTCCGGGCAGCGACGGACGCGGATTTCACGGATGCCGTCGACGGCATGCTGGCCAGCTGTGCGGGCGATGCGTTCTGGCTGTTCGGCTATGGCTCGCTGATCTGGAAGCCGGAAACCGCGTTCGAGGAAAAGCGGCTGGCGCGCGCCATCGGCTGGCACCGGCGGTTCTGCCTCGGGCCGGATTACCGCTATCGCGGCAGCCATGACCGACCGGGTCTGATGATGGCGCTCGATCGCGGCGGCCAGTGCACCGGTATGGTCTACCGGCTGCCGTGGGAGGGGCTCGAGGCGGAGCTGCACCGGCTGATCCGCCGCGAACTCAGCCAGTTGCCCTCGGCCTTTCCCTGGCGCTGGATCAGCGTGCGCACAGATCAGGGGCCGCTCAGGGCGCTGACATTCGCCATGGACCGCAAGAGCCCGCGCTATGTGGCCGGATTGCCCGACGAGGAGATCGCCGCCGTTCTGGCGAATGCCTGCGGTTTTCGCGGCTCGATGGCCGAGTATCTGTTCTCGACCATCACCATGCTCGAGAGCTTGGGCATCCATGACCGAAATCTGTGGCGGCTGCAGGCGCTGGTGGCGGAACGGATCGAGGCGGAAAGCGGCTTATCGGATACGCCCCCGGATCACGCCGCCGGCTGATCAGCCCTTGAACACCCGCCGGGGGCGGAATTCGCCGTCGGCCACTTCGCCGATCGCGAGCAGCGCGCCACGCGCGAAGGCGCAGGCGTCGTCGGTGGCGACCGGGGCGTCGCGGCCCCTCAGAATAATCGGATTGCCCATGCGGATGCGGTGCGCCTGGTCCTCGCTCACATCGATGCGCGGCAGCATGCCGAGCGCTTCGCCGGCGGGCACCAGATAGGCGTCGAGTGCGGCCAGGCGCTCGGCCTCGTCCTCGATTTCTTCGAGCGCGATCAGATCGGCGAGCGGAACCATGGCGTCTTCGGAGAACGGGGCGACCATGGTGCGGCGCAGGCCCGACACATGGCCAAAGCATCCGAGTTCACGGCCGAAATCACGCGCCAGCGCGCGCACATAGGTGCCCTTGCCGCATTCGACTTCGAACACCGCATGATCGGCGTCGGGGCAGCCCACAAGCGTGATGCGGTGGATCTCCACCTCGCGGGCGGGGATCTCCACCACCTCGCCGTCGCGGGCCATGTCATAGGCGCGCTCGCCGCCGATCTTGACGGCCGAGAAGGCCGGCGGCACCTGTTCGATCACGCCGGTATAGGAAGGCAGGATCGCCTCGATGGCGGCGCGGTCGGGGCGGGCGTCCGATTGCTGGGCAACAGTGCCTTCAAGATCGTCGGTGTTGCGCTCTTCGCCCCAGGCGACGGTGAATTCATAGACCTTGCGGCCATCCATCACATAGGGAACGGTCTTGGTGGCGTCGCCGAGCGCGATCGGCAGCATGCCCGAAGCCAGCGGATCGAGCGTGCCGGCGTGGCCCGCCTTTTCCGCCTTGAACAGCCATTTGATCTTGGAGACAGCCTCGGTGGATCCGAAATCCCACGGCTTGTCCAGCACCAGCCAGCCGGAGACGGGCCGGCCCTTGTTCTTGCCGCGACGGCCCATATCAGTATCCCGGCTTCTTGCGGAATGTGGCGGCGGTCCTGGCGACGCTGCCGGCCGGCATCGGCGTTGAGGGACCCTTCTCGAAGTCGAGCGCGTAAAGACGCTTGGCGACCAGGTAACCGGCCAGGACCGTGCCGCCGTTATCCGCCCGGTACTGGCCTTTCAGTTTCCTCACGATCAGCGGCTCGATGACGCTCAAGGGCGGAAGCCCGTGATCCGTGGCGCCGAGCATGGCCGCTTCATTGGCAGGCGCATTGACGATCAACTCGATGGCGCGCAATTCCGGGTCGCCGTGCGACAATTCCTTCTTGCGGGCATAGGGCAAGCCGCTGTCGACAATCATCTCGACAATGAAAACGGCGTCTTCATTGTCCACGGTGCGCATACAATTGGCATAGAGCGTCGCGCGGTCCTCGGTCGACATGGCTGCAATTTTGTCAGGCGTTACGAGCGTCGCCATCTTACTTGTCACCGTCATTGGCAGTGCCGGTGCCATTGTCTGCGTCCGCGGCGTCGTCATGGCCCAGATCGCGGGCGACTTCCGGCGATTTCAGCAGCTGGTCGATATGCTGGTAATTGGCAAAGCTGGTGTCGTCGCGGAAGCGCAATTCGGGAATGGTGCGCATCTGCCTGAGATCGGGCGAAACGCGGCCGCGGATGAACTTGGCGTTCTTGTTGAGCGCCGCGATGGTGGCGGTGTGATCCTCCACGCCCAGAGGCGTGACATAGGCGGTGGCGACCGTCAGGTCAGGCGACATGCGCACTTCCGTCACCGATATGAGCGTGTTGGAGAGGATCGGATCGCGGATATCGCCGCGCTGCAGCGCCTGGGTGATGGCGGCGCGAACCTGCTCACCGACACGCAGCATGCGTTGCGAGGGAGCCGAAGATGAAGACTTGGTCATGAATTTCCAACCGAAAATGCGGGCGCGAGGGCCCGGACGCCACACAGGGGCGGATTACCCGGCGCTTCACGCGCCGGGTTCTGGTCCGATCAAAGCGTACGCGTGACGTGCTCGACGCGGAAACACTCGATGACGTCGGCGGCGCGGATGTCTTCGTAGTTCTCGAAGGCCATGCCGCATTCCTGGCCGCCGTGGACTTCGGCGACTTCATCCTTGAAGCGCTTCAAAGTCTTGAGCTTGCCTTCGTGAATGACGACGTTGTCGCGGATCAGGCGAACGCCCGCACCGCGTTCGACCTTGCCTTCGGTGACACGGCAGCCGGCGACCTTGCCCACCTTGGTGATGTTGAACACCTCGAGGACCTCGGCATTGCCGAGGAAGGTCTCGCGGCGTTCCGGCGAAAGCATGCCCGACATCGCCGCCTTCACGTCATCCACCAGATCGTAGATGATATTGTAGTAGCGGATCTCGACACCGTCGCGTTCGGCCGCGTCGCGCGCCTGCTTGTTGGCGCGGACGTTGAAGCCGATGATGGCGGCGCCCGAAGCCTCGGCGAGGCTGATATCGGACTCGGTGATGGCGCCTGCACCCGAATGGATGATGCGGGCACGGACCTCGTCGGTCGCCAGCTTGTCGATGGCGCCGGCGATGGCTTCGATCGAGCCCTGCACGTCGCCCTTGATCAGAAGCGGGAACTCCTTGCTGCCGGTATCCTGCAGCTGGGTCATCATCTGCTCGAGAGAGCCGCGCGAGCCGCTCTGACGCGCAGCCGCCTTGTCGCGGGACAGCCGCTGACGGTATTCGGCAATCTCGCGGGCGCGGGCTTCATTTTCCACAACCGCGAAACGGTCACCGGCCTGCGGCGTACCCTGAAGGCCGAGAATTTCGACCGGGAACGCAGGTCCTGCTTCCTTGACCTGCTCACCGCGATCATTGACCAGGGCGCGCACACGGCCCCACTGATCGCCGGCCACGAGGATGTCACCCGGACGCAGCGTGCCGGTCTGAACCAGCACGGTGGCGACGGAGCCGCGGCCGCGATCGAGCTTGGCCTCGATCACAACGCCTTCGGCGGTGCGGTCGGGGTTGGACTTGAGATCCAGCAGTTCAGACTGAAGCAGGATGGCGTCGAGCAATTTGTCGAGATTGGTGTGCTTGAGGGCAGAGACCTCGACGTCGAGAACCTCGCCGCCCATGCTTTCGACGAACACTTCGTGTTGAAGCAGGTCGGTGCGGACCTTCTGGGCATTGGCTGTCGGCTTGTCGATCTTGTTGATCGCCACGATGATCGGAACGCCCGCAGCCTTGGCATGATTGATCGATTCGATCGTCTGCGGCATCACGGCATCGTCAGCCGCCACCACCAGGATGGCGATGTCGGTGGCCTGGGCGCCGCGTGCACGCATGGCGGTGAAGGCCGCGTGGCCCGGCGTGTCGATGAAGGTGATCAGCTGACCGTTCTTCTCGACCTGATAGGCGCCGATGTGCTGGGTGATGCCGCCTGCTTCGCCGGAGACGACATTGGCGTCGCGGATGGCGTCGAGCAGCGAGGTCTTGCCGTGGTCGACGTGGCCCATGATGGTGACGACCGGAGGCCGCGATACCATTTCGCCGCCTTCGTCGCCGACATTGAAAATGCCCAGCTCAACGTCGGATTCCGACACGCGGCGGACGGTGTGGCCGAATTCGCCGGCGATCAGTTCAGCCAGATCGGCGTCGATGACGTCGCCCGGCTTCATCATCTGGCCTTCCTTCATCAGGTACTTGATCACATCCACCGACCGTTCGGCCATGCGCTGCGAGAGTTCCTGGATGGTGATGGTCTCGGGAAGAATGACCTCGCGGGCAATCTTTTCCCGGGGCTCCTGCGTCATCGAGCGGCGCATCTTTTCCTGACGGCGGCGCATGGCGGACAGGGAGCGGCCGCGCGCATTGCCATCGTCGCTGAGCGCGGCGTTCAATGTCAGCTTGCCGCGGCGGCGATCTTCCTCGACCTTGGGCCGGGTGGGCTTGGGCGTTTCGGGACGCACGACCTTGGCGCCCGGACGCGCCGGGCCGCCTGTGCGGGCCGGAGTCTCGGCCTCGTTTTCGCGGCGACGGCCACGCGACACCTCTTCGGCCTGCGCAGCGACAATCGCCTCCGGCGTCGCCTCGACCGGCGCTTCCACCTCGACGGGGGGCCGGCTTGCGGCTTCCTCGGCGAGGCGCTTGTCTTCCTCGGCCTTCAGGCGGGCGGCCTCGGCCTCCTCGACGGCGCGGCGCGCATCTTCCTCGGCCTTGCGGGCAGCTTCTTCCTCGGCGCGCTTCTTGTCTTCAACATCGCGGACGCGGCTGTCCTGCAGCGCACGGCGGCGCGCTTCGACTTCGCTTGCCGACAGCCGGTTGAGCACGGCTCCGCGCGGCGGTGCGGTGGGCGCAGGCGCACGCTGAGGCGGCGGCGGGGCCACCGGTTCCTTGGGCTTTTCAGCGACCGGCGCAGGGCGCGGCTTGAGGGTCACGGGCGGCGCCTGGTTTTCATCCTCCGGACGCGTGAGGCGGCGCTTGCGCGTTTCCACCACCACGGCCTTGGTGCGGCCGCGGCCCATCTCCTGGCGAACCATTCCCTGCTCAACGGCGGGCCGTTTCAGCGAGAAGGTCTTCTTGCCGGGTGCACTGATCGTCTTGTCGTCGTTGCTGTCGTTCATTCCGTATCCGTTCCGCGGGAAACCGCATCGCGCCCATGCGCGTCGGCTTCTTGATCGTTTGCACCCGGGCGAAGCGCCCGGAAGCCCGTCTTCAGTCCGATCCCGCCTCGGGACCGTTCCTGTAGCGCGCAAGCATCTTTGCGCGCTTCACTACACCCTCACCGGCCTGCCCTGCAAGCGCGGCGGCATGGATAAAAGCGCCTTCGCCCAGGGCAAGCGCCAATTCGTCGGCTGAAAACAGCCGAAAGACGGGTATCTCCGCCTCCTTGACGCCCATCGCCCGGGCCGTATTGGCCTGCCGCAACTTGCGCACACCGTCATCGGCGGCGTCCGTTGCATGCATCAGCGCGATTGCGCCGCCGGACCGCACGGCGTCCTCGACCTTGCCGGAACCGGTGATGAACTGGCCGGATTTCCGCGCCATGTTCATCATTCCGAAAAGGCTGTCGCACAGCAGCCTGTCGACCACCTGGCCCAGATCCGGGTCCGTGGTCACCTCGGTCTTGAGGGCCCGGCCGAAAAGCTTGCGCTTGACCGCCTGGTCCACCATCGACCGCTCCGCCGTCACCCAGCAACCGCGCCCGGGAAGAGCCAGGCGCAAGTCCGGAACCATGGCGCCATCTGGCCCCGCGACAAAGCGGATCAAACCATCCGGCTGGCCGCGGTCACGCGTTACAATGCACATCCGGTCGTTCACGGGCTCGATCCTGACCTTCACCACAAAGCCTCCGGCGACGGCCTCAGGCCTCCTCGCCGCCTGCTTCAACTTCCGCTTCGCCTTCGCCGCCCTCGGCCTCTTCGACCAGGAGCTCGTCCTCGGTGATCCAGCCCACGGCCAAACGGGCCGATAGGATCATCGATTCCGCTTCGGTGCGGGTGATTTCGAGGCCGGTGAACAGGCCGTCGAACCGCTTGGTTTCACCATCCTTGCGCTCCGACCAGCCCGTCAGATCGTCGACGGCGCAGCCGGCGAAATCTTCCAAGGTCTTGATGCCGTCATTGCCCAGCGCCACCATCATCGCCGTGGTCATGCCCGGCACGGTGCGCAGTTCGTCCTCGACGCCCAGCTCCTTGCGCTTGGCGTCGAGCTCGGCCTCGAGCTTGTCGAGATATTCGCGCGCCCGGGTCTGCAGCTCGTTGGCGGTTTCTTCGTCGAAGCCTTCGATCGCGGTGATTTCACCGATATCGACATAGGCCACTTCCTCGACCTGGCTGAAGCCTTCGGAGGCAAGCACCTGGCCGACCATCTCGTCGACATCCAGCGCTTCCATGAACAAGGCGGTGCGCTCGTTGAATTCCTTCTGACGCCGCTGGCTTTCTTCTTCCTCGGTGAGGATGTCGATGTCCCATCCGGTCAGCTGCGAAGCCAGGCGGACGTTCTGGCCGCGGCGGCCGATGGCCAGCGACAGCTGCTCGTCGGGAACGACGACTTCGATGCGCTCGGCATCTTCGTCGAGCACAACCTTGGAGACTTCGGCCGGCTGCAGCGCGTTGACGATGAAGCTCGCCGGCGACGGCGACCAGGGGATGATGTCGATCTTCTCGCCCTGCAACTCGCCGACGACCGCCTGGACGCGGCTGCCGCGCATGCCGACGCAGGCGCCGACGGGATCGATCGAGGAATCGTTGGAGATCACGGCGATCTTGGCGCGGCTGCCCGGATCGCGGGCGACCGAGCGGATCTCGATGATGCCGTCGTAGATTTCCGGCACTTCCATCTGGAACAGCTTGACCATGAACTGCGGATGGGTGCGCGAGAGGAAGATCTGCGGGCCGCGCTGTTCGCGGCGGACGTCGTAGACATAGGCGCGGACGCGGTCTCCGTAGCGGAAAGCCTCGCGCGGGATGGTTTCATCGCGGCGGATGATGCCTTCGCCACGGCCGAGATCGACGATGACGTTGCCGTATTCGACGCGCTTGACGGTGCCGTTGACGATTTCGCCGATGCGGTCCTTGAATTCGTCATACTGGCGGTCGCGCTCGGCCTCGCGAACCTTCTGCACGATCACCTGCTTGGCCGACTGGGCGGCGATGCGGCCGAAATCCATCGGCGGCAGCGGATCGGCGATGAAATCGCCGAGCTGCGCGTCGGGATTGCGGTCGCGCGCGATCAGCAGCGGGATCTGGGTGGCATAGTCCTCGGCGTGCTCGACGACCTCGAGCAGGCGCTGCAGGCGGATCTCGCCGGTCTTGGCGTTGATGTCAGCGCGGATGTTGGATTCCGATCCGTAGCGCGACCGCGCGGCCTTCTGGATCGCGTCCGCCATGGCGGCGATGACGATCTCGCGGTCAATGGACTTCTCGCGCGCGACCGCGTCGGCGATCTGAAGAAGCTCAAGCCTGTTTGCACTGACTGCCATGTCTGTCTCCATGTGTCGGCCCGCGACCGTGCGGGCCTTGTCTGGTTCTGGCCCGACACCCGGGCCGGGTCTTGTTCTGGCCTTTGAGCGGGCCGTGTCCGTGCCCTCCGGGAGGGCGGAAGTCTCGAAGCTGCGTCAGTCGGCGTCGCCGGTTTCGGCCGGTTCGTCCGCTTCGGTGCCATTGGCGGCTGCGGCCGCCTTGGCGGCCTTGTCGGCGCGAAGCGATTCGCGGATCAGGTCGTCGGTCAGCACCAGCTTGGCTTCGGCCAGCGCCGAGAAGGGAATGACCGCAATGTTTTCTTCGCCATAGGCCGGCTGTTCCCGCTCGATGGAAAACCCGGTCTCCGTGACATTCCGGATATAGCCGCGGAAACGCTTGCGGCCATTGATCAGCACCGAGGCGTCGCAGCGGGCAAGGTGGCCTTCCCAGCGGACAAAATCGGACTTGCGCACCAAGGGCCGATCGATGCCGGGCGACGATATTTCCAGATGATACGCCTTTTCCACCGGATCTTCCACATCCAGCACCGGAGAAACCGCGCGCGAGACCGCCTCGCAGTCCTCAACGCTCATGGTGCCGTCATTGCGTTCGGCCATGATCTGCAGGGTATTGCCGTTCTGCCCGGACATCCGCACGCGCACCAGGCGCATGTCGAGGGCCTCAATCACCGGCTCGACGATTTCGGCAATGCGCCCGTCAACGCCGGTCTCGGTGACCAGTCTTTGATCGTTTGGCATTGCTGGCTCGTCTGTCATAGGGCCGGATCCTCGCTGTGGTTCGGGTGATCGCCTGCCGCGAACGGCCGCGGGCAACAAAAAAGAGCGGGTCCTCGCGGGCCCACCCTTGCTCATAACGATCAAGAATTTGAACGGTGTATAGCCTGAATCGACGCCGCGGGCAAGGGAATTCCCCGATGCCACACAGATCGGCACAATGCCCCGCGCCTTCACCCTGACGCGGATGCCTCATTCAGCGCGCGCGAATTCCAGATAGCACGGCGTGCGGCCTTCGCGGATGGCCTTGGCCTCGTAGCGGGTGCCGGGCCAGCCGGCCCAGGGCTCGCGCCAGTCGCGGGCCGTCCGGGCGGTCCATTCGAAATCCGGGTGCGCGGCAATGTGCGCAAGCGTCCAGTTGACATAGGTGTCAATGTCGGAGGCAAAGCCGAAGCGGCCTCCGGGCTTGAGCACGCGGGCGAAGCGATCGAGATTGAGGCTCGACACAAAGCGGCGCTTCCAGTGTTTTTTCTTGGGCCAGGGATCGGGATAAAGCAGATCGATGCGGTCAAGACAGGCGTCGGGTAGCCAGTCCAGCACCTGGGTCGCATCATCATCATGAACGCGGATATTGTTCAGACCCGCTGTTTCCAGCTGTCCAAGCATCTTGGCCATGGAATTGACGAAGGGTTCGACACCGATGAACCCGGTCCCGGCAGCTTGGCCCGCCCGGTGCAGCAGGTGCTCGCCGCCGCCGAACCCAATTTCAAGCCGGATCTCACGGACCGCACTCGGCCAAAGCCCGGACAGCGGAACGGGC
Organism: Hoeflea sp.; assembly: GCF_014359905.1. Taxonomy (GTDB): domain Bacteria; phylum Pseudomonadota; class Alphaproteobacteria; order Rhizobiales; family Rhizobiaceae; genus Hoeflea. The sequence continues at coordinate 26,691 of NZ_JACIYP010000046.1, read as the reverse complement.
GGCGGGTTCGTCAGATCAAGCTTCAGCGCGGGCAGCATGCACGAAAGCGCCGCAGCCTGCGGCACTTTCATCGTTTTGCCCCTGCGCCGGCCATAAAAGGCTTCGGTGGCGCGGGACCGCCTTACAGGTGAGCTCATGATGTCTTCAGCCTCGGTATCCGGCCCGCCTCGCGAAGCGTCGCGACCGGGCCGAACCGTGAAATCAGCCCCTGATGGCTTCCTTGAGCGGCCTGACCAGATCAAGCTTTTCCCACGAGAACGAGCCGTCACGTCCAGCCTTGCGGCCGAAATGGCCATAGGCGGCAGTGCGGGCATAGATCGGCTTGTTGAGATCAAGATGCGCGCGGATGCCGCGCGGTGTCAGATCCATCACCTTGGGCAATGCCTCTTCAAGCGCGGCTTCCGAGACCTTGCCGGTATCATGGAAGTTGACGTTGATCGACAGCGGCTGGGCCACGCCGATGGCATAGGCGAGCTGGATGGTGCAGCGATCGGCAAAGCCAGCGGCGACCGCGTTCTTGGCGAGATAGCGTGCGGCATAGGCCGCCGAGCGGTCGACCTTGGTGGTGTCCTTGCCGGAGAAGGCGCCGCCGCCATGGGGCGCTGCACCGCCATAGGTGTCGACGATGATCTTGCGGCCGGTCAGGCCGGCGTCGCCGTCGGGTCCGCCGATCTCGAATTTGCCGGTCGGGTTGATGTACCACTTGCAGTCATCGGCGATCGGAAGGCCTTCAAGCGCCTCGCGGATATAGGGCTCGACGACTTCGCGGACCTTGGCCGAATCCCAGCTTCCATCAAGGTGCTGGGTGGACAACACGATGGAGACGGCTGCCGATGGCTTGCCGTCAACATAGCGAACCGTGACCTGGCTCTTGGCGTCCGGTCCGAGCTTGCCGACATCGCCTTCGCCCTTGTGCCGCGCGGCGGCAAGCAATTCGAGGATCTTGTGGCTGTAGTAGATCGGAGCCGGCATCAGTTCCGGGGTTTCATTGCAGGCGTAGCCGAACATGATGCCCTGGTCGCCAGCGCCTTCCGAACCCTGCTGGTCGGATGCGTTGTCGACGCCCTGGGCGATATGGGCGGACTGGAAATGCAGCAGCACCTCGATCTTGGCGGTCTTCCAGTGAAATCCGTCCTGCTCATAGCCGATCGCCTTGATCGCCTTGCGCGCCGCGGATTTGAACTTGGCCGGATTGATGACGTCCTTGCCCGCCTTGTCCTGCTTGATCAACGAAGGCGGCACCCGCACCTCACCGGCGATGACAACGCGGTTGGTGGTTGCCAGGGTTTCGCAGGCAACGCGGACGCTCCATGGATCGACGCCGGTCTTCTTGGCTTCGCGATAGACCAGATCGACGATTTCATCCGAAATGCGGTCGCACACCTTGTCGGGATGGCCTTCGGATACGGATTCACTGGTAAAAAGGAAAGTCGAGCGCTCCATGGCGGGCTCCATCATGTGTCAAGATGCAGCTTCTTTAGTAGCAACATGTCATTCTGACAAGGTCACAATGACATAAATATATCTTGATATGATGGGTTGAAGAATTTGTGTCGAATTCAAAAGCGCGTTTCCGGACCGCTCACGGCCGACAGGTGCGTACATGCATGCCGCCCCCAAGCATCTCTGATTGGGGGCGGCATGCATGCGCTTGATCCGACAGGGGCGCCGCCGGGGGCGATTGATAGATCCGGCGCTAGTTGTCTTCCGGCTCGGATGCGAGCGACTTGACGAGATCGACCAGCTTGCGGCGGACCTTGGGGTCGGAGATCTTGATGAAGGCGCGATTGAGCTGCAAGCCTTCCGAGGAAGACAGAAAATCGACCACATAATTGGAACTGTTGGCCTCGGCCATGCCGGGCTGGCCAGTCGCAGGATCGCCCGGAGCATCTTCGAAAAAGAAGCTGACCGGCACGTTCAGAATCGTCGAAATGTTCTGAAGCCGGCTGGCGCCGACGCGATTGGTGCCTTTTTCGTATTTCTGGATCTGCTGAAACGTGATGCCTAACGCCTCACCCAGTTTCTCCTGACTCATACCGAGCATCGTACGCCTCAAGCGGACACGGCTGCCGACATGAATATCGATCGGATTGGGCTTTTTCTTGTTCTCAATCATGTGTTCGTCCTGACAAGAGCCTGAGACTCTTTGGTTGGTTCATCCCGTTGTGATTGCAACGATCATACTCCGAAAGTTGTGGGGCGCCACAGACAGGCGTGGAAACGGGAAGTGGGTTGACGAAATCGACTATGCTATTTTAGGGGTTTTCCGTCAATCTGGGGTCGTCTTTTACCATTCCGCGTAAAAAATGCTGTGAATACCATTATGATGACAATCAATCCAAAGTTAAATTGCCGATTTGCGATACTCCAGACGTGTTTCGCCCTGGGTGGCAGTTCGACATCAAACACACCCGATTCGCCCAGCGAGAGGCTGGCGACGATGCGGCCGGCAGAATCAACCACAACCGAAATTCCATTGTTGGCTGCCCTGACAAGGGGCAGCCGGGTTTCAACGGCACGGATCTGCGCCTGCCTCATATGCTGGTAGGGACCCGGGGTCATGCCGTACCAGGCATCGTTGGTGACGTTGAGCAGCAGGTCGCCGCGGCCACCCGAAACCTGGGACAGATCCGGAAATATCGCCTCGTAGCAGATCAGCGGCACGGCGCTCAGGCCCCCCTGCAAGGCCAGCAATCCGCGCCGGTCGCCGGCCGAAAAACCGCCGAACGTCTCGGCCACAGGCGTCAGGCCCAGTTTCCGCAACCATGCCTCGAACGGCAGGTATTCGCCGAACGGAACCAGATGCGCCTTGTCGGCCGATCCGATGATCTGGCCCTCGTCATCAAAGACGTAGATCGTGTTGTAATAACGCTCGGGCGCGCCGCCCGTCCCATCCTCAAACCGGACCGCGCCGCTGATCAGGGATTGACCGACCTGCAGCATGTCGGCGATACGGGAGAGCGCTCCCGGATTTTCGGTGAGCAGGAAAGGCAGCGCGGTCTCGGGCCAGACAATATGGCTGGGGCGCGGCTGACCTTCGCGCGGCGGCAGGGCGCTCAAGTCCAGCAGACGGGCAAATATCCGCTCGCGCTCCGCGACATCCCATTTGGCCGACTGGTCGATGGCCGGCTGGACGATGCGGATGACGGTATCCGTCGGCCCCATGTCTGCGGCGTCGAGGCGGGAAAGCGCGAACCAGCCATAGCCGATATGGGCAGAGAACAGCAGCAATGCCGCCATGATCCCGGCCACGGCGCCGCGGCTGGTGCCCACCAGTGCCGGCGCCGAAAACACGAACACCGTGAGCGCCGACAGGCCGAAAATACCGACAAGCTCGACCGATTGCATCATCAGCGGGGCCGGCATGGCAGCGTAGCCGATGGCATTCCATGGAAATCCGGTGAGCACGAAACTGCGCGCCCATTCGCTGAGCCCAAAGGCCGCCGCCAGAGCCGCGATCCGGCCCAGGCCATCAGACCAGAGCACCCGCGCCAGGGCAGTCGCGGCGCCGTAAAACAGCGCCAGCACGGCGGGCAATCCGAGCACAGCCAGCGGCAGCGCCCAGGCAAAACCGTCGGCTTCCACCAGCAACGCGTTGCCCAGCCACCAGATTCCGGCGACAAAATAGCCGAAGCCGAACCACCATCCGGCGGCAAAAGCCGGCCGCAACCGGCCGAGCATGCCCGCATCAGCCGGGCCGCTGGCGCCGTCAAGCAGCCAGACCAGAACCGGAAAGGAGACAAACAAGACGGCGAAGAAGTTGAAGGGCGGCAGCGCCAGGACGGCCAGGGCCCCGGCGAAGAACGCCAGAAGGATGCGCTTGCCGCCCCAGCTCAGCATGATGGATTCAGCGATCCGTTCCAAAATCCGACGACTCCCCGCAGCCGTGGCGCCGCGCACCGGGGACGGTGCGCCTGGGACGCTGGCGAATCAGTTGCCGCATCTTTTCAAAAAACCGCTGTAATGTCCGGCCCGGTCCGGGACTTTTTTGTTCCTGCAGGGCGGTATTGGCCGGATGCGCCTGGCTCAGGCGGCGCTGGCGTCATCCGGGTCCGGCTGCTTCATGGCCGGCGTTTCGCCGCGAACCGGGCGGCGGCGCGGCGGCTGCCGCTTGCGGACGATGCGAACGCGCTTGACCCGGCGCGGATCCGCGTCGGTGACATGAAACTCGAAGCCCGGCAGGGCCTGCACCACCTCGCCGCGCGCCGGCACGCGGCCGAGTTCGGAAAAGATCAGCCCGCCGATGGTGTCGACCTCCTCGCTCTGCTCGCGAATGTCGAAATCGGGGCCGATCTCCTCGGCGAGATCGTCGAGCTCGGCCTTGGCGTCGACAATCCAGACGTCCTCGCCGGCGCGGCTGATCAGCGTCTCGTCTTCATCGTCATGCTCGTCGGCAATATCGCCCACGACCATTTCGACAATGTCCTCGAGCGAGACCAGGCCGTCGGTGCCGCCATATTCATCGATCACCAGCGCCATCTGAATGCGGTTGGCCTGCATGCGCTGCATCAGATCCGAGGCCAGCATCGAGGCGGGCACGAACAGAACCTTGCGGGTGATGCCGGATTCCTGAAGCGTCTTGCCCAGATCGACGCGGGAAAGCTCCAGCGCATTGAGCGCATTGCGCTTGAGAATAGCGGCAGGGCTTTTGGCGGTGGATTTGCGCTTGGCGCGCGCCTGTTTGGTGATCCATGCCAACAGATCGCGGATGTGGATCATGCCGCGCGGATCATCGAGATTTTCCGAATAGACCGGCATGCGCGACCGACCCGATTCCTCGAAGATCTCGAGCAGCCTGCCGAGCGTCGTGGTCTGATCCACCGCCTCGACATCGGCGCGCGGCACCATGACATCTTCGACGCGGACTTCACGCAGGCGCAGGATGTTGTGCAGCATGGCGCGTTCGCCGGGCGAAAACGCCTCATGCAGTTCCCCGCCCGACTGCAGCGCGTCGGTCAGATCCTCGCGGATGGATTCCCGGTCCGAGGGAGGGAATAGGGCGCGCACCAGGCGCTGCCAGAGGCCCATGCCATTGCGTTCGTCCGGAACCGTTACGGCTTCCTGACCGCGCACGGGCACGGGCAAATAACTGTGGGCTTCTTCGGTGGTTGTCGCGCCCGAAGCGCTTGGCGCGTCGCCGGTCGGTGCCGGGGCATTGCTTTCGGTCATCGTCTCTTCAGTGTCAAACCGGCTCTGTGTCGCCGTAGGGATCAGATATGCCAAGCGAGGCCAAAATGCGAGTCTCGATCGCTTCCATTTTCTCGGCATCGTTGTTTTCAATGTGATCATACCCGAAAAGGTGAAGAAATCCGTGTATGATCAGGTGTGTGATGTGCTCGTTGGTCGGCTTGCCGAGATCACCCGCTTCGCGTTCAATGGTCTCGCGGGCCAGAATGATGTCGCCCAGCATCGGGCCCGGCTTGCCACCGGGGACCAGCGGAAAGGCCGGGAAGGACAGGACGTTGGTCGGCTTGGGCTGATGGCGCCATTGCTTGTTTATTTCGGCCATCATTGCGTCATCAGCCAGGACCAGCGACACTTCCGGTGCTTCCTGAGGAAAGGGCTGGACCTCCAGTGTGGCAAGATCATGGACAGCCGCATCCAGTGCGGTCCGCGCCAAGGCCTCGATGGCCTCAACGTCGCCCCACTCCCCCGCCTCGACCGAAACCGCCAGACTGACTCCCGGGTGACCGGTCATGCGTCTCCTTCGGCCTTGCCTGGGTGAACCCGCCTGTCATAGGCCTCGACAATGCGCTGCACCAAGGGGTGGCGCACAACGTCGACACCGCGGAAGCGGCAGGTGACGACGCCTTCAACCCCGTCAACAATGGACAAGGCCTCGACAAGGCCGGATGTGACGCCGCGCGGCAGGTCGATCTGGCTCGGATCGCCGGTGATGATCATGCGGGAGTTCTCGCCCAGACGGGTGAGAAACATCTTCATCTGCATCTGCGTGGTGTTCTGCGCCTCGTCGAGGATGACGGCGGCATTGGCCAGCGTGCGGCCGCGCATGAAGGCCAGCGGCGCGATCTCGATGACGCCGGCGGTGATGGCCCGCTCGACCTTGTCGCCCGGCATCATGTCGTAGAGCGCGTCATAGAGCGGGCGGAGATAGGGGTCGACCTTCTCCTTCATGTCGCCCGGCAGGAAGCCCAGACGTTCGCCGGCTTCCACCGCCGGACGCGACAGGATGATGCGTTCCACCGAGCCGCGCTCAAGCAGTTGCGCGGCGTGGGCCACGGCCAGATAGGTCTTGCCGGTGCCCGCGGGTCCGACGCCGAAGACCAGTTCGGAGCGCTCCATGGCGCGCATATAGACGTCCTGGGTCGGCGTGCGGGCGATGACGGTCTTCTTGCGTGTCGAAATCTGCGCGAGCGTCATCTTGCCCTTGCGCTCCAGCGTCGGCAGCACCAGCTGGTCGTCCGCCGCAAGCGCCATGCGAATGGCGCCCTCGACATCGGAGGTGTCGACGCTGGCGCCCTTGAGCAAACGGTCATAGAGAAAATCCAGCGCCCGGCGCGCCTGGTTGGTGGCGATCTCCTCGCCACGCAAGGTGACCGTGTTGCCACGGGCCCGGGCGTCGATTTTCAGTTTCTGTTCGAGCAACGCCAGGTTCTGGTCAAACCGACCAAAAAGTTCGCTGGCGAGACGGTTGTTTTCAAAGGTGAGCGCGAGCTGGGTCGCGTCGGACGCGCCTGAGGCGGGCGTCGCAGCTTCTGTCAGGGACAGGTGCTCAACTGTCAAACGATCTGGCTCCAAAAATGCGACGGGCTTTCATTCCACAACTTCCGCGAAAAGACTGCCCGTGCCGGGTTGCGTGATTCGCACCCTTACAATGTCACCGATTTCGCCAGCCATTGCATCAATTATTACCGGCTGCAGCCAGGGCGACCGGCCAATCAGCTGGCCGGTGTTGCGCCCGGGCTTCTCCAGGAGCAGATCCACCACTTTTCCGACACATTCGCGTCCAAAGGCGCGAGTCTGCTCGGCCAGAAGATCCTGCAGCCGCGTCAGGCGGTCTGACTTGACCGCTTCATCGACCTGATCTTCCATGTCGGCGCCTGGCGTGCCCGGACGGATCGAGTATTTGAAGGAGAAGGCGGCGGCGTAGTTGACCTCGCGGATCAACGCCATGGTGTCCTCGAAGTCGGCATCGGTCTCTCCGGGAAAGCCGACGATGAAATCGCCCGACAGCGCGATATCCGGGCGGGCCGCGCGAATCCGCTCGACCAGGCGGAGATAATCCTCGGCCGTATGACGCCGGTTCATGGCCTTGAGAATACGGTCGGACCCCGACTGCACCGGCAGATGCAGGTAAGGCATCAGTTCGGGAAGGTCGCGGTGCGCTTCGATCAGCGCCTCGTCCATGTCGCGCGGATGGCTGGTGGTGTAGCGGATGCGGTCGATGCCGTCGATCGTCGCCAGACGGCGGATCAGCTCGCCAAGACCCCATTCGCGGCCGTCCTCAGCCTTGCCGTGCCAGGCGTTGACGTTCTGGCCCAGCAGGGTGATTTCGCGCACGCCTGCATCGGCAAGGCGTACCGCTTCCTCAATGATCCGCCCGACAGGGCGGGAGACCTCGGCGCCGCGTGTATAGGGCACCACGCAGAAGGTGCAGAACTTGTCGCAGCCTTCCTGAACGGTGAGAAAGGCTGCGACACCGCGGGCGCGGATCGCCTTTTCGGGCGCGTTCGGCAGGCCGTCGAACTTGTCTTCGGCAGGAAAATCGGTCTCGACGATCTGCTCGCCATTGCGTGCCCGGGCAAGCGCCTCGGGCAGGCGGTGATAGGTCTGCGGTCCGATCACCACATCGACCACCGGCGCGCGGCGAATGATCTCGCGGCCCTCGGCCTGGGCAACGCAGCCGGCGACGGCCACCATCAGATCTCCGCCTTCGGCATTGCGCTGCCGCTTGAGCTTTGCCAGCCGGCCCAGCTGCGAATAGACCTTCTCGGCGGCCTTCTCGCGAATATGGCAGGTGTTGATCAGCACCAGATCCGCCGCCTCGACCGAATCGACGGTCTCGTAGCCGTCGCGGGAAAGCGCATCGCCCATCCGTTCGCTGTCATAGACATTCATCTGGCAGCCATAGGTCTTGACGAAGACCTTTCTGGTGTTGCTGCCGGGGATGATGTCGGGCCCAGTTCCAGGCTTTGTCGCTGAAGGGGCTTCGGGTGTAAGGATCGTTTCGGTCATCGGGGGCTTTTAGCGAGTAAATCACGGCTTGAAAATGGCGAATTAGCCATTGAGTTTGCCGCTCAGCGCGCGGATCAGACCTTCACGCACCCTGGCCTCCACAAGACGAGCCGTTTTCTTGCGATCGGTGGCCGCGTCAAAGGGTATGGCTTCGGCAAAAACCACTTCGACATCAATGGCGCCATGACGGATGACGCGGAGAAGATGCGGCCCCAGCGCCACATCTCCCGGCCAGCCCGCCACCGGCCGGTGGTAGCGGCCCATCGGCATGCCGTGAATGCCGACATAGGCGATCGAGACAGGCTGGATATGGACCCTGCCATCGGGCGCCAGCGGCACGGCGGCGCTGGCGGCGCCGAACAGCGAGGCGTTGAACGGCATCACCCGGTTGCCGTCCGACGTGGTGCCCTCGGCAAACAGCACGACCACTTCGCCCGAGAGCAGCCGTGCGGACACTTCCGAGATCTGCGCCCCGGTGTTGCGCCGCCGGCGCTCGACAAAGACCGAACGCTGCAGCCGCGCCAGCCAGCCCAGCACCGGCCAGGTGCGGACTTCGGATTTGGCGATGAACACCAGTTCGGCGACCGAGCCCAGGACCAGGATGTCCTTCCAGGAGATATGGTTGGAGACCAGCAACAGCGGCCGATCCTCCGACAAGCGGCCATGGGTGCGGACCTTGAGGCCCAACACGCGGCACATGATCCTGTGCCACCAGCGCGGCAGGCGCCGCATGACCGAATGCCCGAGACCCAGCGCCACAATCTGCACCGGCAGCAGCGCAAGGGTCAGCATCAGGAAAGTTGCAAAGACAAAGAGAAGGCGCAGGCCGGCCATCATCGCCGGACCAGTGGGACAGGAGGGCGCGCGGGACCCATTGCCGCCTATTTCTTGTCGGTCTTGAGCGGAATGCCATACAGTTCGAGCCGATGATCGACGAGCCGGAAACCGTGCTCGCGGGCGATCCGCTCCTGCAGCGCCTCGATCTCGGGCGAATGGAACTCGATCACCGTGCCGGTGCGCAGATCGATGAGGTGATCGTGATGTTCTTCCGGAACCGTCTCGTAGCGCGACCGGCCGTCACGGAAATCATGCCGCTCGATGATGCCCATATCCTCGAACAGCTTGACCGCGCGGTACACCGTGGACATGGAAATGCGCGGATCAACCAGCACGGCGCGGCGGTGCAGTTCCTCCACGTCGGGATGATCCTGCGCGCCATCGAGCACACGGGCGATGGTGCGGCGCTGTTCGGTCATGCGCATGCCGCGCGCCACGCACCGGTCTTCAAGGGATTTCAGTTCGTCCATCGCCTGCCCCGCCGGGGTATGTGGAGAGGTTATGCCGGCGACCATGCCGCCAGCGATCCTGTCGGGACTAGCGAAGATCGCGGCGCATGACAAGCGCCGTCGTGGGTTGTTCGCCCGGACGGGCATAATAGGCGCGTCGTTCACCGACCTGGACGAAATCGAGCTTGCGGTACATCTGAACGGCGGCCAGATTGGTCTCATCGACCTCCAGAAACATCTCCTCGGCGCCGCGACGTCGTGCTTCCTGGATGGCGCTGCGCATCAGGCGCCAGCCTAACCCGCTGCGGCGCTGTCTGGGAGAGATGCCGATCGACAGGATCTCGGCTTCACCGGCAGCCTCGCGGCACAGCACAAATCCCGCCGCGGACTCGCGGGCACGGCCTTCCGGGCAGGCCAGGAATCCGAATACGGATTGCTGGGATATCAGGCTTTCGAACTCCCCGTCGCTCCAGGCCCGGGAGAAAGCTTCGCCATGAAGACGCGAGGCGATGCGCGCGTCCTTCATCCCGATCTCGAGAATGAGGCAGTCGGGCTTGCGTCCGAACAGGTCGAACACCATCAGCCCGCCCCCTCGTGCGCCACGGCAAAGCCCGATTGCGGCTTGGCGTCCGCATCGCGCAGATAGCGCGGCTCGGGGGGATTGGCGTCAGGGTCCAGGCGGGCGCCGATCCGCGCCACGTCCTCGATCTTCGGCGCCGCGGGATCGGCGATGATCCGGGATGCAAGTGACGCCTCGATGCCTGACAGCAGGAACGCGCCACTGCCGATGAGCCCGCAGTCGCTTTCGCGCGCGAGAGCGGCGGCGGCTGCGGGCATCAGTTCAGCAGCAGGATTGAGCACCTCGCCGCGGGAATCAAGCAGCATGGCCCAGACATGATCGCGTCTTGCGTCAAGCACCGCCATCACCGGCCTGCCACTCTTTCGTGCTGCGGGAATGGCGATGGCTTCAAGCGAGCCGACGCCGACGCAAGGCGCACCGAGCGCCAGGGCCAGGCCGCGGGCAAAGGAGACGCCGACGCGGATGCCGGCGAATGAGCCCGGTCCGATGGTCACGCCAACGCGCCCGATCCGGATGAGATCCGTGCCCGCTTCGGCAAGAACGGCCTCGACAATGGCCGGCAGTTGCTCGGCATGGCCGCGGCCGATATCCGGGCTCGCGGACCCAAGGATCCGGTCCGTGTCCGCCTCGTACACGGCTACGGAGCAGAACCGGGCGGAACAATCAAGCGCGAGCGTCAACACCGGGCATATCCAATGGCAAAGGCCGCGCGGGGTCGCGCGGCATCAGGGGTTCTTGTCCTCGGGGTCACTCGACCCCATAAAGGCAGGCCGGGATCAGACGGCTTCGACTTCACGGACTTCGGGCACGAAATGGCGAAGCAGGTTCTGGATGCCGTGCTTGAGCGTGGCCGTGGAAGACGGGCAGCCGGCGCAGGCGCCCTTCATGTGCAGGAACACCTTGCCGTCGCGGAAGCCGCGGAAGGTGATATCGCCGCCATCCTGGGCAACCGCCGGACGGACGCGGCTTTCGAGCAGCTCCTTGATGGTGGCAACGATGGTCTCGTCGCCTTCCTCGAAGAACTCCTCATCGGAGATCGGCTCACTACCGTTCGCGCCCGACAGGATCGGCGCGCCGGACATGAAATGCTCCATGATGGTGCCGAGCACGGCAGGCTTGAGGTGCTGCCAATCCGGCCCATCCTTGGAGATGGTGATGAAATCGTAGCCGTAGAACACACCGGTGACGCCGGGGATGCCGAACAGCTTGGCGGCCAGCGGCGACGCATTGCCGGCCTCTTCGGCGCTGCGGTAGTCGGCGGTGCCCTGGTCCATGACGACCTTGCCCGGAAGGAACTTGAGCGTCGCGGGATTGGGTGTGGATTCGGTCTGGATGAACATTTGCAATCTCCCTGCCTGGTGCAGTGACCGGCCAGTTTAGAACTCTTCAAAACAAGATAGGCCCTGACCGGCCTGCGATCAAGGGCGGATGTGGATCAACTCAGCGCGTCGATTTCATCATCGGAGAGCGCATCGGGGATAACGGTGACCGGAATCGGGAACGCCGCACCGCGTCCGGCGATGGAGGTGACCAGCGGCCCGGGACCATCCTTGGCGGAGCCTGCGGCAAGAACCAGGATGGCGATGTCCTGGTCTTCCTCGATGACAGCGTGGATTTCCTCGGTGGTCTTGCCCTGGCGGATCACCACTTCGGGATCAATGCCGATGATCTGGCGCATTTTCTCGCTGGCCTTGGCAAGCGTCGCCTCGGCCTCTTCCATGGCTTCGGCACGCATGATCTCCTCGACGCCGAGCCAATGCTGGAAATCGCCGGGCTCGATGACATAGACCAGAACCAGTCCGCCGCCGGAATTGTGGGCGCGCATGCCGGCATAGCGCATGGCGCGTTCGCATTCCGGCGTGTCGTCGATGACGGCGAGGAACTTGCGCCGGTGACCGGCTTCACGTGAGCGTCTTCTTGATACCATGGGCGGGACAATGCCATCACAGCGGGCATGCCCGCAAGGCCGATTTTCAGCCCCGGCGACGCTGCGCCGCCGGAGATGAGGTTACGGCTCAAAGAAAGCCGATAATCTCGCGGACGTCAGCCATGGTCTTGCCGGCTATGACATTGGCGCGGGCGCTGCCATCCTTGAGGATGGCGTCGATATGGCTCGGATCTTCCATCAGCCGCTTCATCTCGGTGGTGATCGGCGCAAGCACCTCCACGGCAAGATCGACAAGCGCCGGCTTGAACACCGAGAATTGCTGGCCGGCGAACTCCTCCAGCACATCCTTGCGGGTGCGGTCGCTGAGCGCGGCATAGATGCCCAGGAGGTTCTGGGCCTCGGGACGGCCCTCGAGCTCTTCCAGCGTCTCCGGCAAGGGCGCGGGATCGGTCTTGGCCTTGCGGATCTTCTTGGCGATGGTGTCGGCATCGTCATCCAGATTGATGCGGGACAGATCCGACGGATCGGATTTCGACATCTTCTTGGTGCCGTCGCGCAGGCTCATGACGCGCGGCGCCGGCCCCTCGATCAAGGGCTCGATCAAGGGAAAATAGCCGGAAACCTTTTCTTCGCCGACCATCATGTCGATGCCCAGGCCTGCGGCCTTGATACGCTGCGAGAAATCATTGTTGAACTTCTGGGCGATGTCGCGGGCAAGCTCGAGATGCTGCTTCTGGTCGTCGCCGACCGGCACATGGGTGGCGCGATAGAGCAGAATGTCGGCGGCCATCAGGCTCGGATAGGCGAGCAGGCCGAGCGAGGCGTTCTCGCGGTCCTTGCCGGCCTTGTCCTTGAACTGGGTCATGCGGTTCATCCAGCCGATGCGCGCGACGCAGTTGAAGATCCAGGCAAGCTCGGCGTGACCGGGGACGGCGGACTGGTTGAAGACGATGTGCTTGACCGGGTCGATGCCCGACGCGATGAAGGCTGCGGCAATCGAGCGGGTCTGGGCCTTGAGATCATCATGGACCAGCTGCGCGGTGATCGAGTGCATGTCGACCACGCAGAAGATGCAGTCGTGATGCTCCTGCAGAGCCACGAACTTGCGGATCGCGCCGAGATAGTTGCCCAGGTGAAGATTGCCGGTGGGCTGGACGCCGGAGAAGACCAGCGGCTTGAACGTGGCGGACATGACATGCTCCCGACGGGCTTGTGGAGGGCCCGGATGCCTCATTGAAATCGGGCGGGGTTATGCGGCGGCACCGATCGCAGGTCAAGGCCCTTCAAGCCGGGCATCGCGACCTCAGGCCTTCCTGCGGCGGCGGAGCAGCCGGGCGAACTCGCCCCGGTCCAGCGCGCCGGTGGCAAAGGCAAAGCCGAAATAGAGAATTGCCGCCGCGGCAATCGTCACAAGGACAGCGCCCAGACCGACGAGAAGGGGGGCGTCCAGCAGCCAATAGCGGAAGGTTGCCTCGGCCCACCACAGCAGCCCGCCCATCAGCGCCGCGCCGATGACAATCAGCCCGATGCGCCGGAGGGAGGCGGCGGCAGGCCGGAACAGGTCCCTGGAATAGAGCTGCTGTCCGAGGAACAGCGCGGAGATCCATCCTGCCAGGCTGGTGGCCACCGCAAGGCCCATGACCCCGACCCGCGGAAACAGGATCAGGCTGCCGGCGATATTGATCATGACGGAGACGGCTGACGCCCAGAGCGGCGTGCGCATGTCCTCGCGGGCATAGAACACCGGCGTGAATATCTTCGACAGCACGAAAGCCGGAAGGCCAATGGCGAAGGCGGCGAGCACCGATGCTGTAATCAGCGTCGTCTCCCGGGTGAATGCGCCGCGCTCGAACACCAGGGCGATGATCGGCGCAGGCATCACCGCGAGCCCGACGGCCGCGGGTACCGTGATCGCCAGGCCGAATTCGAGACTGCGGTTCTGCAGATATTGCGCTTCCTTCATGTCGCCGGCCTGAAGCGCGCGGGCCAGTTCGGGCAGCAGCACCACGCCGATGGCGATGCCGATGACGCCGAGCGGCAACTGGTTGAGCCGGTCGGCATAATTGATGATGGCGATGGCGCCGTCTTGCGCCGAGGCAATGATCTGGCCGACCAGCAGGTTGATCTGGGTGATGCCGCCGGTGATCGCGGCGGGCAGCGCCAGCCAGAGCAGGCGCCTGACGGCGGGCGTCAGCCTTGGCCGCACCAGCCCCAGCGTGAAGCCCTCGCGCTTGACCGCCCAGACCAGCAGTCCGAGCTGAAGAATGCCCGAAAGCGTGACCGACCAGCCCAGCACCTTGCCGATTTCGGGTGATGACAGGCTGAGATAACCGGCAGAGACCAGCCCCGTGATGAGCACCAGATTGAGCAACACGGGGGCGAGGGCCGCAAGGAAGTACCGCCGCAGGGAATTGAGGATGCCCGCGAGCATCGCGACCAGGCTCATGGCGGCGAGATAGGGAAACATGATTCGCGCGAGCAGCACTGTGAGATCGAATTTTTCCGGATCGTCAGCGAAGGCAGGCGCGATGATGGTGCCCACCAGGAACGGCATGAAGATCGTCGCAAGCACGGAGAGCACGAACAGCGAGAGCAACAGCACCGACAGCACCTGTTCGGCGAATGTCTTCGCCGCCGCCTGGCCGCCACCCTCGATCTCCCTGGCAAACAGCGGCACGAAAGCGGCGTTGAACGCCCCTTCGGCAAAAAGCCTGCGGAACAGGTTGGGGAACCGGAAAGCGGCATAGAACGCATCGGCGACGGGGCCTGCGCCCAGGAACGCCGCGATCATCGCCTCGCGCACGAAACCCAGCACCCGGCTCGCCATGGTGGCCCCGCCGACGCTTGCGAACTTCCCGATGAGACTCATGCGCTATATCCGCTTCTATGCCGTGGTCCGGCCGCGCCGGGTGGAGCCTTGCGGCGCAATCATGCCCGGAGGCATGTTGTCGCGCACCTCGTCCGCTTCCTTGCCGAGAACGGCCTTGAGCCGCGCCACGATATTGATCTTGCGGTTCTCGTTGGTGATTTTCATGCCAACCAGATCGCGCACGTAAAAAGTATCCACCACTTTTTCACCAAAGGTGGTGATGTGGGCCGAGGCGATGTCGAGCGACAGGTCCGAGAGCACCGAGGCCACCTCGGACAAAAGCCCGGTGCGGTCGAGGCATTCGATCTCGATGACGGTGAACTTGTTGGACAGCGTGTTGGAAATATTGACCTGCGGCCTGACAATGAAGGGCCGGGACTTGCGCTTGCCGCGCGATTTTCGGGCGATCACTTCGGGGATATGGGCCTTGCCCGCCAGCACGTCCTCGATCATCCGGCCGATCGATGCGCCACGCCTGAGTTCGTCCGCGTCGTCGGGAAGTTCGCGGTTGATCAGGATCGTGTCGAGCGCCCTTCCGTCCGAGGTGGTGAAGACCTGCGCGTCGGCGATGTTGGCGCCGGCTGCGGCACAGGCGCCCGTGACGATCGACAGCAGGCGCGGGTGGTCCGGCGACAACAACGTGATTTCGGTGATGGCGTGGAACGCATGGGTCCGCACCATGGTGGCGAGCTGCTTCTTCGCCTTGTCGGCCTCGCGGATGAACTCGGCGTGACGCACCTGCTCCTCGATCGGCACCGCCAGCAGGTAGGGTTCATAATGCAGCTTCACATAGGCCTTGCGGTCCTTCTCGCTCCAGCCGGCGAGCGCGTGGGCAAGCGCTTCGCGGGCGTGAGCGGTGCGTTCCTTGCGCGAGACCTCGGAAAACCCGCCCGACAGCATCAGTTCGGTCTCGTAATAGAGCGTGCGCAGAAGCTGGCCTTTCCAGCCGTTCCAGACGCCCGGGCCAACGGCGCGGATATCGCACACCGAGAGCACCAGCAGCATCTTGAGCCGCTCGAGCGTGCGAACCTTCTCGGCGAAATCGGTGATGGTCTTGCGGTCGTTGAGATCGCGCGTCTGCGCCACCATCGACATGGTCAGGTGATCCTCGACCAGCCAGGCCACGAGTTCGGTCTGCTTGGGCGACAGACCCAGCCGCGGGCAGAGCTTGCGCGCGGCCCTGGCGCCGGCGATCGAGTGATCCTCGGGCCGGCCCTTGGCGATGTCGTGCAGGAAGACCGCGACATAGAGCGCCTCGCGCTCCTCGATGCTGGGCATGATCTTGGACGCCAGCGGATGCTCGCGGCCTTCCTCGCCCTTGTCGATGCCCGAAAGCACGGACACGGTGCGGATCAGATGCTCGTCGACGGTGTAGTGATGATACATGTTGAACTGCATCATCGCGACGATCTTGCCGAATTCGGGAATGAACCGGCCGAGCACGCCCGCCTCGTTCATGCGCCTGAGAATGATCGCGGGCTGCCGCTTGGAAGTCAGGATCGACAGGAACAGCCGGTTGGCTTCCTCATTGTCGCGCAATTCCGCATTGATCAGCCGGAGCGAGCGGGTGACGCGCTTGAGCGCATCGGGATGAAACTCAAGCCCGCGGATATCGGCCAGATGGAACATCCTGATGATGTTGACCGGATCGCGCTTGAAGACGTCGGCATCGACCAGGGTGATACGGCCCTTGTCCTCGATGAATTCGAGGGTGCCCGGGATCTTGCGCGGCCGGTTGGCAAAGCGTGAGATGACCCCGGTCAGCCCGGGCGCCTGCTTGGCCTGCTGGTCCTCGAGACCGGCGCAGAAGATGCGGGTCAGGTCGCCCACATCCTTGGCGACCAGAAAATAGTGCTTCATGAATCGCTCGACCGCGGAGAGGCCGGGATGATCCTGGTAACCGAGCCCCGAGGCGATGTCGCGCTGGATGTCAAAGGACAGCCGCTCCTCCGCCTTGCCGGTGAGGAAATGCATGTGGCAGCGCACGGCCCAGAGGAAATCCTCGGCCTTGACGAACAGGTTGAACTCGCGGCGCGACAGCACGCCGAGGCCGACCAGCTCCTGGGTGTCGCGAATATGGTAGAAGTATTTGGCGATCCAGAACAGCGTGTTGAGATCGCGCAGGCCGCCCTTGCCTTCCTTGACATTGGGCTCGACCAGATAGCGCGTGTCGCCGGCCTTGCGATGGCGCTCGTCGCGTTCGGCAAGCTTGGAGGAGATGAATTCCGGCCCGGTGTCCTCCACCACTTCGGTGTCAAAACGGTCGCCCAGGTTATTGAACAGCGCCAGTTCGCCGCACAGGAACCGCGCCTCGAGAATGGCGGTGCGGATGGTCATGTCTGAGCGTGACAGACGGATGCATTCCTCGACATTGCGCGTGGCGTGGCCAACCTTCAGGCCCATGTCCCACAGGATGTAGAGGATCCACTCGACAATCTGTTCGGTCCAGGGCGTGTTCTTGTAGGGCAGCACGAACAGCAGATCGATGTCGGAGCCCGGAGCCAGGGTACCGCGGCCATATCCGCCCACGGCAGTCACGGTCAGGCGTTCGGACATCGAGGGGTTTTCGACCCGGTAGACATGATGGCTGGCATAGTCATAGAGCGCCGCGGTGATCACATCCTGCAAATGCGAGATCCGCATGGCGCAAGCGGTGCCGCCGCCATCTTCAAACAGCATGGTGCGGGCGGTTTCGCGCCCCAGCGCGTTCACCCGCTTGACCTCGGCCAGCACCTCCTGCCTGGCCTGGGTGCTGGCGCCGCCGTGTTTCGCCGCAATGGCGTCGAGCGTCTTGCGCAATTCGGCCGGATCGACAATCTGATTGAGATTGAGGCGGTCTTCGGCAGGTTTCAGCATAAATCGGGTCCTGGTCGCAGTCGGTGGTCTGGCTCGGCGCTGCTATAACGTGTTTCACCGCGAAACGACAGTCTGCGCCTGGCAAAGCAGCTCAGCTGGCAATGCGTTCGATGAACCAGTTGGTGAGCCTGATCCAGACCTCGTCCTTCTCGGCCGCGTCCTCGACGCCGTGCTCGAGATTGGGATTGTCATTGACCTCTATGACGAAGACACCGTCATCGGTCTCCTTGAGATCGACGCCGTAGAGCCCGTCACCCACCGCGCAGGCGGCGCGCAGTCCGGTGTCGAGCACCAGCGGCGGCACCTGCGCCAGCGAAAACGACTTGAAACCGCCTTCGAGCGGCTTGCCGCCGGTGTCGTGCTTGACGATCTGCCAGTGCTTCTTGGCCATGAGATACTGCACCGCGAACAGCGGCTTGCCGCCAAGGACGCCGATACGCCAGTCAAAACTGGTCGGCATGAATTTCTGCGCAATCAGCACCTCGGAATCATGCAGCCAGGCGCCTGCGAGCGCCTTGAGCTCCGGCATCGAGGCGACTTTCTTGACGCCGCGGGAGAACGAGGAATCGGGCACCTTCAGCACCATGGGAAAGCCAAGCAGATCGGCGGCGCGCTGGAAATCCTCCGGCCCGATCAGCATCACTGTTTTGGGGACAGGGATGCCGTTCGATGACATCAATTCATCGAGATAGACCTTGTTGGTGCAGCGGATCATCGACACCGGATCGTCGATCACCGGCATGCCCTCCTGCTGCGCGCGGCGGGCAAAGCGGTAGGTGTGGTTGGAGATCGATGTGGTTTCGCGGATGAACAGGGCATCGAAATTGGCGAGCCGCGGCAGATCCTTGCGGGTTATCGGCTCGACCGAGACGCCCAGCCGCGCGGCAATCCGCGACCAGTGCTTGAGGCTGTCGATGGTCGAGGGCGGCATGGCCTCGTTCGGATCAACCAACGTGGCAAAGGAATAGCGCGCAGGCGCCCGCGACTTCGCGTCTTTCCATTGCCGCGCGGTGTAGCGGGCCATGGCTTGGAAAAACGCCTCGCGATCGACGCCGTCGAGCTTGCTCACAGGCAGGAGCGCAATCCTGGAAATCGCGAACCATTCGCCGTCCTTGATGGTCAGTTCGAGGATCGGCGCGCGGAACCAGTCGAACAGCAGCCTGCAGAAGCGCTCAAGCCGCGCATCGGTGCTGGTGCCGAAAAACACGCGCAGCCGCGTGGGAACCGGCGCCGGGGCATGCTCGCGGATGGATTTGTTGAAGGAATCCTCCAGCTCGGGAATGGCGTTTTCATGCAGCTTGCGGGCCGAAAGATCGATGAGGGTCTCGACGGAGGGAATCACCCGTTGGCCGCGGGCGGCGGCCAGCAGGGAGGCATAATAGCCGCGGCTCTGATAGGCGTAGGAGCGCGACAGGTTGATGATGTTGGGCCGCGCGCCGCGAAACAGTTCCGGCCGGGCCAGGTAATCACGGGTCGACAGCACCTTGTGCTTGGTGGCGGCGTGATCGAAGCCCGACAGCGCGGTGGACAGGATGATCCAGTCAGACATGGGGTGCTTTTCCCTTGATAAGAACGGCTGCGCGCAGCCCCGAACGGCCGAACCGGGCGATCCGGTCAAACACGGCATAGGGGACCGGGATATCGGCGGCGTCGGCGACGGTTTCGCCGACCTCGTCCTCGACCCAGGGGTCATGGACGAAGATATGGCGACCGTCATCGCCATGGGCAAGCACCCAGTGCGGGACCTTCTTGCCCATCATCAGGTAGCCGCTGACCAGGATGATGGCGACATGGCCCTCGGCCAGCCGGGCGCGCAGCCAGTCGAGCGTGAAGGCTTCCAGATGCACGGGCGTTCCGGCGGAAGTGACCCGGGCGCGAAAATCGGTCTGCGCCAGTTCCATCACCCGTCGCTTTTCGGGATCCCGCACGGTTTCGAGAAACAGCATCTCGCCGGTCGAGCACCAGACCTCGGGCTCGAGCCCGTGCTCGCGCGCCACCATGGCCAGGCCGAAGGGCTCGCAGCCGCCGGGGCCCGACAGCATGAACACGGTGGTTGCCTCGCGCCACAGCCGGATCTCCCAGACAGGATCAAGAAATTCCGGCGAGCGGAACCGGGCCAGCGCCATCAGCAGACAGGCGGAGCCGCAGGTGAAATCGGTGGACTGCTCATAAAACGGGGTGTTGCCGCTTGGCGTGTCAGGCCCGCGCAGCAGTTTTTCGAACCGGAGCGCCGCCATGCCGTCGGCATAATAGTCCGCCACACGGCCGATGCGACGATAGGAGGCATTCTTGTAGAGCGTGATCGCGGTGGCGTTGTCCTCGCGCACCTCGAGTCTGAGCAGGATGCGGTCGTGATCCATCGCGGCCTTTTCGGCAGCCGCGAGCAGCGCCCTGCCATAGCCCTTGCCCACCTGGCCGGGCAGAACGGCCAGGGAATAGAGGCGGGCGAGAGCCGCGCCCGCGCGAAACAGGATCATGGCATAGCCGCGAAGCTCGCCTTCCGCCTCGATGACCAGGGTTTCGGCGGTCGGCCGATCGATCAGCGTGCGGAACGACCGGCGGGAAATCCGGTCAGACGCAAACACGGCGTTCTCGATCGTCTCGAGCGCATCGATGTCGGAAACTGCGGCAGGGCGAATCCGCGGTGCGGACATGGGCAATCCGGAATAAACAGATGATCAGGGCCGTTGCCAGCCCGCCTGTCAGGCGCGCGAATCATGGCTGATTTGTGTCACCCTGTCACTGGCCGTGACGCGATTGTACGCACCGCAACCTGCCCGGTCGCTGCGGACGTTGACGCGGATGCGGGAAATCCCCACATGAGTTTGCAGCACGCAGCCGGACAAGGAAAAGCCAGCGATGATCATCGAAGCCGCCCGGCTGGGCGGATCCAACCTGCTCTCGACCGCCTCGCGGTCGGTCCTGTTCAAGTCGCTGGGTCTGACGATCCTGCTGCTCGTGGGTCTCTGGTTCGGTCTGGGCGAGCTGTTCTCGCTCGCGGCCATGCCCTGGCTGGAAAACATGCTGCCCGGCCTGCCCGACTGGGCGGGGTGGGCCGGCACGATCGCGGCGATCATCGCCGGCGTCGGGCTGGCGCTGGTGCTGGCCCTGTTCGTGGCGCCGGTGACGGCGGTGATGGCGGGCCTGTTTCTCGACGACATCGCAGAGGTGATCGAGATCCGCGACTATCCCGGCGAGACGCCCGGCAAACCGATGCCGCTCGGCCAGTCGATCCGGCAATCGCTCGGGTTTCTGCTGGTGGTGGCGCTGGGCAACCTGCTGGCGCTGATCCTGCTGCTGGTGCCGGGCATCAACCTGGCGGCGTTCTTTCTTGTCAACGGCTATCTGCTGGGCCGGGAATATTTCGAATTCGCCGCCATGCGCTTCATGAGCCCGGCGGACGCCAAGCGGCTGAGAGCCCGCAATTCGACGACGATCTTCCTCGCCGGCCTGATCATCGCCGCCTTCCTCTCGGTGCCGCTCCTGAACCTGCTCACGCCGATGTTCGCGGCGGGCATGATGGTGCATCTCTTCAAGATGATCGCGGCGAAGACGGGGGCGCAATGAGCCGGACCGGTCAGACGGTCTGAGCCGGAAGCTCCACCAGCGGCGCCGGCACGTCGCAGGTCTTCTCGGGCGACTTGCAGAGATCGGCGATGACGCAGCGCTGGCATTCGGGCTTGCGGGCCTTGCAGCAGTAGCGGCCGTGCAGGATCAGCCAGTGGTGGGCGTGGAACAGGTAGTCCTCCGGGATGATCCTGAGGAACGCCGCCTCGACCTCCTCGGGGGTCTTGCCGGGCGCGATCCTCAGCCGGTTGCCGATGCGAAAGACATGGGTGTCGACGGCGAGCGTCGGCACGCCGAAAGCCATCGACAGCACCACATTGGCGGTCTTGCGGCCGACGCCGGGCAGCGTCACCAGTTCCTCGCGGGTGAGCGGCACCTCGCCGCCGAACGCGTCGACCAGCCTTTGGGAGAGCGCGATGATGTTTTTGGCCTTGTTGCGGTAAAGCCCGATGGTCTTGATCAGGTCGCGCAGCCGCTCCTCGCCGAGCGCCAGCATTTTCTCGGGCGTGTCGGCCACGGCGAACAGGGCGCGGGTCGCCTTGTTGACGCCGGCGTCCGTGGCCTGGGCCGACAGCGCCACCGCGACCACAAGGGTGAACGGATTGACATGCTCGAGCTCGCCCTTGGGTTCGGGCCGCTGGACAGAGAACCGGCGGAAGATCTCGCGGATTTCCTCCGGGCTGTAGGGGATCTTGACGCGGCGCGCTGGCGGCTTGCCCGCGGTTCGCTTTTTGGCGAGGGCGGGCTTTTTCGCCTCAGCGGCGGAAGCGCGCGGCATTTTGGCAGGTTTCGGGCTCTTGGGCTTTTCCATTCCTTCCCTATAATCATGCAGGTGGACCAATGGCAATCGACGCACACTGGAGGCAGGGCATCCCGATGAATGAAGACCCCTTGTTCGAGGCCGTGCTGAGCCCGCACCGTTCGCTGGGGCGGACCGGTTTCGTGATCCTGATGACGCTGGTGACGGTCATCACGGTGGTGCACATGGTCATCTTCGTGCAGATCGGCGCCTGGCCGATCTTCGCGTTTTTCGGGTTGGACCTTGCCCTGCTGTTCGGCGCCTTCTGGCTGAGCTACCGCTCGGGCCGGATGCGGGAATTCATCCGCATGTCGCGCACCGACCTCGAGGTGAAGAAGGTGTCCCCGTCGGGACGGGCGGTCGACCACCGCTTCAACCCGTTCTGGACCCGGTTCAACATCGACCGTCACGACGAGATCGGCATAACGGGAATGCAGATCAGCGGACAGGGGCGGCAGACCGATGTCGGATCGTTCCTCAACCCCGACGACAAGGAAAGCTTCGCCTCGGCCTTCCAGCGAGCGCTCGCGACCGTCAAGCAGCGCTGAGCGGATCTCCGACTGCCGGCGTGTTTCGGGTGGCGGACCGGGTCAGTGCGTGGTTGATTGGTCTCAAGGAGTTCCATCATGACCGTGACCGCACAGCTCGACCGCGACATCACGCCCGAAGGCGAAGACTACGACCTCGTCCGCAGGACCATCGAACGGATCTCGCTCAATTACCAGGCCCAGCCGTCGCTTGAAGACATCGCGTCCGATCTCGGCGTGGCGCCGGGCAGGCTGCAGAAGACCTTCAGCCGCTGGGCGGGGCTCACGCCGAAGGCCTTCCTGCAGGCCGTCACGCTTGATCATGCCCGTCGTCTGCTCGGCCGCGAGGGCCTGCCGCTGCTCGATGCGAGCTATGAGCTCGGCCTGTCGGGCCCGGGCCGGCTGCATGATCTCTTCGTCACCCACGAGGCGATGAGTCCGGGCGATTTCAAGACCGGCGGCGCCGGGCTTGCGATCCGCTACGGGTTTCACCCCTCGCCCTTCGGCACGGCGGTGGTGATGGCGACCGAACGCGGATTGTGCGGCCTCGCCTTCGCCGATCCGGGCGAGGAGCAGGCGGCGCTCGCAGACATGACGAAGCGCTGGCCGGGCGCGCGGTTCTCTCCCGACCAGGACTCAACCGCGCCCTATGCGTCCCGGATCTTTTCGCCCGGACAATGGCGCGCCGACCAGCCCTTGCGGATCGTCATGATCGGAACGGATTTCCAGGTGCGGGTTTGGGAGGCGCTTCTGCGAATCCCGCTGGGCGCCGCCTCGACCTACCAGGACGTCGCCCGGGCCATCGGCAAGCCGTCGGCCTCGCGCGCTGTCGGCGCCGCGGTCGGACGCAACCCGATTTCCTTCGTGGTGCCGTGCCACCGGGCGATCGGCAAGTCCGGCGCGCTCACCGGCTATCACTGGGGCATCACCCGCAAGCGGGCGATGCTCGGCTGGGAGACGGGGTGCGTGCAGTCGGGCTGATGTCTGCCGGCTTCAATGCGCCTTGGACATGTCCCCCAGCACCTCTTTCGAGGCCACGGTGGAATCGGCCTTGAGCTTGTAGACCATGGGCACGCCGGTGGCCAAATTGACCTTGAGGATCTGCTCGCGGTCGAGGCGGTCGAGCACCATCAGCAGCGAGCGCAGGGAATTCCCATGGGCCGCGACCAGCACGGTCTCGCCGCGCAGCACGCGGGGCAGGATCTCGGTCATGTAATAGGGCCAGACCCGGGCGCCGGTGTCCTTGAGGCTTTCGCCGCCGGGCGGCGGCACGTCGTAGGAACGGCGCCAGATATGGACCTGCTCCTCGCCCCATTTCTTGCGGGCGTCGTCCTTGTTGAGGCCGGCGAGATCGCCGTAGTCGCGCTCGTTGAGCGCCGCGTCGCGGATCACCTCGAGATCGGTCTGGCCGATGCCCTGCAGGATCAGGTCGAGCGTGTGCTGGGCGCGGATCAGGACCGACGTGAAGGCCACGTCGAACTTGAGGCCGGCCTTCTTCAGCGCCTCGGCGCCCGTCCTCGCCTCCTCGATGCCGAGTTCGGTCAGGTCCGGATCCTTCCAGCCGGTGAACAGGTTTTTCAGGTTCCATTCGCTTTGGCCGTGGCGGACGAGGACGAGCGTTCCGGACATGATGTTTTCCCTTGTTCAGATAGTTGCGATTATTGACCGGCGAGGCCAAGCACGTCGAGCATGGAATAATAGCCCGGTTTCTGGTGGCGCGCCCAGAGGGCGGCGCGCACCGCGCCGCGGGCGAAGATCGAGCGGTCGGTGGCCTTGTGGCTGAGCTCGATGGTTTCGCCTTCTCCGGCAAGAATCACGGAATGCTCGCCCACGACCGAACCGCCGCGCAGGGTGGCAAAGCCGATCGATCCCTCGTCGCGCGCACCGGTGTGGCCGTCGCGCACCCTGACCGAATGCTGCGCCAGATCGATGCCGCGGCCATCGGCGGCGGCCTGCCCGAGCAGCAGCGCCGTGCCGGACGGCGCATCGACCTTGTGGCGATGGTGCATTTCCAGCACCTCGATATCCCAGTCGCCGGCTTCCAGCGCGCGTGCCGCCTGGCGCACCAGCACCGAGAGAAGATTGATCCCGAGGCTCATATTGCCCGACTTGACGATTCGGGCGTGGCGAGAGGCCGCGTTGAGCCGCGCCTCGTGGCTCGCGTCCATGCCGGTGGTGCCGATGACGTGGACAATCCGCGCCTGGGCGGCGAGATCGGCGAATTCGAGCGTGGCGGTGGGTGCGGTGAAATCCAGCACGCCTTCGGCCTGGGCGAAGGCCGGCAGGGCGTCCTCGGCGATCAGCACCCCGTTTGGTCCCAAGCCCGCCAGTTCGCCGGCGTCACGGCCCAGCGCTTCCGATCCGGGGCGTTCAATGGCGCCGGCCAGGTGCACGCCGTCGATCCCGGCGATCGTCCGGATCAGCGTCTGCCCCATGCGGCCGGCGGCGCCGACGACGATCAGCCCCATGCTTCCCGTTTGCGCGATCATGCCTTGCCTCCTTCAACGTCCACGTCTGCATCCGTATCCGACTGAGCCGCGTCGCCGCTGATCTCGCTGAAAGCCTGCAGCCGCGCATACAACCCGCCCTTCGATGCGCTCAGATCGGCGTGGCTGCCGGTTTCCACCACCTGTCCACCCTGCATCACGACAATGCGGTCTGCCCGGGCGATGGTGGAGAGCCGGTGCGCGATGACCAGCACGGTGCGGTTGCGCATGGCGCTCTCGAGCGCCTTCTGGACTGCGGCCTCGGACTCATTGTCCAGCGCCGAGGTGGCTTCATCGAGAAGCAGGATGGGCGCGTCGCGGACAAGGGCGCGGGCGATCGAAATGCGCTGGCGCTGGCCGCCGGACAGATTGACCCCGTTTTCACCCAGCTGCGTGTCATAGCCCAGCGGCTGTGCCAGAATGAATTCATGGGCATTGGCCAGCCGCGCCGCGTCCTCGATCTCGGCATTCGTGGCGTCGGGCTTCGCATAGCGCAGATTGTCGCGAATCGACCCCTCGAACAGCCAGGGCTGCTGCGAGACATAGGCTATCTGGTTGCGCAGCGACTTCTTGGTGACCGTGGCGATGTCGATCCCATCGATCAGCACCTGACCCGAGGAAGGGTCGTAAAACCGCGGCACAAGCGAGATCAGCGTCGACTTTCCCGCCCCCGAGGGGCCGACGATCGCCGTTGTCTTTCCTGCCTCGGCCGTGAAACTCACGTCGTTGAGCACCGGCACGCCCTGACCGTAGCCGAAGCTGACGTTGCGGAATTCGATCGCGGCACGCGCGAAGGCAACGTCGGTTGCACCCGGACGGTCGCCCTGGGTCGGCTCCTCGTCGAGAATTTCGTAGATCATCCGGGCGTTGACGACAGCGCGCTCGAGATTGATCTGCAGCCGCGCCAGCCGCCGCGCCGGGTCATAGGCGAGCAGCAGCGCTGTGATGAAGGAGAAGAAGGCGCCGGGCAGCACGTCATTGTAGATCGAGCGGAACGCCGCATAGGCGATGACGCCGGAGATCGCCAGCCCGGCCACCATTTCGGTCAGCGGCGAGGTACGTTCCGTCAGCCGGGCGATTCGGTTGGAGCGTTCCTCGGCGGCCTTGATCAGCCCCGAGGTGCGCGCGCTGATCTGCTCCTCCATGGTGAAGGCCTTGACGATGGTGATGCCTTGGACGGTCTCCTGCATGGCGCTCAGGACGCGGCTGTTGAGATCGATCGATTCGCGCGTCGCGCTCCTCAGCCGCTTGGAGATATAGCGCAGGGCAAGCAGAACCGGCGGCGCACCGAGGAAGACAATAAGGCTGAGGATCGGGTCTTTCGTCACCATGACGGCCACAAGCGCAATCAGCGTCAACAGATCCCTGGCAAAGGACGTGATCGTCAGGTTCATGACATCCCGGATGCCGGCGACGTTCTGGCTGATCTGGGCGGCGATCTGCGCCGAGCGGGTGTCGCCGAAATAGCTTACGCCGAGCGACATCAGATGATCGACCAGGCGCTGCTGGTAGCGGGCGACCAGATTGTTGCCGACCTGCGCGAGTGCTACCGCCTGACCATAGGACGCCCCGCCGCGAATGGCGAAGGCGGCGAGAATGGAGGCACAGATGGCCCAGATCACAGTGGCGTTCTTCTT
>NZ_JACIYP010000459.1 GCF_014359905.1 Hoeflea sp. | reverse complement strand
CTTCGACATCGCACGAACGATTCAGAAAACCGCCCGATCGAAAAGATCCCGCCAACCAACCGAGTCAATCGGTCGCACCCTCAACCCTCACGCCGCCCGGGGTTTTGCCCCTGTTACATGCGGACCTTCTAACCGCATGGACTCACGATGTGAATCCAAGACGGTCAGAGTTTTGCAACAACGCCTCCTGAAGGGCCGATCACGGCGGCGGCTGAACCCGCTCTTCGTCGGATGGCTGATGGGCTGGCCCATCGGGCACGCGCTCTGCGCCTGCTCGGCAACGGAGTTCATCCACTGGCAGCAGCACATGCGTGGCGCGCTCTCGCAACTGCCCATGGCCTCGGGCCCGTGGATCTGGCGGCCGACGGATGCGGCCCAGCGCCCGGCGCAGATGGATTTCCTTGAAGGATTGCAGCCATGAGCGTCCAGGGACGGATCGGGCGCACCGGCGGCACGAAGATCAAACGCGCGCTGGGCGTGCAGGCGGCGCTGGAATGGGCGTTCCGGGTGGAGCAGGCGCAGCTGGAACTGCCGCCGCCAAAGGACGTGACCGAGGAAGGCTTCGGCTTCGGCCTGGAATACGTCCTGCTGCAGCGCGCCGCGCTGGGCTGCAAGGTCGACGGCGGCCAGCACAAGATCGGCAGTTATACCCATCCTGACGCCGAGGTGATCGCCGCCACCGTCGCCGGGATCCCCGACAGCCTCGGCGGCAAGCGCATGGCGATCCGCGTCGCCGAACTGGCGCGTGCTGGCATGACCCCGGACTGGATGCCCGGCGTAGTCCCGCGCTGTGTCCCGATGGCAACCAGGACCAACCAGCATGGTGAGCGGGCGACAACCACCGTCGTCGGCATCGAACGGGTGAAGACGCGGGGCAAGTGGCGAACGGTCGAGGTGCTGGCCTGCCCGGTCACCTTCTCCCCTCACCCTCAGCAGATCGAGGCCGCCCGGCGTGGCTATGACGACTGGTGGCAGGCGCTCGGCTGGGTCAGGGAGGGGCTGATCTCAGGCGGGATGCTGCGGGAAGTGGAGGTGACGGCCACCATGCCGAAGGCGCGGCCTTGGCAAATCGGCTTGTCACGCGGCGGTTAGCGGCTGGATTTCACCTCCCGGCTGAAATACCGTCTGACAATGGATTACCGGGGGGGCAGTTTTTACAATGGCATCAATCGGCAACGGCTCCGATCTCGGCATAGAAGCCAGCCTGTTCAAGGCCGCCGACAAGCTGCGCGGCAACATGGAGCCGTCGGATTACAAGCATGTCGCCCTTGGCCTGATCTTCCTCAAGCACATCTCGGACGGGTTCGAGTTGAAACGCCAGGCGCTGCTGGCCGAATATCCCGAAGGCGCGGAAGACCCCGACGAATACCTCGCCGACAACATCTTCTGGGTGCCGCAGGAGGCGCGCTGGTCGCACCTTCAGGCCAATGCCAGGCAACCGACCATCGGCAGGCTGATCGACGAGGCGATGATCGCCATCGAAAAGGTCAACCCCTCGCTCAAGGGCGTCCTGCCCAAGGACTACGGCCGCCCCGCCCTGAACGCCGTCATGCTGGGCGAGCTGATCGACCTGATCTCGGGCATCGCGCTGGGCGAGGGCAAGGACCGCGCGCGCGACCTGCTGGGCCGGGTCTATGAATACTTCCTCGGCCAGTTCGCGGGCTCCGAGGGCAAGCGGGGCGGCGAGTT
Source organism: Hoeflea sp. (assembly GCF_014359905.1). Taxonomy (GTDB): domain Bacteria; phylum Pseudomonadota; class Alphaproteobacteria; order Rhizobiales; family Rhizobiaceae; genus Hoeflea. The sequence continues at coordinate 188 of NZ_JACIYP010000459.1, read as the reverse complement.
CTACACCCCCCGCTCGGTCGTTCGCACCATGGTCGAGATGCTGGAACCCTACAAAGGCCGCGTCTATGACCCCTGCTGCGGGTCGGGCGGCATGTTCGTGCAGTCGGAAAAGTTCGTCGAGGCCCACGGCGGCCGTCTGGACGACATCGCCATCTACGGGCAGGAATCGAACTACACCACCTGGCGGC
>NZ_JACIYP010000458.1 GCF_014359905.1 Hoeflea sp. | reverse complement strand
CCAGCCCCCCCTTCCGCCAGTCCCCCCGCTCCGCAATCGCGGTCATCATGGCCGAGGCGAGGGCTGCGTCGTCCGTGGCAGGATAGCTGATCGATTTGCGCGGCAGGTCCGCGATCTCGGGAACTCCGCCCGATTGCGCGCAGATGACGCTCAGCCCGTGCGCCATCGCCTCGATCAGCGTGCGAGACAGCGGCTCGGGCCAGACCGAGGACAGCAGCAGGACGTCGACCGAGGCATAGAAGCTGTGGGAGTCGGTGTAGCCCAGCCATTCGATCCGCGGATCGGGATGACGCCGCTTCAGATCCTCGACATAGGCGCTCACCCCCAGGCCCGCGATCTTCAGCTGCCAGTCGCGGTCCTTGATCCGTTCGCAGGCGGCCAGCACCACCTCGATGCCCTTCTCCGCCTCCACCCGGCCGATGAAGCCGAACACCAGCGGTGCGTCGCCGGCTCGGGCCGGCCGCTCGCGCGGGCTGAGCGGCACGATGTTGAAGATGCGGCGCGCCGGCACGCCGGCGAAATAGCCTTCCTTCTGGTGCGCGGCGGTGACGAAGTGGCTGATCGAGACCAGCTGGTCGACCATTGCCGACGCCTGCTTGCCGGGGCTGGTCAACAGCACGCATTCGGCACACCGGCGCTCGCAGGTAACGCCGTTCTTGAACAGGGCAGAGCGCGTGCAGATCACCGCATAGTCGCGCAACGTCTGCACCAGCGGGATGCCGCGTCGCTTGACCTCCTGCCACACCGCCACGCTGAACCCGGTGAGGACGTGGCAGTGAACCACGTCGGGCCGTTCGGCCTCGATCAGCGCACCGATGCGGGCGGCGGCCTGCCGGTTCCAGCGGTTGTTCCAGTGCCAGCGCAGCCGCTGCAACCGGGACCGGTCGGCATCGACATCGTATGGCCAATAGATGTTGTCCATCGGCAGGCGATGGACGGTCACGCCGCCCTCCACGCTGCGCGTGGGCTGCACGATGTCGTCGAGCGTCGCCACCGCGACCTCGTCGCCCGCGCGCGCCAGCCCCTCCGCCAGCAGCGAGACCGACTTCTCCGCTCCGCCCACGCGATGCGGCGGATAGAGCACATTGATCATCAGGATTTTCATGCTGCGACACGCCCCCCGCTGGCGATCCCGACACAGGCCCCGGCCGGCCTCGCGGTCAAGCGGACCGCCACCGGCACGAATCCCCAGCCCCGCCTTGGCGGGACCGGCGCCGGGCTTGTGGGTCTGCGAGACAAAACAGCACCCTATTTCGCCCCTGCCGGCTCTGGCGAACCGATGCCTGCCACAGCGATCATGAGGTCGAGCTCCTTCGCTGGAAACGGTCTCCAGAAGCTTGGGTGCGGGTCATGGCGGCAGCAAGGCTGTTACGCAAGTGCGAGATGACCGAAGGGGGAAGGACCTCGACAGTTGCCTCGGCGGGAGGTGAGGCTCATCATGGAGCTACAAAAGCGCTGTCGGCGGCGTGAATGAGCGCGACGCGACCGGCCAACCATCTTGGCAGCGTCCAGCTTCTCCGCGCGATTGCTGCCGCTGGAGTGCTCTTCCCTCATGCGCAGATCGAAATGGTGCGGAAAAACCTCCGCTCTAAACGGCGGCGGTGCTCGCACCCGGTCGTTCTGGTTCCGAGCCGACTTTCCCACGCTACTTTGGGCATGGAAGGCATCGTGTCATCCTATCTGTTCTTCGAGCAGAGCGGTAGTGTCACAGGCCATTTCGCCATCAGAGCATGGAAATGGTGTGGCCCCAATGCTCAACACCAACCCGCGCGAAGGTCTGATTACACGTTCTATCTGTCGCACCCATTCATACAGGTGATCGCGAAGATCATCTGGTTCCGGATTGATCCGAGCTTCCAGAATCCATGGGGTTACATGGTCCG
>NZ_JACIYP010000457.1 GCF_014359905.1 Hoeflea sp. | reverse complement strand
ATTACCAGTGCTCAAGGCACAGTCGGCTGACGAACACCGCACGCGAGCCGCGCCCTCCTCAGCGACAACTTTGCTGGAGCAACGCGGACAGCGCAGAAGAGCAGCAACCTCGCCGGACGACAAAACATTCGTGGCCACCGTCATCCGCTCAAATCCACCTTAACCAATGTTTCTGCTTCCAGCCGCGCTCGAATGTTTGCACGGGTTCGCCTGCAACGCCACGACGGAATGTTCCAGCCGGTAAGGGCTAAACCCTCTCATGGCACAGATCAAACCACGGCCGAGCGGAGAACGGAGCAGCTCTCCAATGGCATTTCATCACGATGCCTGATATTTCAGATTGGGCGCGCGGATAGGCCGCGACTAATCCGGGGAACTACGGTGAACGAAGAAGCACCCGAAAGTACCAGATCAGCCGAGCGGGCGCTGCTCTATGCCCTGATCGCAATCGTCGCGCTGACGCCGCTTCCGCTCGCGAGCAACAGGCCCGTGCCGGCGGCGCTGCTAGCTCTGGCCTCCGGCGGTCTCCTCTGTCTATGGGGCTTCATGGCGGCCACCAGGCGAATTGCCGTCGCCATGCCCGCGGCAAGGCTGCGCGCCCCGCTCGCTCTCTTCGGCCTTACCTCCATCTGGATATTCGTCCAATGGTTGCCCGTCCTACCCCTCGCATGGGCGGACCCGATCTGGACGGAAGCCTCCGCGGCGCTCGGCACGCCGCTTGCCGGGCGGCTTTCCGTGAACCCGGAAGCGACTCTGACCGGCCTCATGCATCTACTGTCCTATGGCGCGATTTTCTGGCTTGCCCTCCAACTGACTCGCCCTTCCGAACACACCCGTCTGGCTATCACATCCGTGACTTTTATCGGCGCTGCCTACACCCTTTACGGTCTCATCGTCTATGTCACAGGCAACGAGTGGCTGCTCATATACAGGAAGTGGGCATATACGAATGCGCTCTCCAGCACCTTTGTTAATCGCAATTCCTTCGCCACCTTTGCCGGCCTCTGCCTGTTATGCGCCACGGCCCTTTTCATCAATTCCTTTCGTCACCTGATGATCATCGACAGGCCCGCGCGCCAGCGCGCCGTCCTCATCGCGGGCACGATATTCGGCGCCGCCGGGATGTGGCGACTCGCGACCGTCTTCCTTCTGATGATCGCGCTGACATTGACCGGTTCCCGCGCCGGCATTGCCAGTTCGATAGTCGGGCTCCTCGTCTTGTTGCTGACCTATCTGCGCGGCGCAGCTTTGAGAATCTGGCATGTTCTGTTCGTGACCGCCCTGATCGGCGGCGCCATGGTCATCGCGCTGGCGATCGGAGGCGATCTCCTGGCGGAGCGGCTGACACGCGCCGATGCAGAACTCGCGGGCAGCAGTCGAAGCACCGTCTATACGACGACGATCGGCGCGATCAAAACCGCGCCCTGGACCGGCACCGGATACGGTACCTACCGGGATGCTTTCGCGGCCTACCGGCCCGAAGCCCTTTCATCGATTTTTTTCTGGGACAAAGCCCACAACACTTATCTGGAAAATGCGCTTGAACTAGGTGTCCCTGCCGCCCTCACCCTTAATCTTGCGATCCTGCTTCTGGCTCTCGACGCCCTGCGTGGCCTCTGGCGACGGCGAAAGGACCGCACGGGGCCAGCGCTTGGCGTCGCCGCCACAGCGCTGGTCGCGGCGCATTCCTTCTTCGACTTCAGCCTACAAATACCCGCCGTTGCCCTCCTCTACGCGTTCATGCTCGGTTTCGCCGTAAGCCAGTCCTGGCCGCACACAAATCGCCTAGCGGCTAATCAGGTGGCTAGCGCAGACGGACGGCGACGCCCAGCTTCTTGAGCAGGACTTGTTTGAAAAAGCGACGGTCCACGTCGCTATCGAAGCTTTCCT
>NZ_JACIYP010000456.1 GCF_014359905.1 Hoeflea sp. | reverse complement strand
GGAGCTCTCGGCCAATCCCGACCTCTCCATCACCCGCAGAAGACCCATAGAGCCGCGGGATCACCGCGCCTTCGGTGGCCGAGGTGATGCGCAGCGTGTCGAGCCGCGCGCCCTCGATGCGCTGCGTGGGCGCCAGCGACGAGATGATCCAGCTGTCGACGACCGAGCCGATGCTGGAGCCGATGAAGCCGCCGATGGTGGCGGCGCTCACGCCAAGGATCGCGCCGCCAATGCTGCCGCCAATGGCGGCGCCAGCGGCACCGAGGACAAGCGTTGCCATGTGTGGATGGCTCCGGTTTTGCAAGGGTTATTTCGGGTGACCGTGATCTCTGCGGATTGCGGTCATGTGTACGGCCTGTTGGCGCGGTACTGTCCGACCGCTGGCCTTGATGAAGTCCGCTGCGCCTGGTCCCAATCATGTACGGCGAGCTTTGAAGCCCGGGCGACTACTTCGGGGTGTCCCGGCGGCGGTCCTCTCTGATCATCATCACCTTCTATGCCCTCGCAAGTCAAACGGCGCGCAGTCGCGCCGCGTTGTTTCTCAGGCCATGGCGGGCCTGCGGTATTCCTCTTCTCTCAGCATCACGGCCCAGACGATCCGCGCCGTCTTGTTGGCGATCGCCACGGTTGCAACCCGCGCGGGTTTCTTGTCCAGCAGGCGCCGGATCCAGATCGCGGTTGGTCCTTCGGCCTGTCCGATCCGCCGGATCACTGCCGTGGCCCCATTCACCAGCAGCGTGCGCAGATAGGGATCTCCCATCTTCGTGATCCGCCCCAGCCGGTCCTTGCCGCCGGTCGAGTTCTGCCGCGGCACGAGGCCGAGGAAGGCGGCGAAGTGGCGGCCGGACCGGAAGACCGAGGCGTCGGGGATGCTGGCGGCCAGCGCCGTGGCGGTGAGAACGCCCACACCGGGGATGGTCTGCAACCGCTGGCTGACGGGATTGTCCTTGTGCCAGGCCCGAAGCTGCCGCTCCAGCGACCAGATCTCCTCCGTCAGCGCGACGAGCTGGTCTGCGAACCCGATCAGCGCCCGGCGCGCGACCTCCGGCAGATCGTGCTCGTCCTCGCGGAGCGCCTTGGCCAGTTGCATGACGTGAAACGGCCCCTTGGGCGCAATGATTCCGAATTCCGCCAGATGACTGCGAAAGGCATTCAGTATCATCGTGCGCTGGCGGGACAGCATCTTGCGTGTCCGGTGCAGGATCAAGACGCCCTGCTGCTCCGGCGTCTTGATCGGGACGAAATGCATGTTCGGCCGCGTCACCGCCTCGCAGATCGCCTCGGCATCGGCCATGTCGTTCTTCTGGCGTTTCACATACGGCTTCACATAGGCCGGCGGGATGAGCCGAACCTCATGGCCGAGCACAGTGATTTCCCGCGCCCAGTGATGCGATGTCCCGCAGGCCTCGATGCCCACCAGACAACGCGGAAGCTGGGCCATGAACTCCAGCACCTGATTGCGGCGCAGGCGTTTTCTCAGAACGACCTGACCGGCGGCGTCGACGCCGTGCAGTTGAAAGACGGACTTGGCGATATCGATCCCGAGTGTTGTAATCTCCATGTGGATGGCTCCCGTTCCTTTGTTGGTCGATGACAGCACCAGCATGGCACATCGCGATGCCGTCGGGGGAGGAGCCATCCACACCATCATGTGTGGAACTCAGCGTTGCGGGAACAGGAAGGCGAAGGCGATGCGCCGCCGCCAGGATTGCGTCAGCGGTTCTTCGATCACGCCGAGCCGCTCGTAGGCGTGGAGGAAGCTGTCGGGCCCGGTGAGGATCCCGACATGCTTGGCAATGGCGCGGGGCTTCATGCGGAACAGGATCAGCGCGCCTGGACCGGCTGCCGCCGGTTCCACTTCGATCATCATGGCGCGCGCGCCGTTCGCCAGCACCTCAGA
>NZ_JACIYP010000455.1 GCF_014359905.1 Hoeflea sp. | reverse complement strand
GCTCGATATGCACGAAATTGACGACTTGCGGGAACATATCGTTGGGGAATGGGAGGGCCTGCCGTGGGAGGAAGTCATGCCAAACATAAAGGCCAATATCCGGCCGCCGGGCGGCGAGAACAAGGACGATTACAGCCTTCGGGTCCGTACGACCTTAACAGGCATCCTTGAAACCAATGATGACCCGGTAATGATCGTCGCGCACGGCGGGACATTTTATTCGCTTTTGCACCTTTATGAGCGCCGCTATGAAGGCAGCATCAATAACTGCCACCTGCATTATTTCGAGCCTTACGCCAGCAACGATGCTTTCCCGTGGCGGATCTGGCAGTTTGATGTCGGAGAAAAAGCGTTGAGCCGAAGCTGTGCGCCCTTTTGCGCGACAATGGATCTCGCGAAAACTGCTTAATATTCCGCCGCGCTGATCGCCTCGAAGACAGCAAAAGCCTGCCGCGTGGCGGCGACATCGTGGACGCGAAAGATGCTGGCGCCCTGTTGCAGCCCCCACAACGCCCCGGCCAGCGAACCGGGAAGGCGCTCCGTCGGCGGCGTGTCCGGAAAAATCGCAGATATGAAACTCTTGCGCGACAAGCCGAGCAGAACCGGTACGCCTAGCTCATCGAAGCTATTGATATGGCTCAGGAGAGCAAGATTATGACCAAGCGTCTTGCCAAAGCCGATACCGGGATCGATAACCAACCGGCTGCGTTCAATCCCGGCGACTTCACAGACGCCTATCCTACCTGCCAGAAATTCCTTTACCTCCGCGACAACGTCGCCGTAGCGAGGACTATTCTGCATGGTGCGCGGATCACCCTGCATATGCATGAGGCAAATGGCAGCGTTACTCTTCGCGGCTACGGCAAGGCTGTCTGCATCACCCTGCAAGGCGGTGACATCATTGATCATCGTCACGCCTGCCTTCAGCGCTGCGCGCATGGTGGCCGCATTCCTTGTATCAATGGAAATGATTTTGCCGCAGCCATTCAGCCCTTCGATCACAGGCAGGACCCGGTCTATTTCCTCCTGCGGCGTTACCGGAGCGGCATTCGGCCTGGTTGATTCCCCGCCGATATCGAGGATATCCGCCCCGTCCTCCGCCAGTTGAAGGCCGTGTGCGATGGCGCGGTCAGGATCATAAAATACGCCGCCATCAGAAAAGCTGTCAGGGGTGACATTAACGACCCCCATAATATAAGGGGCCTTGTCGAAGAACGACACCGCCATTTAAACCGGGACCTTTTCTTCCATCGGAACCGCTTCCTGGTCAGAAGGCAGGTTCACAATCAGGTCATCGAGGGTCATGCCTAGCACCGGATGCGCCCAGTTTTCCGCGACTTCGCGCAACGGCAGGAGGACAAAGGCCCGCTTATGCATCCGCGGATGCGGCACAATCAATTCAGGCTTGTCGAGGATTTCCGCATGGTAGCCAATCAGGTCGAGGTCAAGGATACGCGGTGCATTACGGACCGTGCGCACTCTGCCGAACCCGTTTTCGATATCCTGAAGCACCTCCAGCAATTCATACGGCGACAAGGTTGTTTCCACCCGCGCGACTTCGTTATGGTACCAAGGCTGATCGGAAACAGGCACCGGCGCGGTCAGCCACGTCCGGGAAGATGCGGCAATCGTGATGCCTTTATCCTGCATCGCCTTTTTCGCGGCCTGCAGAGTTTCATACGGGGAACCATAGGAGCTGGGGAGATTGGCGCCCAGGGCAACGAAAATCACGAAATAACCTCCCCGGGGCTAAATGTCGGTCAGGACCAGCGGCGAACCTTGCCGGTATCCAGATGGACGAAATTGCTCTTGCGGTAATAACCGACACCGCCGGCCCGCAGGCTTGCGCCGATATCGGAAACCTTCTTGGTCGAAAAGCCCGGAAGGCGGATATCAATCGCCTGCCCTGTCA
>NZ_JACIYP010000454.1 GCF_014359905.1 Hoeflea sp. | reverse complement strand
CGGCAGACAGGAAGGCAGGTTCTCCCCCCAAGCGTGGCATTCAGAAGGCAAGCCTGGCCGCCGACGGGTCGCGCGGCCAACGACTTGTCGCCCCTTGGCGGAGCCTGCCGTGACGAAAGGACTATGAATGGCAGCCAATGCCCCCGCCTTCGATGTCGGCGATTACGTGGTCTATCCCAAGCATGGGGTGGGCCGGGTGATCGAGCTCCAGAGCGAGGAAATCGCCGGGATGAAGCTCGATTTGTATGTCCTGCGGTTCGAAAAGGAACGCATGACCTTGCGCGTTCCAGTCAACAAGGTCGAAGCCATCGGAATGCGCAAGCTTTCCAGCGAGAAGACCCTGAAAGAGGCGATGGAGACGCTGAAGAGCAAGCCCAAGGTCAAGCGCACCATGTGGTCGCGCCGGGCGCAGGAATACGAAGCCAAGATCAATTCGGGTGACCTGGTCTCGATCGCCGAGGTCACGCGCGACCTGTTCCGGCCCGACGACCAGCCCGAGCAGAGCTATTCCGAGCGCCAGATCTTTGAAGCCGCCTCCAGCCGCCTCGCGCGCGAGCTGGCGGCGATGGAAAAGACCGACGAGCCGGCCGCGCTGGGCAAGATCCTCGACGTGTTGAAAGAGTACGCGCCGCGTTACTACGACAACACCGAAGACGCCTGAGGGACGATGGGCAGCGCCGCCACGCCGCGAGCGAGCACGGCGCGGTGGCACTGCCTGTCTCCCCGCTTGCTGCGCACGGCGAGGTCCTCGACAGCGCCGCAAAGAGGCCCGCCAATGCCCCGTTCTGTGACCCTCATCGGCGTGTCGCTGGCTGCGCTGCTGCTGGGCGGGTGCCTGGCCAGAACAGCTTTTGACGTCGCCACCGCGCCGGTGCGGATCACCTCCAGGGCGGTCGACCTCGCCACCACGAGCCAGAGCGAGGCGGACGAGACGCGCGGCCGGGAGCTTCGCCGCCGTGAGGAACGGCTGACAGAGTTGCAGCGCCAGCATGACCGGCAGGCCGCCCGCTGCACCGAGGGCGATACCCGCGCCTGCCAGCGCGCCGAAGCCGCGCGAGCCGAAATCGCCGCGCTCGCCCCCGCCGCGCCTTAGAGTTCGATCCGAAACTGGCCCGGGTGATCTCATGAGGACGCCTGCCGATATGGCATCCGCGGTCATTGGCGCGATCAAGGCGGCTGGCGCCACGGGGCTTTCCTACAGTCCGGATCGGAACATAGCACGAACTCCTGTCCCCATTGCAGGAGCAAGGCCGTGGATCTCTCTGATCGTTTCCGCAGCATCGGCGACTCGGTCGCTGCCCCCTCGCGCAAGCCATATCGTATCGTCCCGAGCGACAGCGAAGCGCTCCGCATCGTGCCCAAGGGCATCTATGTCGGCACCGGCGGCGACGTGACGCTGCGCGGTGTCGGGGCGACGGAGGACGTGACCTACCGCAACCTGCCCGATGCCAGCTATATCGCGGTGCGCGCCAGCCATGTGCGGGCGACCGGCACCACCGCCTCCGACATGATCGCGGAGGCCTGACATGGTACGAGCTTCTGGCGGCATGGGCTTTTCGCGTGGCGCAGCCGACGAGTGGGCGGCAGGGCGCGGGATCGCCCCAATTCGCAACCGACAGTACGCCACGCGGGCGGATGCCGCAGCCGCGTCGGTCCCTGCGGGCATTGAGCGCATCATGGTCAACGGCCACACGGCCGAGGGCGATGCCCCGCCGGCCCTGTTCCGCCGGGCCACAGTGGCGGAGGAAGCCCTGCCCGGCGTGCTGACCACCGCTGACACGGCCAAGTGGGTTTTCGCTGATAACGAGCTGGTGCCGGAATGGTTCGGCGCGGTGGCGGACGCGACCGGGCTGACCGGCGTTGGAACCGACAACACCGCCGCGCTGCAAAACCTGCTGACCATGGCGAGCGCGCTAAAGGTC
>NZ_JACIYP010000453.1 GCF_014359905.1 Hoeflea sp. | reverse complement strand
AACCGATGCGTTCAAGAGAACCCGACCAGGTTTGTCGGGGTTCCGCGGGAGCAACATCGAACAGCGCGAACTTGACGCTGGAGGATCCGCTATTGATGACCAGGATCGCGCCATCAGCGGCCATCGTTCTTCGCCTCGCCTTTACTACCAGGACGACCGGCCGCAGCTGTCTCTTGGCCGTAGAGCCGCCTGAACGCTTCCTCATAGCCGGCGTCGCGCCACTCGCGGACCTGCTCGATCGCCTCGGAAATCTCAGAGAAAAGCTCCCTTTCCTTTTCCAGCAAAGGCTGATCCTCGGGCAGCGGTTTCCGCGTCTTGGCAATAGCATCCGCTAGGGCGGCGACACCGCGCATCCATGGGTTGAAAGACTCGGAAAATAGGTAACGGCTCGTTCGCATCGGATGCAGCCACTTCAACGACTCCGCGGTCCATGGATTGCTAGCCATCTGAACCCAAGGACTGACGAAGGTGCGGTAGAACGCCTCGCCCGCCTCGGAAACCGCCCGCACCTGTTCGAATGCTTGGTTTTGCTCCGGAAACTTCAGATCCTCGACCCGCCGCTCGTCAAACCGCACAGCGAATTGCGGCTTGTGGCAGTCCGGATCCCCGCTCGGATTGTCGATCTTCATCTCATAGAGACCCGGCGCGAGGGCTTCGATCTCATCGAGACTTTCGAGAATCGCGCGATGTTCAAGGCGGGCGACCTTGGCCGACACGAAGATGCCGAGATGGCCCACATGCGGATTGGTCAGATAGACGATCCGTTGACCCGCCCTTTTCAGATCAGCCGTATCCTCATATACGGTAGGAATCCAGCCTAGAGCCTGATGCGGCGGCGTGATGTTGTCGCCGTAGGAGGCAAAGATGATCAAAGGATTGCGAATGCGGCGCAAATCGGCGACGCAACCGTCGCAGATACGCATGAGACCCTGTTCCAGCTTGTTGCCGATGAACAGGTTTTCAACGATCGCCAGTATTTCTTCGCGGCTGAGGAAATAGAACCCGTTCCACCAGCGCTCGAACTCGAGGAAACGCTCGCTCTGGGTATCGACCTTGTGGAACAGGCCGGCGTATTTCTCCCAAATAGCCTTTTCCGGCTTCAGGTTCTCGAAATTCTGGGCCAGCCACGCGCCATCGAAGCGGCCGTTTCCAAGGTCGGCCGTCAAATGCGTGAGCCAGGCCCCACCGAGCAGTCCGCCGGTCACCCGCATCGGATTGACACCGGCCTCGCCTGACCAATAGGACAGCGGCGAGCCATTTAGCACGGTCGGGCCGACCAGACCCTCGCAGTCGGCCGAGAGCAGGGTCACCGCCCAACCGGCCTGACAATTGCCGTAGAGGACAGGCGGCGTGCCGGAATGGCGTGCGGCCACCTCCTCCACAAAGCGCCTGAGCGCATGTAGCACGTCGGCCAGTGTCTGGCCGGGCGATGGTTCCGGGAAAAAGATCACAAAATAGGTTGGATGCCCCTCGTGGAGCGCCATGCCGACTTCGGAATCGTGTTTGAACCCCCCGATTCCCGGCCCGTGGCCAGCGCGCGGATCAACCACGATGACCGGAGGCTTGTCGGGATCGACACAGTCGTCCCAGCAGTCCTCGCCGACCTCGGTAATCCGCAGGAGCGCATAGTTCGCAGGATGCTCGAAGCGCCGCGCGTCGAGGATCGTCTCGTATTTGAAGTCGAGCAATGGCGGCAGACCGGCGCGTTCGTGATCGAGCATATTATCGGCGCGCTGTCTGAGCGTGTCCCAAAAAAGGATCGTTCGTTGCCAAAGATCAACCTGGTAGTCGAAAATATCCTGACCAGGCAGTCGACCACCCGAAACATCCTCCTCTCGCTTCTGACTCTGCATGTCCGTCTGGTTTACGAGTGAAAGCGCGGGTGCCCGTTCGTTGCCAGCAGGGGTTTGGGCCTTTTGCCGCT
>NZ_JACIYP010000452.1 GCF_014359905.1 Hoeflea sp. | reverse complement strand
CGCACGACCTCACCCACGATGATCTCTTCCGGGGCACGGGCAAGACGGAAACCGCCACCGCGCCCACGTTGCGTCTCGATGAACCCGGCCTTGCCCAACTCATGCACGATCTTGACGATATGCGGGCGCGCCAACCCATGGACCTTGACCACATCATCCACCCTCACAAGCGCGGGCGCGCGCAGTGCGGCAAGCTGGAGAGACCGCAGGGCATAGTTCGTATAGCTTGTCAGCCGCATGGTTCGTCATCTTTCTTTTTCGAAATACGGCCGAGATATAAAAGCGCCGTTCAGGATTGACCATGGCGCGACCTTAACGCGGCCTGTGCGGTTTCGCCACAACAAAGATATATTCAAAATATTGCAACTTGCCTGACCCTAGGCTAGGTCAGCCGCAAAGCTACCGAAAGGATCGATCATGTTCGACTCATTCTCGGCCGAGATGCTGGCGCGCGTACAATTCGCCTTCACCGTCTCGTTTCATATTATCTTTCCCGCCTTCACCATCGGCCTCGCAAGCTGGCTTGCAGTGCTTAACGCGCTCTGGCTGCGCACACGCGACGAAACCTATCTCACGCTCTTCGAACACTGGAAGAAAATCTTCGCCGTCGCGTTCGGCATGGGCGTGGTCTCTGGCATCGTCATGTCCTATCAGTTCGGCACCAACTGGTCGGTCTTTTCCGACAAGGCCGGGCCGGTCATCGGGCCGCTTCTGGCCTATGAGGTACTGTCGGCCTTCTTTCTCGAAGCCGGGTTCCTCGGCATCATGCTCTTTGGGCGCGAGAAGGTCGGCGACCGGCTGCACATGTTTGCCACCGCCATGGTCGCCGTGGGCACGCTGATGTCGGCCTTCTGGATCCTGAGTGCCAATAGCTGGATGCAGACGCCGCAGGGTCATGGCATGAACGCGGTCGGGCAATTCGTCCCCGTGGACTGGTGGGCGATCGTGTTCAACCCGTCCTTCCCCTACCGTCTCGTGCATATGGTCATGGCAGCCTTTCTGACCACGGCCTTTGTCGTGGGCGGGGTCAGCGCGCTGCACCTGCTGCGCGACCGGACAAATGCGGCCGCGCGCGTCGGGTTTTCCATGGCGATGTGGATGGCGGTGATCGTGACGCCCTTGCAGATCTTTGCGGGCGACCTGCACGGGCTCAACACGCTGGAGCATCAGCCGGTCAAGGTGATGGCGATGGAGGGCCATTTCGAGAGCCATCCCGAGGGCGCGCCGCTCTATCTCTTCGGTCTTCCAAATCAGGAAACTCAGCGGCTCGACTATGCGGTCGGTATTCCCAAACTCTCCTCGCTCATCCTCAAGCACGATCTGAACGCGCCGCTTGCCGGGCTCGACACCGTCGCGCGCGCGGATCAGCCGCCGGTGGCCATCGTCTTCTGGTCGTTCCGCATCATGATCGCCATCGGTTTTGCCATGCTGGGGGTCGGGCTCTGGGCGCTCTTGCGCCGGGCGCAGGGGCGGCTTTACGACAGTGCGATGCTGCACCGCGCCGCACTTGCCATGGGGCCTGCGGGCTTTGTCGCGGTGCTGGCGGGCTGGGTGACTACCGAGGTGGGCCGTCAGCCCTATACGGTTTACGGCCTCTTGCGCACCGGCGACAGCCTCGCGCCTGTCGCGGCGCCCGCGGTCGGGGCGTCGCTTCTGGCCTTCATCGTGGTCTATTTCTTCGTCTTCGGGGCGGGCACGTTCTATATCCTGCGGCTGATGAACCGGCTGCCGGGCACCATGGGCGACGACGAGGGCGGCCCGACACGCGCGGCCGGAATCACCCCGGCCTCGCAACTCGATCCCGATGCCTATGTCCCCGGCGAATAAGGAGCTGACACCATGGAATTCGATCTCGCATTCATCTGGGCCGGCCTCATCGCCTTTGCCGTGCTCACCTATGTGATCCTCGACGGCTTCGATCTCGG
>NZ_JACIYP010000451.1 GCF_014359905.1 Hoeflea sp. | reverse complement strand
AGATGTCGATCAAGAGCCGCCTTGCCCGCGCCCGCAGCATCTCGCCCGCCTCGGTCAGTTGCACCCCGCGCGGGCCGCGCAGAACGAGCCTGGTGCCCAGATGTTCTTCCATGTTGCGCAGATGCAGCGACAGCGCGGGCTGCGCGACGTTCAGCCGCTGCGACGCCGCCGAGATCGACCCCGTCTCGGCAATCGCCTGAAAGTAGCGCAGCTGTCGCAGGTCCACCGACCATCCTCCCTCTGGTTCCAGCGATCATATTTTGGCATGGCTGGCGTCGCAATTATATATTTGTTCGATGTGTCGCCCAACCGCTAACTGCCTGGCATCAATCAGGGGGGCGGACAGGTGATCGAGACCGGCAAAGGGTCATTCCAGGACATCCGCGATGCGGTGCGGGCGCTCTGCGCGCAGTTTCCCGATGCGTATCACCGCCGGGTCGACGAGGCGCGCGGCTACCCCGAAGAGTTTGTGGAGGCGCTGACCCGGGCGGGGTGGATGGCGGCCCTGATCCCCGAGGAATACGGCGGCTCGGGGCTGGGGCTTACGGAAGCCTCGGTGATCATGGAGGAAATCAACCGCTCGGGCGGCAATTCCGGCGCCTGCCACGGCCAGATGTACAACATGAACACCCTGATCCGGCATGGGTCCGAGGAACAGCGCCGCCGCTATCTGCCGAAGATCGCCGCGGGCGAATTGCGGCTGCAGTCGATGGGGGTGACCGAGCCGACGACAGGCACCGATACCACGAAGATCAAGACCACCGCCGTCCGCAAGGGCGACCGCTATGTAATCAACGGCCAGAAGGTCTGGATCAGCCGGGTGCAGCATTCGGATCTGATGATCCTGCTGGCCCGCACCACGCCGCTGGCCGAGGTGGCGAAGAAATCCGAGGGCCTGTCGATCTTCCTTGTCGACATCAAGGCGGCGATGGCCGCGGGCATGGCGGTGCGCCCGATCCCGAACATGGTCAACCACGAGACCAACGAATTGTTCTTCGACAATCTGGAGATCCCGGTCGAGAACCTGATCGGCGAAGAGGGCAAGGGGTTCAAGTACATCCTGACCGGGCTGAACGCCGAACGGACGCTGATCGCGGCCGAATGCATCGGCGACGGTTACTGGTTCACCGAACGGGTCGCGAAATATGTCTCGGAGCGCGAGGTCTTCGGTCGGCCGATCGGCAAGAACCAGGGCGTGCAATTCCCGATCGCCGAGGCCTTCATCGAGGTCGAGGCCGCGAACCTGATGCGCTGGGAGGCCTGCCGGCGCTATGACGCGGGGCTTGACTGCGGGGCACAGGCGAACATGGCCAAGTATCTGGCAGCCAAGGCCAGCTGGGAGGCCGCGAATGCCTGCATCCAGTTCCACGGCGGCTTCGGCTTTGCCTGCGAATATGATGTGGAGCGCAAGTTCCGCGAGACCCGGCTCTATCAGGTTGCCCCGATCTCGACCAACCTGATCCTCAGCTATGTCGCCGAACATGTCCTCGGCATGCCGAGGTCGTTCTGATGGGCCTGCCGCTTCAGGGTGTGAAGGTCGTCGCCATCGAACAGGCCGTGGCCGCGCCCTTTGCCACGGCGCGTCTGGCCGATGCCGGGGCAGAGGTGATCAAGATCGAACGGCCCGAGGGCGATTTCGCCCGCGGCTATGACGATGTGGCCAGGGGCCAGTCGAGCTATTTCGTCTGGCTGAACCGCGGCAAGACCTCGGTGACGCTGGACCTCGGCTCGGACCGGGGCAAGGCCGAGCTGACGCGGCTGATCGGCGGCGCCGATGTGCTGGTCCAGAATCTGAGGCGCGGCGCGCTGGCGCGTCTGGGCTTTCCGGCCGAGCGGCTGGCGCGGGACTTTCCCCGGCTCATCACCTGCTCGATTTCCGGCTATGGCAATGACGGGCCAATGGCCGACCGCAAGGCCTATGACCTGTTGATCC
>NZ_JACIYP010000450.1 GCF_014359905.1 Hoeflea sp. | reverse complement strand
CCAACATGGCCCATGCGGTCAAGGAGTTCGGCGCCAATGGCCGCCATTTCGCTACTCAAGCTGAGCTTATCGCTGCCGTTGGCGCAGAGAATACCAGCGATACCACTATCTTGATCAAGGGCTCGCGCAGCGCTGCGATGGAAAACGTCGTGGCTGCACTGTGTGGTGCCAGCGGGGAGAAACATTAATGCTGCTGCTGTTGGCTGAGTATCTGCAACAGTTCCACAAGGGCTTCGCGGTCTTTCAGTACCTGACCCTGCGCGGGATCCTGGGTGTGCTGACCGCGTTGTCCCTGGCCCTGTGGTTGGGCCCGTGGATGATCCGTACCCTGCAGATCCGCCAGATCGGTCAGGCCGTGCGCAATGACGGCCCGCAATCGCACCTGTCCAAATCCGGCACCCCGACCATGGGCGGCGCGCTGATCCTGTCGGCCATTGCCATCAGCGAGACGCTCAAGGGGCTGGGCAGCTTCAGCGCCAACCTCAGCGAGCACCCGCCGCTGATCCTGGTCGGTGACGGGCGCAGCGGGCACTGGACGCGTTATTACGGCTTCACCGACCCCAACGTGCTGATCGGCGAGATCAACCGCCTGAGCGCACGCCGGGTGCACGCCAAGAGCACAGCCATTGCCGGGCAGGAGGCACAGCCATGAGCGCGCAGACTTCTCGCCACGCCGGCATGCGCAGCCTCGACTGGCTGGTGCTTGGTGGCTGAGGCCGCCGGGGCCGGTGATCTCGATGCAGGTCATGCTGGTCGCCATGGGCGTCGGGTCCTCCGTGAAAAAATCCTGTCCGATCTGGTAGGGTAGGGTAGCATACTGCGCCGCAGTCCCAACTGCGAACAGCCCACGAAAAGAGCGCCGGCACAGAACCGGTGAACGACGATCAGGACGGCCCATGGACACCGACGATCTGGAACCCCCTCGCAAGCCGGATACCGGCAAGCCCCGTGACCTGGAGGTCATGGGGGTGGAGCAACTGCGCGAGTACGTCGATGAGTTGCGCGCGGAGATCGCCCGGGCGGAAGCGGTGATCGCCCGCAAGGGTGACGCGCGGGCGGCCGCCGAGAGTGTGTTCCGGAAGCGCTGACACTGCGAACCCCACCAACGAGGGAGGATACCTTATGCTCAAGGGCAAGAACGCCGTCATCACCGGATCCACCAGTGGCATCGGCCTTGGCATCGCTCGGGCGCTGGCGCGTGAAGGCGTCAACGTCATGCTCAACGGCCTCGGCGATCCCGGCGAGACCGAACGCACCCGGGCCTCGTTGGAGAAAGAATTCAAGGTCGATGTCCGCTATGACGGCGGCGATCTGTCGCAGGCCGAAGCCTGCGTCGCCCTGATCCACAAGGCCGAAGAGGCTTTCGGCAGCGTCGATATCCTGGTCAACAACGTCGGTATCCAGCATGTGGTGCCGACTCAGGACTTCCCGCCGGCCAAGTGGGACGCCATCCTGGCCATCAACCTGTCGTCCTATTTCCACACCATCCGCACGGCCCTGCCGGGCATGCAGACCCGAGGCTGGGGCCGCATCGTCAACACCGCCAGCGTGCACGGTCTGGTTGCCTCCATCGACAAGGCCGCCTACGTCGCCGCCAAGCACGGGGTTGTCGGTCTGACCAAGGTGGTGGCGCTGGAGAACGCGGAGGCCAACATCACCTGCAACGCCATTTGTCCGGGCTGGGTCGACACTCCGCTGGTGCAGGCGCAGATCCAGACCCGCGCGGCCAAATTCGGCGGTGACATCGAGGCCGGCAAGCGCGACCTGCTGGGTGAGAAGCAGCCGTCCAAGCGTTTTGCCACGCCCGAAGATATCGGCGCCATGGCGCTGTACTTCTGCTCCGAGGCGGCGCACAACGTCACCGGCGTCGCTCTGCCCATCGACGGCGGCTGGACGGCGCAATAACCATGGCGCATGCGGATCTGAGCCTGCGCCGCGCC
>NZ_JACIYP010000045.1 GCF_014359905.1 Hoeflea sp. | reverse complement strand
GAAGCGGTCGAGCACATCCGGCCCGGCCATCGAGACCGCCGGAAACACGAAATCCTGCCAGGCATAGAGCTCTTCCACCGACGCGCGCGCCAGCACGGCGCGAAACATCGAGGGAACGGAAACCCGCCCCTTCGCGTCGATCCTGTTTGTCGCGTTCGACAGGAACCGGTTCATGACTCTGTACCGCCGCTTCCGCCTGCTGGCCCCACGCCATCGATCCTCCGCCTTGCCGCCGGCCATCCGCGCACAGGATTTCAAGGGCGGCGAAGACCGCCCTTGCGGTTCCGGTCCGGAACCGCGGTCCAAATGGGGATGAAACGGCGGATGCCCGCCTGCTGATCTTGGACATTTGGGATATCATGGGCCACCATGGGCGTCAATGGGAACCACTCCCATCTCAACCCCGAGTTTGCCCCTGTTAATATCCCGTCAAGATTAACGAAGGGTTAGGAATGGTGGACGGAGTGTGAAGGGGGCACGGATCGGGATTGCGCGTATTACAGAGAGTTGCGGTGCGTGATGGCTGCGGGCCAAGCGCTGTGGCAGTGGCCCGAAAGTCGCATTGGTCTGGCAGGCGATACCCACTTTCGCCTGCTGTCCAAATCACCAATGATGGCTTGCCAGGCCTTCAGCGAAACGGGACCCCATGCAAAAGCTTCCTTCGATCATGAGCCGTCGCCATCCGAGGTTCTGCGCGCGCTGGCCGATCTTGCCGGAAGCCCCCGATGCCGATTGCCGCGCACGAAAACCCGTGATATTTATGCTCCCACGGTCGGCAGTCACCGAGGCGTCGCTGTCCCTTGAAGGGAAGCTAAACCTGCCATCCTGATCGGAACGTTCTGGCAATCTCCGTCCAGTGTCCGCATCGCCAAGTCAGCGACCAGCGATAGTCCCGCGGACACGTGATGGATGTGTCATGTCGAAACTTTCAATTCCGCTCGTGGTGGAGGATATCTCCCCATTCGCCCGCGCGCTTGCGCGCCAGATCACCGACAGCACGGAACCGCCGTCTCATCTCACGCTGATGAACATGGTCTCCCGCGCCGCCGGTTTTCGCAATTTCCAGCATCTTCGCGCGGCCCGGCTTGCTGGCGAGCGGCTGGCAAACCTGCCGGTGCCGCAAATGCTCGACCATCTCCTGGTCGAGCGCACGCTCAACCAGTACGATGCCGCCGGCCGGCTCAGGCAATGGCCCTCGCGCCGCAAGATCCAGGATCTGTGTCTCTGGCCGCTCTGGGCGGCGCTGCCTGCCCGGAGCCTGATGAGCGAGCGCGAGGTCAACCGGCGTCTTCGCGAAGTCCATCTCTTCGACGACCCGGCGATCCTGCGCCGCACCCTGTTCAGCCTCGGGATGGTCTCGCGCAATCCCGACGGCTCGGACTATTGCCGCATGGAACTCTCGCCGCCTGCCGAAGCCAGGGCCCTGATCGCCCTGATCGAAGCCCGGCGGCGCGACCAAGCCAACAGCCATCCAACCGCACCGGCGGCTTGAACTGACGGCGTCCGGACCCGAACGCGGCGTGCCGTGCTTGGATCCGGTCGCCCGTTGGAGCGGTTTCAGGCGACGGGTCGATCAGGGGCAGACGCCATCGGCATCGATGTATTTCATGGACACCCAGCCCGAGGGCATCGGCTGCCCCCACAGCGGACGGGTGCAGCGGCCCGACATGCAGGTGATGGCGTACCAGTTGCCGCGGCGGTCATAGACCGAGACCTCGTCGCCGCGATAGACCTCGCCGGTCTGCCGGTAGCTGCTGCCCGGACCGGTGCGCACGGCGAGGAAGCCGTTGCCGCGCGCGTGATTGTATTGGCTGATCGGCTTGACCCCCACGACATATCCGGTGCAATCGCCCGCCACGGCCTGACCGCCCCAGGATGCGGCGAGAAGCGAGAGCGCGAGCAGAACGGGTTTCATCGGCAACATCGTGGCAGTCTCCCCCAGTGCAGAGTGTTGAGGATCAATTCTGCGCAGGCAGGGCCATTGCTGCATTGACAAGGATCAAACGCGCGAACGGCTGCGGCGCCAGCAGGCCCGGTCTCAGCTTTCGCCGAGCATCATCAGCGTCGTCCGTTTCAGGCTGGCAAGAAGCGCCTTGAGGTGGCCGAGATCACGGGCGGTGAACAAGAAGCTCGCCGAACCCTGGTAGAAGAAATCCGCCAGGTCCCGCGGCGACGTGCCGTTTGCCGTGAGCTTGTCCCTGCGCGCCTCGAACAATCCAGCAAGCAGGTCGATCTTGCCCTGTTCCGCCCCATGCCGCGCGGAAGTCCCGCCGTCACCGGAACCGGTCATCAGGTCGATGGAATCGGGCATCTGCTTGACCTGGTCGAAAAACCGCACGATGGCGTAATCGAGAAAGATGTCGAGCTTTTCGCTGATCGAACCCGCCTCGAGCCAGGCTTCGCTGACCTGCCCCACCACCTTTTCGGTGATCAGCCGCATCGCAGCATCGATGATCTCAGCCTTGTTGGCGTAGCGCGCATACAGCGTCTGTCGGGAAATTCCGGCCCCAGCGGCGATGTCGCCCATCGTCGCCTTGCGAACCCCGTAGCGCGAGAACTGGGCAATGGCGGCTTCAAGAATCTGCTGGTCGCGCTCACTCATATCTAACAACTTGACATTTTTTGTCTATTTGTCAATTCTTGATCCTGATCCGGTTTGCGGCAGATGCCGTCGTCACACCTTATTCCGGATATATCCGGTCGACGTGAACTCGATCATCGGCACAGGCGGAGACAAGACGATGAGACTTTCCGTAAACGGAATTACCCGCGATGTGGATGTCGAGCCCGACATGCCGCTGTTGTGGGTGCTCAGGGACGAACTCGGCATCACCGGCGTCAAGTATGGCTGCGGCATCGCCCAGTGCGGGGCCTGCACGGTGCATGTCGATGGCCTTCCGGTGCGCTCCTGCCAGCTTGCGGTGGGCGATGTCGACGGCGAAGTGACCACCATCGAGGGGCTGGGCTCGCCCGATGCGCTTCATGCTGTGCAGAAGGCCTGGATCGAGCACCAGGTCGCACAATGCGGCTATTGCCAGTCCGGCCAGATCATGTCCGCCGCGGCCCTTTTGTCCGAAAACAGCACCCCCAGCGACGCCGACATCGACGACGCCATGAGCGGCAATCTGTGCCGTTGCGGCACCTACCCGCGTATTCGCGAGGCCATCAAGGCCGCCGCCCAGACAATTCGGAGCGCATGAGATGGGCCGCCTGAAGACAATCACCCGCCGCAGCTTCATGATCGGCTCGATCGCCATGGCGGGCGGCGTGGCCTTTGGCGCCTATGTGCTGTCAAAGCCGCATGACAACCCGCTGCTCGCCGACAAGGGCAATGGCGACACCGCGATCACGCCCTATGTGCTGATCAATGCCGATGGGGTGACGCTGATCACGCCGCGCGCCGACAAGGGCCAGGGCGCCTATTCGGTGCAGGCGGCGCTGATCGCCGAGGAGCTCGATGTCGAGCTGGACCAGATCCGGGTCGATCCCGGCCCGCCCTCGCCCGCCTACTGGAATACGGCACTCGCCGACGAGGCCGCCGCCTTCGTTGTGCCGAGCGGCGGCAGGGCGGAAAGGATAGCCCACAGCGTTCTCTCTGCCGTGATGAAGACCATAGGCATGCAGATTACCGGGGGATCGACCACCGTGGCAGATGGCTACATAAAGCTGCGCCAGGCCGGCGCGGTGGCGCGCGAGACGCTGAAGCTGGCCGCCGCACAACACACCGGCACCGCCATGGCCGACCTCAGGACAGAAGCCGGCCGCGTGATCCTGCCCGACGGCTCGTCGCTGAGCTACATGGAGCTGGCCCCGATTGCCGCCGGCATCACGCCGCCCCAGGAGATTGCGCTGCGCGAGCCGTCCGAGTGGCGGCTGATCGGCAAGCCGATGCGGCGGGTCGATATCGTCGCCAAATCCACAGGCACGCTGGATTACGGCATCGACCAGAAAATCGACGGCATGGTGCATGCGGCAATCGTGCTCAATCCCGCACAGGGCGGACCGATGCAGAGCTTTGACGCGAGCGAAGCGCTCGCCATGCGCGGCGTCAGGGATGTGGTGCAAATCACAGGCGGCGTCGCCGTCATCGCCGACAACACCTGGCGTGCCTTTCAAGCGGCGGCGGCGATCAGGTTCGACTGGGGTCCGGCGCCGTTCCCGGCGACCATGGACGCCCATTGGGAGACTCTGTCGAACAGCTTCACCGAGGAATTCCAGGACAGCCGCCAGCGCGACGATGGCGATGTCGAAATCGCGTTCGCCGAAACTTCGGGTCTTGTCAGCGCCGAATACCGCGCGCCCTATCTGGCCCATGCGCCGCTGGAGCCGCTGGGCGCCATCGTCCGCGTCGACCGTGACGCCGCCGAAGTCTGGACCGGCACCCAGATCCCGCGCTTCATCCAGAACAATGTGGCGGACATCGCGGGTCTCGATCCGGAACAGGTCATCTTGCACGGACTCTACATGGGCGGCAGCTTCGGCCACCGGCTCGAGGACGAGGTGGTCAAGCAGGCGACCGAGATCGCCGTGAAGATGAAGGGCACCCCGGTCAAGCTCACCTATTCGCGCGAACAGGACATGACCCATGACTTCCCCCGCCAGATCGCCATGGCGCGGATGCGCGGCGTAGCCCGGAACGGCCAGGTCGAAAGCTATGACCTGAGCATCGCCATGCCGTCGGTGGTCCTGTCGCAGATGGGCCGTCAGGGCCTGTCGATTCCGGGGCCCGACAGCCAGATCGTCGCCGGTGCCTGGGACCAGCCCTTCGCCATCCCCAATCACCGGGTCACCGGCTACCGCGCACTGCAGCTTGCGCCGATCAGTTCCTGGCGCTCGGTCGGGGCCTCCTCCAACGGCTTCTTCTACAATGCCGGCCTCGATGAGCTGATCCATGCCGCTGGCGCCGATCCGCTGGCCGAGCGCATCCGTCTTTGTGACGACGACGAAGCGCGCAAGGTGCTGGAAGCCGTGGGCGAGATGTCGGGTTGGGACGGGGTATTGGGCGACGGCCGCGGTCGCGGCGTGGCGCTGACCCAGTCCTTCGGCGTGCATTGCGCCCAGGTGGTGGAGGTGACCGCGACCGATGCCGGGATCCGGATCGACAGGGTCTATGTCGCAGCCGAAGTGGGCAGGGTCATCGATCCGGTGAATTTCAACAATCTGGTCAAGGGCGGCGTCATCTTCGGCCTCGGCCACGCCATGAACTGCGAAATCACCTACACCGACGGCATCGCGGACCAGAGCAATTTCGACTCCTATGAAGCCATGCGCATGCATCAATGCCCGGCCATCGAAGTCCGCGGACTGGAAAACGGCGCCCGTGTGCTTGGCATCGGCGAGCCGCCGGTGCCGCCGGCAGCGCCCGCGCTGGCCGGCGCGATCTTCGCCGCCACCGGCACGAGATTGAGGGAAATGCCGTTCAGCAAATTCGTCGATTTCGCCTGAAATTCAAGTCGGACCGGAAGTCAGGAGCGGTGATCACCATGACGGGTCACCGTGCCGTCACTCAGCACAACCCGCTTCATCGGGATGTCCCAGGGCATCGGGAAGATCGTCTTCATGCGGGCAAAACCCTGGCCGACGCCGATGCGGAGGAGATCGCCGGGCAGTCGCGCAAGCGTCCGGTCATAATACCCGCCGCCATTGCCGAGCCGGTAGCCCTGCTCGTCGACGCCCAGAAGCGGCACGATGACCACGTCCGGATCGAGCGGTTCGGCGTCCGCGGGCACCGGAATGTCCCACAAACCCCTGGCCATGGAACAATCGGGGGTCCAGCGATGAAACTCCACCGGCTGGCGTTTCTCCACCACGACGGGCAGGCAGATGCGCGCGCCGCGCGCGACGGCCGCAATCATGAAGGGACGCAGGTTGATCTCGCCGCGGATCGGCCAGTAGACGGCGATGGTCCGTTGGGAGATATCGCCCAGCATTTCGGTCAGCAGTCGCGAGACCTGGGCCGTGTTCGCCTTGCGTTCGGCCGGAGACACGCCCTGCCGCGCAGCGTAAAGCCGTGTTCGTTCCGCCTTGCGAAAAGCCGAGACATCCTGCCAGGTCTGCGGATCCACGACATGGCCATCGACCAGCAGATGGGCGAAACACGCTTCAGATCCGGGCAGTTCGTCGTCATCGTTGGTCATGACCGGCATTCAACACCCGGACCGCCGCCCCGGCAAGTCGGATTGCGGCACGTTGGGCCATGGTCGCGACGGCACGCCTGAACCCAAGAGAAGGCGGGAGGGCCGGCTGAACCACGCCTCCCGCCCGATGCCGTGCGGCATGAGCCGCTTGCGGACTATTCCTGGTTGACCGACGAGACCGCGAGATTGGTCAGCTTGCTGTTGGCGGCCTTTTCCTGGTCGAGAATGCCCGACAGCAGGTCATGCGCTTCGTCATGGCCGAGCACCTTGGCCCATTCGCGCAACGTCCCGTAGCGGGCAATTTCGTAGTGCTCGACGGCCTGGGCGGCGGCGATCAGGGCCGCGTTCCTGGCAACGCCGCTTGCTTCCTCGATAATGCCGTCGGTTTCCTTGATCAGGCCTTCGATGGCGTCGCATTTTTCGCCCGAAGCGGTCTTGCCGATCGACTTGAAGACCTTTTCAAGTGTTTTCACCTGGCCCTTGGTCTCTTCAAGGTGCTCGGCGATCGTGTCCTTGAGCTTCTTGCCGGTAACGGCGTCATGGATCTTGGGAAGCGCTTTGAGCAGCGCATTCTCGGCGTAATAGATGTCTTGCAGCGTGTGTTCAAAAGCGTCGGAGAGGGTTTTCATGGCGCGTTTCCTTTCAGAATGAATCCAGCCGTGGGGCTCTGAAAGCATGGGTGCAAGGGCCCGGGGCCGACCCGATCCGGCGTCTCCGGGGTTGTCTCATGCCGTCTGGCGCACAACGCGAGTGGGGATCATTGGTTCCTGCCGGGAGGCGCGATTGCGCCTGCCCGTCGGGGTCCAATCCAGGACGCGCGGAAGCTGACCGCATCCGGTCCGGGACATGAAAGTGCCAGCCGGCCTGTAAGCCGGGTTCTGTATGGCCTTGGCCCTTGCGGGCCAAAACGTGGCAGCCATTCCTCTGGGATACGCGTTGCCGCGCACCTCAAGCAACCTACCCGGATGATCACCCCGGAAAAAGGGCTGGGCTTGCGCCCGGCGTCATCCCTATTCGGTCTTGCTCCCGGCGGGGTTTACCTTGCCGCTTCCGTTGCCGGTCGCGCGGTGGGCTCTTACCCCACCCTTTCACCCTTACCCCGCCGCCTCATCTCCGGCCGAACTCTCGTTCAGGCGCCGGCGATCAGGTGGCGGGGCGGTTTGCTTTCTGTGGCACTTTCCCTGGGGTCGCCCCCGCCGGACGTTATCCGGCGCCGTTTATCCGTGGAGCCCGGACTTTCCTCCCCCTGCTGTCTTTCGACGCTGCAAGGCGCGGCTGCCCGGCCGACTGGCGCGCTCTCCTTAGACCACAAGGACGCCGATGACCAGTCAAAGTCTGATCGTCGCGCCGCAAGACAATCCGGGCCCGCCCGCCGGTCACGTCGCAGAATCGGGACGCCCGCTGCGAAAAAGCCCCCGGGTTGATGGGATGCGGCGCGACAACCTTAATTACACTTTAATGTCTGCAGTATATCTGGCGGAATTATTGTGCCATCCAGCGATTTTTCAACCAAGGGTGCAGAGCGTGCTCAAGAACTTTTTTACCGGCGGAATTGATTCTCCTCAGGCTATCCAGACGGCGCTTGAAGCCATTCGCAAGCATCTCAACATGGAAGTGGCCTATGTCTGCCGGCTCGAGGAAAACGCGGCAGTGTTCGAGGCCGTCGACGCCGCCGATCCGGACGCGCCGATGAAGCCCGGCGGCGCGATGAAGCTGGACGAGATCTATTGCGGCCACATTCTCGAAGGCCGGCTGCCGCAGCTCATGCCCGATACCGCGGAATGTGAACTGGCACGGTCGATCCCCATTACCCGGACCGTTCCGATTGGCGCCCATATCGGCGTTCCGATCACCTCCGCCTCCGGCGAAACGCTGGGCATGTTCTGCTGCTTCAGCCCCCGCGCGCAGCCTACGCTCAACCATCGCGATCTCGAGATCATGCAGGTCTTTGCCGACCTCGTCGGCTCGCAGATCATTTCCGAAATCAAGAACGACCGGCGGCTCGCAAGCAATCGCGCCCTGATAGAAGCCGTGCTCGACGAGGAAGCATTCAGCTGCGTGTATCAGCCGATCGTCGATCTTTCGACAGGAAGGGCGAGCGGATTTGAATCGCTCTGCCGGTTCTCTCCGGAACCCTACCGCTCCCCGGATCAATGGTTTGCAGACGCCCATGCGGCAGGGCTCGGACAGCGGCTGGAGCTCGCCGTGATCAAATCGGCGCTCGCCGCGCTCGATCGACTGCCGCCCGACGTCTACCTCTCAGTCAACGCCGCGCCATCCACCATCATCCAGGGCGGTATCGAAGCGCTGATCGGCCCGACCATGGGCCCGCGTCTTGTGCTCGAAGTCACCGAGCATGACGCCGTATCAAATTACGAAACCCTCAGTTATGCGCTGGCGCCGCTGCGCAAACAGGGGGTGCGCCTGGCGATCGATGACGCGGGCGCAGGCTACGCCAGCATGAGTCACATTCTCTCACTCGCCCCCGACGCCATCAAGCTCGACATGAGCCTGACCCGCGACATCGATTCCGACGCGGCGCGGCGCGCCCTGGCCTCGGCGCTGCTGTTCTTCTCCCGGGAGACCGAAAGCGTCATCATCGCCGAGGGCATCGAAACCGAGGCCGAGCTTTCCACGCTGCGCATGCTCGGCGTTCCCTTTGGTCAGGGCTATCTGCTCGGCAAGCCCGCAAAACTGTCCACCGCACTCGACATGACCGCGGGCAACGGGTTGGCGCGCAGCTTCGTGGCCTGACAGCCGCCATCACCGCGTTCAGGCCGCTGCCGCGCAGCTGCCGTATCCGTCCACCCGGTCGGACTGGGCCGGCCATGCGCCTGGCCTCGCCTGACCGGCGCGGCTCCCGGTCGGCCAGACCGCATCTCCCATCCAGAAAGATGCTGCATCAAGTCTTTGCAGGCACCCGCGTTGCTCGGCCTGTTCTGCTACCCAAGGATTGATCACCGGTCGTTGCCTGCATTTTCACAACCGGATTCACGGATTGTTTCGTCATTCGCTGTAAGATCCGCATGACCACAATTAGCGGGGGCCGACCTTTCCATGCTGTTTCAAATTTTTTTTTCACGCCTTTCCCGCAACGCCGCCCGGATTCACCGGAATCGAGCCGGCAATTTCGGCATCATCATTGCGCTCTTGATCCCGCTGCTGATCGTGGTGGCCGGAGGGGTGGTCGATATCGTCTGGGCCATGGGGCAGAAAGTCCGGTATCAGGATCAGCTCGACGCCGGGATGCTGGCGGCCGTACATGAAACAGCCAGCGAGAAGCAACTCGAAACGGCAACGTCCTACATTCGCGAAATATCCGATTCCAATCTTTCCGCGCTGGAAATGGCGGAAGCCGGCATGTCCCTGGCCCTGGTCAAGAATGACGATGGCAGCCTGACGGGAACGCTGAAAATGCCGCATCCGACGGCGTTTCTCAAGATCATCCATCTCAACGACATCCCGATCAGCGTGACATCGACGGCCATCAAGAGCGGCGGGAGCAGCGCCGGAGCCGGCTGCATCTATGCGCTGGGCAACAAGAGCCAGGCCGTGCTCATAAACTCCGGCGCCAAGCTTGACGCCAAGCAATGCGAAGTCCACGTCCATTCCACCTCCTCGCCCGCCTTCATCATGAATGCCGGGGCGGCCATCGACACGGCCAAATTCTGCGTCAAGGGCACGAGCTATATTCGGAATGGCGGCACGCTGGGCAACCTCCAGGTCGGCTGCGACGTCACCGACGATCCCTATGCCGGCAAGATCCCCGAGCCGGCGGTGCCGGCAAGCTGCACGACGCAAGGCGCACTCAGCGGCGCGGCATTCTCGCTGAACCCCGGCGTTCACTGCGACACCACGTTCAACGGAAGCCCGACGGTGACGTTCAAGCCGGGCCTGCATATCATCAAGGGCCGGATGATCCTCAATTCCGGCTCAACCGTCATCGCCGAGGGCGTGACCTTCTATTACCCGGATGTCTACAGCGAAATACGCGCCAATGGCGCTCTCAAGTTCACCGGCTCCGCGCCGTCCACGGGCGCCTATGCCGGGGTCCTGATGTTCGAAAAAACGTCCAACGCCGCCAACAATGCCAACAAGCAGCAATATGTCTTCAATGGCTCGCTCGGCGAGCAGCTCACCGGCATCATCCATCTGCCCAACCGCGACGCGACCTACAATTCGACAACCAACCAGACCAACAGGATCTCGCTGGTCGTCAACTCGATGATCATGAATTCGGCAAACTGGAAGCTCTCGCCCTATGACGGCCCTGGACCCGCAAGCGATGGCGGTGGCGCTGTCCGCCTGGTCAATTGACGCCCGAACACGGCTCACCCACCATGCCGGGTGAGCCGTGAGCGTCGACCATCAACTCACTTCATCAAGCTCATGACCTTGCCGCAATAGCGCTTGGAGACCGGGTTCATGCGCTTGGCGGCATGGCCGGCATTGTATTTCAGGATCGTGCCGCAGGTCGTACCGCCACCCAGCTTGTGCGCCATGGCAAGATATTTCATGCCGTATTTGATGTTGGTCTCGGGATTGTAGAGCCCCTTGGTCGAGCCACTGTAGCCCATCATCCGGGCCGTCGACGGCTTGATCTGCATGAGTCCGACCTCGCCTGCCGCACCGCGCGCATCGGCGCGGTAATTGCTCTCGACCGAGATCACCGCATGGGCAAGGGATTCAGGTATCCCATGGGTCTTGGCATAGCTGGAAATCAGCTTTCCATGAGGCCGGGTCGCATAGCCGAACTTCAGTTCCGATCCCTTGATCTTGCTGCTTGAGATGGAACCGGTGGTCTCGCTGGAGGTTCCGGTTGTTTCGCAGCCCGCGAGCGCAAGTGAAAGCAAGACCGCCGCGGCAGCCGTGAAAATTGGACGCATGTTTTGTATTACTCCGATGGCGCCTTGCCCATCCGCTCATCGGCGAGGACGGGGCATACCCCTTGGCGCGTTGCTTGTCGGCCCGGAACCCGGAGAAGCGTTCTGCCCTCGTCTGGTCCGTGCGTTCGAGCCGCCTCAATCAAGGCGCAGACAGGCGATTTTGTGACCCAGCAACAAAAAAATCCAACGTCGCAATAAACTTGCGTGTCAGCCTGTAACACTCCGCCAGCACGAACTGGCGACATCTGATCGGCTTCGGGGCCGGTTCAGGCAACCGTGGCCAGGGCGGACAGGAGCTTGTGCAGGGTGCCGATGGTCGAGGAATCGGCCACGCCATCGACCCGCGCGGGCCGGAAATGGCGTTGGAAAGCCCGGATCACCGAACGGGTTTCGGCGTCGTAGGAGCCGTCGACACGAACGCCGTAGCCATAGAGCGCCAGCATGGATTGCAGGGCCTCCACCGGCTGACCGGTGTCGCCCTCCTGGAAAAAACGGCCGCCGCCAACCGGCAGCGGCTCGACCCAGTGGCCCACGCCTTCCCTGTGGAGCCGGTCCCAGGGAAAGCACTCGCCGGGATCCTGCTTGCGCATCGGCGCGATGTCGGAATGCGCCAGCACCCGTTCGGCGGGAATAGCGTGCCGATCGACAATGTCGCGGCAGAGCCGGATCACCGCCTCGATCTGCGTATCGGGAAACGGCGGCGACTCTGCGGCATGGCCGGGATTGGCGATCTCGATGCCGATCGAGGCCGAATTGATGTCGGTCTCTCCCTTCCAGCACCCCTGGCCGGCATGCCAGGCGCGTTGACTCTCGGGCACAAGCTGGCTGATCCGACCTTCCTCATCGATAAAATAATGCGACGAAACCTGGCTTTCCTCCGCACACAGCCACTCGAGCGCGGCCTCGGCCGACGGCATGCCGGTGTAATGCAGGATCAGCATGTCGGGCCTCCGCCCATCCCTGCGCTCGCCGTGATTGGGCGAAGGGCACACACCGGCGGCGGCAAAATCAGGCTGAAAATCACTCATGCAGCGGCGCGGGCCTTCTCGATCACGGCGAAGGCGTCGTTGAGCGCCGCCATGCGGTCATTGGCAATGGTGAGAAACTCGTCCGGCACCCCGCGGGCGCGCAGGCTGTCGGGATGGCTTTCGGAAGCCAGCGCCCGGTAGCGTTTCTTCACCTCCTCGAAAGGCGTGGTCACAGCCAGGCCAAGAACCGCATAGGGATCGATGCCATCGGGATGGACGTGCCGCGCCAGGATGCGGTCGAAATGGGCCTCGTCGACGTGGAAGATATCCGCCACATTGGCGATGAACTCGAGTTCCTTGTGATGGATCACGCCATCGGCCTTGGCGATGTGGAACAATCCGTCGAGCACGTCTTCAAGCATGGCGCAATTGGCCACGCCCGACCCGCACATTCCGGCCACCCGCTGGGCATAGATCTCGTAGCCGGCCACATCCTGCTTGGCGAGATTGTAGAGCCGCGCCACATTCCGGGCTTCCGACTCGGGAACCGTGAATATCTCCTGGAAGGCACGCACCTCTTCCGGCGCGACGATGCCGTCGGCCTTGGCCATCTTCGCCGACAGCGCGATCACCGCGATCGAGAACGCCACCTTGCGCCGTGTTTCGGGATCCCCCTCAAACACCGTGCGAACGGCTTCCACGATGCCTGAAAAGGCAGTGGAAGCGGTATCGCCGATGGCTTCAAACAGGCGGCTGAACAGGGACATGGTTTGCTCTTAGCCGATTTGAACGGGAAAATCGAGCATGGCGCGGCGCACAAATCGGTGAACGATCCATCACGCTGAACGATGACCGCCATCGCCGGAATTGACTGGACCACGGCCCGCGCCGCCCGCTATGGCGGTTAGATGTCTGAAGCATCCGGTTCCCCCGCGTCAATTCGCTCCGTCAGCCGCGCGCCCGCCCATCCTCTGGCAGGCCTTGCGATCGGTTTCATCGGCGTCGTGATCTTCGGCGCAACCCTGCCCGCGACCCACATCGCTCTGGAGGGATTCTCGCCCGCCTTCATCACTTTCGGCCGCGCCGCGATCGCGGCCCTGGTGGCGGGCGCGACGCTACTCATCATGCGAAAGCGGTTTCCGCGCCAGCACGCGCTGTCGCTGTTTGCCGCCGGCGTGCTGCTGATCTACGGCTTTCCGGGCTTTTCCAGCGTGGCCATGCAGACCGTGCCCGCCTCCCATGGCGGCGTCGTGCTCGGCGTGCTGCCGCTGATGACCGCCACCTTCGCAGCGCTATTCGGCGGCGAGCGCCCGGGCCTCGCCTTCTGGGGATGGAGCATCGCCGGGGCGGCGCTGGTGATGATCTTCTCGCTCTCGGGCGCCGACATCGAACCGGGCATCGGCGATCTGTGGCTTGCCTGCGCGGCGCTTTCGGCGTCCTGCGGCTATGTCATCTCCGGCAAGCTCGCCCGCACCCGGCCCGGCTGGGAAGTGATCAGCTGGGCGCTGGTGATCACCGCGCCGCTGTCGCTCGCGGGGACGGCCTTCGCCTGGGAGAGCGGTATCAGCACCCCCGACGCCGGTGCGCTCGCAGCTCTCCTCTATCTGTCGTTGGGCTCGATGTTCGCCGGCTTCATCTTCTGGAACTGGGGCATGGCGATCGGCGGCATTGCCCGCGTCGGCCAGGTCCAGCTCTTGCAGAGTTTCGTCACGCTGGGCCTCTCGGCCCTGATCCTGGGCGAAACCGTCACCCCGGTGATGCTCGGCTTCGCCATCGCCGTGGGTGTCGTGGTCTGGTGCGGCCGCAAGGCCAAGGTGGGCTGAGGCGGCCACACAAGAAGTCCGATCACAAGTCCGGATGGGCGGCGATGAAATTCTGCCACGCTGGCAGATGATTGCCGGTGCATCCGTTCCTTAATCGCGCGCACATACGCAAGCGTCTTCGTGGCAGTGAATTTTGATCTTATCGTAATCGCGCCAGACCGATTGAATGGAGATTGTAAAGTAGAGGCGGAATAGGAATGCGCGCGGAATGGAACGCTCTCAAAACATAGGAGCATATACCGGTAGTCTGGAATCCCCCCTAAGTGCCGAGATGTTTTTGAGTTTAAGTGTGCCCCGCCACCTCGCGCGGCTTGTAGGCGGCTTCGAGCAAGCGGATCGAGGCCGCGTCGAGCTTCACATCAAGGGAGGCCACGGCCTCTTCGAGCTGGCCGAGCTTGGTGGCGCCGACTATCGGGGCGGTAACGAAGGGTTTTGACAGGACCCAGGCATAGGCCACCTGCGCCGGGCTGACGCCGAGTTTTGCCGCAACTTTCTCCACCCGCGCCAGGATCGCGTAATCCTGCGCCGAGCCGAAATAACCCTGCGCCATCTTGTCGGTGGCGGCGCGCTTTGTGGCCTGGCCATCCTTGGGCCGGTTGCCGGCGAGGAAGCCGCGCGCGATCGGCGACCAGGGAACGACGCCCACGCCTTCGGACGCGCAATAGGGCATCATCTCGCGCTCTTCCTCGCGATAGGCGAGATTGTAGAAATTCTGCATGGCGACGAAGGGCTGGTGGCCGCGCGCCTTCTGCATTTCGCGCAATTTGGCGAACTGCCAGGCCCACATCGACGACGCCGCGATATAGCGCACCTTGCCCGCCTGGATGACGGCTTCGAGCGCCTCGAGCATCTCGTCAAATTCGGTGTCGGGATCGAGCCGGTGAACATAGAGCAGATCGACATAATCCATGTCGAGGCGGGTGAGCGACTGGTCGATCTGGTCAAAGATGTGCTTGCGCGACAGGCCGCGGTCGTTGGGCCGGTCTTCGCTCATCCTGAGGCCAACCTTGGTCGCCAGCACGATCTCGTCGCGTTTGGCGTATCGTTTCAGCGCCCTGCCGGTAATCGTCTCGGAGTCGCCGAAATTGTAATGATTGGCCGTGTCGAAGAAGTTGATGCCGCTTTCCACCGCGGTGCGAAAGAACGGCTGCGCCTCCTCCTCGGGCAGCACCCAGGGATGGGTCGGGCCGCCCGGCGTGCCGAAGCTCATGCAGCCCAGGCACAGTCTCGAGACCTTGAGCCCTGTCTTTCCCAGCCGAACATACTCCATGCGCCTGATCCTCTTGAGTTTGCGAAAGGCCCAAACGATAGGCGGGCGGCTTCGACGCGGTCAATAGCTCGCCGCCGCCCTTGACGCCTGGTCGTATTGCCCCGACATCACGCGCATCAGGCCGGCGATCTCGCTGACGCGCGCCTCGTCGAGACCCAGCGAGGCGACTGACTCAATCAGCAGCTTTTCGCGCAAATCCCGGTAGCGCAGACACAGATCCGCGCCCTTCCTGGTGATCCGCGCGGTCTTTTCCTTGCCGCGCCGCCCCGGCTCCACGAGCCCCAGCGCCTCGAGCTTTTTCAATGCATAGGCCACCACATGGGTGTCCTCGATGTTGAACATCATGCACAGTTCCGACTGGCTCTTGTCGCGCTCGCGGTGATTGACCGCATGAAGGATCTGCACCTCGATCGACGAAAGCCCCTCGCCGCCCGCGGCGGCCGTGCAGCGCGTGATCCAGCGCTGGTAGGCATTGCTCAGGATCACCAGCGCGAATTCCATTTCCGACATCGCCGGCATGCCGCCATCGGCCAGGTGCGAGGCGGAGACGATCGGGCCGATGCCCTGCTGAACTGCCGGATCCTGTCGGGCCATGTTTTTCACTCACATTTTATCGACAATTTATTGACGTTATGCTGACAAAGGCATTATACGCAGACAAGAGCCAGTGTCCATGGCAAGGTCATGGCGGCGCAAACCTGCTGGAGGCATCATCATGACGGGCGTTTGGGATTTCTGGATCGACCGCGGCGGCACCTTCACCGATGTGGTGGGGCGTGCGCCCGATGGCGCCCTGCACCAGCGCAAGCTTTTGTCCGAAAACCCCGAGGCCTATCCCGACGCCGCCATCCAGGGCATCCGCGACCTGCTCGGCCTAGCCCAGGGTGACGACATTCACCCCCATCGCATCGGCCACGTCAAGATGGGCACCACGGTCGCCACCAACGCACTGCTCGAGCGCAAGGGCGACCGCACATTGCTGGTCATCACCAAGGGTTTCCGCGATGCGCTCAGGATAGCCTACCAGGCAAGGCCCGACATCTTCGCCAAGGAAATCATCTTGCCGGAGCAGCTTTATGAACGCGTCATCGAAGTCGACGAACGCACCATGGCCGACGGCAAGGCCGTGCGCAGCCCGGATCTCGGAGCGATCGAACCCGAACTCGCCCAGGCCCGGGCCGACGGCATCGATTCCGTCGCCATCGTGCTGATGCATTCCTGGCAGAACCCGATCCACGAGGTCATCGTCGAGGGCGCCTGCGAACGCGCGGGCTTTGCCCAGATCTCGGTCAGCCACCAGGTCTCGCCGCTGGCCAAGCTGGTCGGCCGCGGCGACACCACCGTGGTCGACGCCTATCTCTCCCCGATCCTCAAGCGCTATGTCGACCGGGTGGCAAGCGTGCTCGGCGCCACGCCGTCGGGCGAGCCCGGCCCGACGCTGCAGTTCATGATGTCCTCGGGCGGGCTGACCGCGGCCGACATGTTCCGCGGCAAGGACGCCATCCTGTCGGGTCCAGCCGGCGGCGTCGTCGGCATGGTCGAGACGGCGGCGCTCGCGGGCTTCAGCAAGGTCATCGGATTCGACATGGGCGGCACGTCGACCGACGTCGCCCATTATGACGGCGATTACGAACGTGCCTTCGACACCGAGGTCGCAGGCGTCCGTATCCGCGCCCCGATGATGCGCATCCACACGGTGGCCGCCGGCGGCGGCTCGATCCTGCATTCCGGCGAAGGCCGTTTCCGCGCCGGTCCCGACTCGGCCGGCGCCAATCCCGGCCCCGCCTGCTACCGCCGCGGCGGCCCGCTGACGGTGACCGATGCCAATGTCATGCTCGGCAAGCTGCAGCCCGATTTCTTCCCCGCCATCTTCGGCCCCGATCAGGACCAGCCGCTCGACCGCGCGGCGGTGGCGAAGGCCTTCGAGGATCTGGCGAAGGATCAGCCCGGCAAGAGCGCCGAGGAGATCGCCGAGGGCTTCGTCACCATCGCGGTCGAGAACATGGCCAACGCCATCAAGAAGATCTCGGTGCAGCGCGGCTACGACGTCACCCGCTATCTGCTCAACTGCTTCGGCGGCGCCGGCGGCCAGCACGCCTGCCTGGTGGCCGATGCGCTGGGCATGGAATCGATCCTGATCCATCCCTTCTCGGGCCTGTTGTCCGCCTATGGCATCGGCCTCGCCAGCGTCTTTGCCAGCCGCCAGCAGGCACTGATCAAGCCGCTTTCCGAAGACAGCCGCACCGATGTGAAAATGCTCATCGACCAGCTCTGCAAGGGCGTGTTCGAGGAGCTCGACGCCCAGGGCGTGCCCGACAGCGCGATCAGCTGGCGGCCGCTGCTGCAGTTGCGCTACGACGGCACCGACACGACGATCCCGGTCGCCTTCTCGGATCTCGATTTCGATGCCGCCCGCGCCGAGTTCGAAACCGCCCACAAGGCCCAGTTCGGCTTCATCTATGACAACAAGACCATCATCATCGAGGCGATCTCGGTGGAAGGCCTCGACGATCGCCAGGCCGGCCGCAGCGAGCCCGAACACGAGCTTGTTGACGGCGATGCGACCGGCGGCGAGCTCCGCAAGGTCTACACGGCCGGAGAATGGCGCGACGCCAGCGTCTACCGGCGGGACGCGCTCAGGCCCGGCAACCGCGTCGCCGGCCCCGCGCTGATCATCGAGCCGAACCAGACCATCGTCGTCGAGCCGGGCTGGGAAGCCCGCATCAACGCGCGCGACCATGTGGTGCTGACCCGCTACCAGAAGCTCGACCGGGCGCTCGCCATCGGCGCCGACAAGGCCGACCCGATCATGCTCGAGGTGTTCAACAACCTGTTCATGTCGATCGCCGAGCAGATGGGCGTGACGCTGCAGAACACCGCCTACTCGGTCAACATCAAGGAGCGGCTGGATTTCTCCTGCGCCGTCTTCGACCGCACCGGAGCGCTGGTCGCCAACGCGCCGCACATGCCGGTGCATCTGGGCTCGATGGACCGGTCGGTGGAAACCATCATCCGTTTGAACGAGGGCGACATCCATCCCGGCGACGTCTTCGCCTTGAACGCCCCCTACAATGGCGGCACCCATCTGCCCGACATCACCGTGGTCACTCCGGTTTTCTCCGACGACGGGAGCGAGATCCTGTTCTGGTCGGCCTCGCGCGGCCACCACGCCGATGTCGGCGGCACCGCGCCCGGCTCGATGACGCCGCTTGCGACGACCGTGGACGAGGAAGGCGTGCTGATCGACAATTTCCGCATCGTCGAGCGCGGCCGCTTCCGCGAGAAGGAACTGATCGACCTGCTGACCGACCATCCCTACCCGGTCCGCAACGTCGTCCAGAACGTGGCCGACCTGAAGGCGCAGATCGCCGCCAACGAGAAGGGCGTCGCGGATCTGCGCAAGATGGTGGCCGATTTCGGGCTTGAGGTGGTCGAGGCCTATATGGGTCATGTCCAGGACAATGCCGCCGAAAGCGTCGCCCGCGTCATCTCCACCCTGTCCGATTGCGCCTACGAATACCCGACCGACACCGGCCAGGTGATCCGGGTGAAGATCTCGGTCGACCGCGAGCGCCGCGAAGCCACCGTCGATTTCACCGGCACCTCGGACGCCATGGCCAACAATTTCAACGCGCCCGAACCGGTGGCCCGCGCCGCCGTGCTCTACTGCTTCCGGGTGATGGTGGAAAAGCCGATCCCGATGAATGCAGGCTGCTTGCGCCCCATCCGCATCGTCATCCCCGAGGGCTCTATGCTCAAACCGGCCTATCCGCGCGCGGTGGTGGCCGGCAATGTCGAGACCTCGCAGCACGTCACCAACGCCATCTTCGGCGCGCTGGGCGCCCTCGCCAACAGCCAGGGCACGATGAACAATCTCACCTTCGGCAATGAGAAGTACCAGTATTACGAGACCATCTGCTCGGGCTCGCCCGCGGGCTACGAGAATTCCGGCCGCGGCTTCAACGGCACCTCGGGCGTCCACACCCACATGACCAATTCGCGGCTGACCGACCCGGAAATCCTGGAAATGCGCTTTCCCGTGCAGCTCGAGGATTTCCACATCCGCGAAGGCTCGGGCGGCAAGGGCCGGTTCAAGGCCGGCAACGGCACCAGGCGCACGATCCGCTTCCTCGAGCGGATGGATCTCGCCATCCTGTCCTCGCACCGCAACCGCCCGCCGCTCGGCATCGACGGCGGCGGCGAGGGCCAGGTCGGCATGACCCAGGTCCGGCGCCGCGACGGAACCATCGAAACGCTGAAAGCCTGCGACCAGACGATCCTGGAGGCAGGCGATGCGGTGATCCTCACCACGCCGACCGCGGGCGGCGCCGGCAGGGCCTGACGCTTCACGAGACTTTCGCCAGCGCCGCCCGCAATTGCGCGGCGGTGGCAGCCATGTCCGCAGGCGGCGGCGTCGGGATGGGGCGGTACGTCACCGTCTGCTCGACGATGTAGCGCCGCGAGGTCACGTCGTCGCCCTGCACCATCGGCACGAGATGGGCGTGCGCATGGGCGACGTCGCCGCCCGTGAACATGAAGGCGACGCGGGGCACGCCATAGATCTGCTTCTGCGCGCGGGCAATCTTCTGGGCAAGCGCCATGATCCTCGCCGCCAGAGGCCCCGGCAGATCCTCGAAATAGGGGTAATGTTCGCGGGCGATGATCTGCACATGGCCGGGCCGGATCGGCCCGATGTCGAGGAAGGCCAGGATCTCGTCCTCCTCATGGATCACATGCGCCTCGATCTCGCCGCGCCCGATCCGGCAGAAGATGCAGGCGCGCGCATGGGTGTCCGGTGTCATGATCCATCCTTCGAAGAAAACCTCGGACGTTGAAAGTCGCAATTGTCCCGAAGGATGTAAAGCGCCATGAGACACGGGGCCGCAAACGGTGGTGCACCGGCTGCTGCGCGTTTTCGATGATGCAAGACATCAGGGGTGCTGCAGGATCCGTTTGCCCGATCGCGGTCGCAGCGGCTTCGCGTCTCAGCAGGCCTCGCGAAGATCGTCCTGGCCGGGCGTGTTGCGGTTGCCGGGATTGAGCCGCGGCAGCCCGTCCATCGAGGTGAAGAACTGCCGGGCCTGCTCGGCGCAGAGCGGCGCACCGGAAAAACCGCCCTGCACTTCCGCGGGCGCGGCGGCGCAGGCGGTCTTGAGATCATCTTCGGTGTCAACACCGGTCAGCGTGACCGGCGTTCCCACCGCGGCTGCCAGCTGCAGGAACAGGTTGAGCATCTGCGCCGAGCGCTTTTCCCCGGCGATAGCCTTGATCCGGCCGAGATCGAGCCGGACTTTGTCCACGGGATAGGGCCGTGCCATCGACAGGCCCGCGACGCTGGCGGCAAGCTCGCTGACGGCGATCCGGACATCCGCCGCGCGCAGCGTCTCGAGGTTGCGCAAACCCACGGGACAATCGCCCAAAGTCGAATTGGAGCGGATATCGAGAACCAGCCTGTTCGCCGCGATTCCCGCTTCCGCCAGCGCCGCCAGCACCAGCAACGCATAGCCCGGGTCCTGCAATTGTATCGACGACACCGGCAGGGTGATTTCGGCCTGGTCATGCCAGGTGGACACATCCGCCAGCACCCGTCCCAGCATCCATCTGCCGATGAGCACGATCAGGCCGCTGCCTTCGGCCATCGGCATGAACATGTCATGGGCGACATCGCCGTGATCGGGATGGTTCCAGCGAAGCCTTGCCTTGAACCCGGATGGCGTGAGCGTTTGAGCCGCGACCACGGGCAGGTAATCGACCTCGAAGTCGCCGTTTTCAATGCCGTCGCGCATCGTTGCCTCCAGCGCCCGGCGCAATCGGTAAACGCTGTCCATGTCTTCGGTGAAGAAGCTGTAGCTCGATCCCGGTTTTGACTTGGAGCGATACAGCGCCAGGTCCGCGCGCTTGAGCAGATCCGACAAGGTGACGCCGGCCGCGTCCGAGACCGCGATGCCGATGCTGCCGGACGTGCCGATGGCGCCGCCCCCGTGGCTCACAGGACGAAACACCAGGGATATGAGCTCATCGCAAAACTGCGTCAGGTCTTCCTGGCTCCATGATCCTTGCCACAGCACGACGAATTCGTCGCCGCCCAGCCGGTAGATCAGGCGGTCGGCCCCGCAAAGCGCCTTGAGCCGATCGGCCAGCACCTTGAGCACCGCGTCGCCGGCGCCATGGCCCATGGTGTCGTTGATGAATTTGAACCGGTCGAGATCGAACAGCAGGAGCGTCAGGCAAGCAGATCCGTCGCTTCGGCCGGCAAGAATGCGGTCGACGTCCTTGGTCAGGGCGCGACGATTTCGCAAACCGGTCAGGCTGTCGTGATAGGCCGCCTGCCGCAGATGCTTTGTCTTGTCCTGCTGGGTCTTGAACAGCCGCGCCAGCCGCTGGTGGCGGCGCTCAAGTCCGGCGACAAGCCCGGCGACCGCCATCGGCGCGGCAATCGCTGCCAGGCCAAGCGGACTGCTCAAGGCTTGAAATCCGCCCCCCACACCGGCAAAAAACTCTCCGGCGAAAGCCGCCAGAGGTGTGATCGATCCGATTGCCAAACCGGCGATTGCATATCGCCTGACTGCGTTTGGCAGATAAGAATTCAGCATCATGCCAAACACTCCTGTTCCAAAGGCACCATGCACCGGCAGGGTTTAACAAAAGGTCACCCGTGATTTTTCATGGTAAACATATGATTTATTATGTTTTTCAAAATTTAAGCTTTTGCCGCTAGACAGTGTGAAATCACGTCTTGTCCATGCCGTCACGCCGGATTCACGTCCAAGCCGAACCAGTGTAAATCCCTGATCACACACCGATTTTAAAAAAGCTGCCCCATGCACCACCGCCACACAGGTCCAAAAACACCAGCAGCCTGCCTGGGCTGCGATGCGGCGGTGCGGGCAAAACCGAGATTTGGCGCGCGACGGGCGCTGACGGTGCTGCTGACGGCGGCGGCGCTCGGCCTTGCCGGCTGCAACTCCACAAGCCTTGAATCGAGCCTGCAGCCGATCGGCAACGCCAAGCCGTCCGCCTCCCCACGCAGCCCGGCGGACGTCGTCAAGCTCGATCCGCCCGGCCCCGGACGCTATGGCGATCGCAAGCCGGTGGATTTTGGCAAGCACCATCCCGACCGCTATCCGGTCCACGGCATCGACATCTCCAAATGGCAGGGCGAGATCGACTGGGACGAGGTCCGCAAGGCGGGCGTCGCTTTCGTCTTCATCAAGTCGACCGAGGGCGGCGACCACAACGACAATCGCTTCGACAGCTACTGGCGCGGCGCGCGCGCCGCGGGCATTCCGCACGCGCCCTACCATTTCTACTATTTCTGCCGTCCCGCGCGCGAACAGGCGGAATGGTTCATCGCCAATGTGCCGCGCGCTTCGGTGCAGATGCCGCCGGTTCTCGACGTCGAATGGAACCACGCCTCGCGCACCTGCACCTCGCGTCCGGATCCCGAAACCGTGCGCTCGGAAATGGCGATCTGGATGGACATCGTCGGCCGCCATTACGGCAAGCGTCCGATCATCTACACCCCGGTCGATTTCCACAGCGAGAACCTCGACGGCCATTTCAAGGGCTATCAGTTCTGGTTGCGCTCGGTCGCGTCCCACCCCCAGGACATCTATCCCGACCACCCCTGGAGCTTCTGGCAATACACCGGCACCGGCATGATGCCGGGCATCAAGGGCGACACCGACATCAACGCCTTCGCCGGCAGCAAGGCGCAATGGCGCGAATGGCTGAAGAAATACGCAAGGTAGGCTGGCATTGCCCCGACCGGCGGGACAGCCCGGAGGATGGCGGCATTTGGGGGCTTTCCTGCCCTGCTGATCCGATCCTGTTTGATCCGGGGGAATGCACGTCGCGACGAGGGCGGCATATGCAATCCCGGTCGGACGATGGACCGTCCCTTTCAAAAGACAGGACTGCGAACCGGATCGGCCCGGCTTCTTGAGACGCTGGCCCGGGGCGGCCTCAGACATGGGGCATGTGACAGTCTCACCATGGTGCTCTGGGCCGGCTTAAAAAGTGTGGATTCGGGGTTCCCCGTCACCGCCACCTGGCTCACCGAAACAGCTGCGCCCTCAGTTAAAGGGGACGCGCGGGCCCGGACTATCAAACGACATGCGCCACGTGAGATGTAATTCCCATGCCCCCGCGCGACCGCGCCATGGATCAGACAACCATGAAATCGCCCGCCGTCAGCGGCGCAGCCTTCCCGCCTGGTGGGCGGCAGGGCTGCGCGCGCCGTGCGTCCGCGAAACAGCAGCGTTTGACCGCTGACGGGATGTTCCCTCCCGGCCGCATCGGCTATGCTGGGCTCAGGACAAGCGCCCCGGGGGACCCGAAGCTTCATGCCCGAAATCGAGATCCGCGAAAGCCGCCCCGATGACATGGACTTCATCGAGCGGCTCTATCCCGCAGCCTTTCCCGCAGAGGACCTGCTGCCGCTGGTCCGTGCGCTGCTCGTGGGCGAGCCGGGGATCCTGTCGCTGGTGGCGAGCGCCGATGGCGCCTTGGCCGGACATCTTCTGTTCACGCCGTGCGGCATCGCCGGAACGCCCGCCCGGGCCGCCCTGCTCGGCCCGCTTGCCGTGGCGGCGCAATGGCAGCGCCAGGGCGTGGGCTCGGCCCTGATCCGCGACGGGGTGAGACGGCTGGACCAGGCCGGCGTGGAAGAGGCCTACGTGCTGGGAGATCCCGCCTATTACGGCCGCAGCGGCTTCAGGGCCGAAACCGCCATCGCCCCGCCCTATCCGCTGCCCGAAGCCTGGCGCGGCGCCTGGCAATCGCTCGGCCTGGTCGGCGCGCAGCGTCCGGCGGGAACGCTGAGCGTGCCAGACATCTGGATGCAGCCGGCGCTATGGGGGCCGTGAGGGAGCGTGTCCCGCGGGATCCGCGCCCGTTTGACCCGCGAACCCCGCCATCACGCAAGCCCCGGCCCCATCATCGGATCAAACTTTGGCCCATCCCGGGAATCACCTCATCATCGCCACAAATTTGCGGTGGGTTCGCCGCCTGATCAGGAGACCACGCCATCATGACATCGAAGCTTCCCTTCGCCCTGCTTCTTGCAAGCCTCGCCGCCACCCCGGCGTTCGCCCAGGCGCCAGCCTGCGGCGGCAATTTCGCGCAGTTCCTGGAAGGCGTCAAAGCCGAGGCGATCGCCAAGGGGGTGAGCGCAGAGGTGGCGCAGTCGGCTCTGCGCGGCGTGTCGGTCGACAACACCGTGCTGTCGCGCGACCGCGCACAGGGCGTGTTCCGGCAGACGTTCCTTGAATTTTCCCGCCGTTCGGTCAGCGCCAACCGAATGCAGGTCGGCGCCCAGAAGATGAAGCAGTTCGCCGATATTTTTGCCCGCGCCGAGGCCGAATATGGCGTGCCTGCCGCCGTCATAACCGCCTTCTGGGGGCTCGAGACCGATTTCGGCGCGGTGCAGGGCGATTTCAACACCATGAATGCGCTTGCGACGCTTGCCCATGACTGCCGCCGGCCAGAACTGTTCCGCCCGCAACTGCTTGCAGCCATCGAGATGGTCGGCCATGGCGATCTCGATCCGAATGCCACCACCGGGGCATGGGCCGGCGAGGTCGGCCAGGTGCAGATGCTGCCGCGCGACATCATCGCCCACGGCATCGATGGCGACGGCGACGGCCACGTCAATCTGAAGAAATCCGCGCCCGACGCGATCCTGACCGCCGCCAAGCATATCAACGCGCTGGGCTGGCGCGCGGGCGAGCCGTGGCTCGCGGAAGTCTCGCTGCCCGCGGGCGACTTTCCCTTCGAGAAGACCGGCCTTGACCAGGGCATGACGCTGAGCGACTGGACAGCGATCGGCGTCACCTTCCCCAATGGCGCGCCGACCTCGCAGAACCTGACCGCCGACCTGCTTCTGCCGCAAGGGCGCAACGGCCCGGCATTTGTGGCGTTTCCGAATTTCTCGATCTATCTCGAATGGAACCAGAGCTTCATCTACACCGTCTCGGCCGCCTATTTCGCGACGCGGCTCGCCGGCGCAAAACCCTATGACGCGGGCAATCCCGGCGACGGTCTGGGCGATGTGGCGATGAAGCAATTGCAGCAGAAGCTCGCGGCCCTGGGCC
The DNA here is from genome assembly GCF_014359905.1 of Hoeflea sp. Lineage (GTDB taxonomy): Bacteria > Pseudomonadota > Alphaproteobacteria > Rhizobiales > Rhizobiaceae > Hoeflea. The sequence continues at coordinate 15,386 of NZ_JACIYP010000045.1, read as the reverse complement.
ACGATGTGGGCAAGATCGATGGCATCCTGGGCGGCGGCACAAGGGCCGCGGTGCGCGCCGAGCAGATGCGGCTCGGCCTGCCCGCCGATGGCTGGCCGGACCAGGACCTGCTCAGCCGTCTTTGACGGGTTTGCGCTTGCGGGCAGGTTTGGCGAGCTTCGTCTCCGCTTCGCCCTTGCCGGGAGGGTCCCGCGGTTCATCCGCGGCCCGAGGAACCGGAGGCGTCGGCGGCTGGCTCTCGGCCGGCCCCTCGCCTTCCGCGGCTTCCGGCCCGGTTTCAGCAATCGCGCTTTCGGACAGCCCTGAGACAGCCGCTGCCCCCTCCTCATGGGCCTCCTCCCGGGCCAGCGGCGCATCGGCTTTTGCCCCGGCACGGCGCACGCGGCGCTGATAGAGCGCAAACCGCGCCGCCCGGTAGCGCGCCCGTATCGCCCACATTGCATTTTCGACGCCGTCGAGCTCATCCTCATAGGCCTGCGCCAGGGCCTGCTTGTAGGTCCCGAGACCCTCGTTCGCGAGCTCTTCGACGCGTTCCATCGCGTTGAACCAGACCGGCGACACCAGCAGCGAGATCGCCGTCACCGCGATCGCCAAGCGGTAGATGTCGGCCCCCAGCGCGCCCGAGGCGAAACCGGCGGCAGCGAGCACGAAGGAGAATTCGCCGATCTGCGCCATCGACAAGCCGGCCAGCAGCGCGGTCTTGGGGTCCGACCCGGTGATGCGAAGCAGGAAGATGTTGAGCGCGGTCTTCATCGCCACCACGAGAAAGGCTGCGGCAAGCACGAGCCAGACATTGGCGAGGATGAAGTCGAGATCGATCAAGAGGCCGATCGAGAGGAAGAACACCACCAGCAGAATGCTCTGGATCGGCTCGATCACCGGGATCACCCGGCTCCGCAGCGTCGAATTGCCGACGATGATGCCGGCCAGAAACGCGCCATAGACAGGCGACAGCCCGGCCAGGCCCGACAGCGCCGCGGCGGAAAAGCACAGGGCCAGCGAGCCGATCGCCAGGAGATCGACATTGTCCTCGATCGCCTCGGCGAAAGGCATCTTGAGCTTCGGGTTGCGGCCGAACCACCACAGCAGGCCGGCGAGCAGCACAACCGCGACGACCACCTTGAACGCCACTTCGCCGAAGTCGATGCCATCGCCGCCCAGGCTCGAGACCAGGATCAGCATCGGCACCACGGCGATGTCCTGGGCGATCAGCACCCCGACCGCGACACGGCCCGGCGCATGCCGCAATTCGCCCATTTCATCGAGCATCTTCATCGCCACCACCGTGCTCGACAGCGCGATGATGAAGCCCAGGATCAATGTTTCCGCAGGGCTCGCGTCGAGAACGAAGGCAAGGGCCGCCGCAAGCGCCATGGCGACGACAAGCTGGCCGCCGGCCACCAGCACCGCCTGCCTGAGGCTCAGCACAAAGGCCTTGATCGACAGCTCCATGCCGATGAAGAACAACAGCACCACCACGCCGAGTTCCGCCAGCAGCGAGACATTTTCCGACGTCGAGATCACACCCAGCCCGGTGGGCCCGAGCGCCAGGCCCGCCAGGATGAAGCCCACCAGCGGGGGCTGCCTGAGCCGCATGAACCCCAGACCCATGAGGGCGGCGATTGCCACCGCGATCGCAATCGCCACCAGCGCGCCGCCATGATCGCCGCCATGGCCGGCCTGCTCGACCACCTGCGCGACCGCCTGTTCCATGACGCCGCCCACCGCTTCGACCGCACCGGATATTTGTTCTTCCATTCGTCACTCCCTGATGCGTCAGCGTAGTGCGCTTTGCAGCAAACGCAAACGGATCGGGCGGAATAATGGGATTGTTGAGGATGGCGCGTTTACCAGTTCGCAAGGGTTGTGATGGAGTATTATTCTAACGTTTTGATATCCGAATTTGCAGTCCTGTGCGTTTCCGAAACCATCTCGCCGATGCACCATGCATCAGACCCCGATTTATTGAGCCCTATCGCAGCGGTTTGGCGCCGATTGATTGCGCCACGGCCGGAACAAGGAATATTCCATGATCAGGATGAACATCAGCAGCAAATTCAACACATTGCTCTTTGGCGCGGCCCTGGTTTCCGCCATCGCCGTTGCGGGAACGGTGATCAATCTGAGCGAGCGTTTCGTCTCCCAGGCGATGCAGGACAAGCTTTCGAGCGTCGAGACCGAGTTCAAGTCGGAGCTGGCGGCCTCGCAGCGGTCCGCCACCATGCTGGCCAAGCTTGTGGCCGAGCAGCAAAGCGTGAAGCGGTCCTTCGCAGCAGGCGATCGCGATGCTCTGGCCGGGGAATTCAAGACCGCGTTCGCCATGCTCAAGACCGAGTATGATGTGCGCCAGTTCCAGTTCCACCTTCCCCCGGCAACCTCCTTTCTGCGGGTTCACAAGCCGGAGGAATTCGGCGACGACCTTTCGGGCTTCCGCAACACGGTGCTTGAGGTCAATGCCGCCAAGACCAGCCTGTCCGGCCTCGAAGCCGGCGTGGCCGGGATCGGCATCCGCGGCCTGGCACCGATCTCCCTTGATGGCAAGCACCTGGGATCGGTGGAGTTCGGCCTCAGCCTGCACAGCGGCTTTGTCGAGAAGTTTACCCGAAACACCGGCCATCCGGCAGCCATCTTCGCACTCCGAAACGATGGTCTTCACGAGATCGGCACCACCCTGCCCGCGGGACAGGACCCCGCAACATCTCTTGGCCTTGCGGATCTTGCCGGCGAACGGGTGACATTCGCGGAAATGCCCGGAAGCGAGGGCGTCTACGCCAGCATCGTGTTTCCGATCACCGATTTCTCCGGAAGCACCATCGGCGTGGCACTCGTCGCCGTTGACCGCACCAGTTACAATGCCATTGCCGCTGCCGGCCTGTGGGCCGCGGCGGGGGTCTCCCTGCTTTTGATCGTGATCGCCGCAACGATCGCGCTGATCAGCAAGCCGCTGATTTACCGTCCGCTGGCCAGCATGACCGATTACATGGGGCTGCTCGCCAACGGCGATCTCAAAACCGCGGTCCCCTTCGCCCAGCGCACCGATGAACTGGGATCCATGGCCAAGGCGGTCGACGTGTTCCGCAATTCTGCGCTGCGCAATATCGACCTGGAAAACGAGGCCGAGCAGACCCGTTTCAGCACCGAACGGGAACGCGCCGCCAACGAAGCCGAAAAAGCCCGCCAGGCGCAGCAGTTGCAGGAGGCGGTCGCCGCCCTTGCCGAAGGTCTGGGCCAATTGGCCGAGGGCAATCTTGCCTTCCGCATCACCAGGGCTTTCCCCGGATCGCTCGAGGCGGTGCGCCAGGACTTCAACAATTCGATCGAAAGCCTCGAAGCGGCGTTTGCGACCATCTCCTCCAGCTCGGTCAATATCGGCCAGGGCACGGCGGAGATCCGCAGTTCCACCGACAATCTGTCGCGCAGGACCGAACAGCAGGCCGCCTCGCTCGAGCAGACCGCCGCCGCACTTGATGAAATCACCTCAACCGTGCAGGCCGCCCATCAGCGTGCCACCGACATCGGCCGGATGGTCAGCGAAGCCTCCGGCGTCGCAGCCGAATCCGAGATCATCGTCAAGGACACCGTGACGGCCATGAGCGAGATCGAGACCTCGTCCAAACAGGTGACGCAGATCATCGGGGTGATCAACGATATTGCGTTCCAGACCAATCTCCTGGCGCTCAACGCTGGCGTCGAAGCCGCGCGCGCCGGAGAAGCCGGCCGGGGCTTTGCCGTGGTGGCCCAGGAGGTGCGGGAACTGGCCCAGCGCTCCGCCAGCGCCGCCAAGGAAATCAACGCGCTCCTGGAGAAATCCGAAGCCCATGTCCAGTCCGGCGTGACCCTGGTGACGCGAACCGGCGAGGCCTTGCAGAAAATCGGCGGCCACGTGCAGTCGATCAACTCCAACGTCAAGGCGATGGTCACCTCCTCGAAGGAGCAGACGGTGGGAATCCAGGAAATCAACACCGCCGTCAACCAGATGGACCAGATGACCCAGCAGAACGCCGCCATGGTCGAGGAGACCACGGCCGCCGTGCATACGGTCTACGGGGAAACCGAAACGCTCAACCAGGCCATCGCCCGCTTCCAGCTCAGCGGCCAGATACGCGGCAAGGACAGCCAGCACAACTCTCACGCCCGCGCCGCCTGACAGCGGCCCATGACCGGGAAATCGGGACCACGCGCACCATCGGTGGGCGTGGTCCTGCGCGTTTGGGAGCCTGCATCAACCGTGTCAGGTCACAGCTTGTCAAACTCGTCCTTGTCGACCGGCATCAGCATCACGGCCGTCGCCATCACTGCAAAGCCGAATGTGGAGCCGAACGAGACCAGCAGGATGAAGATCGCCGCCATCCAGTTCGACGAGCGCCAGATCAGGTCGCCAAAGCCGTTGATGTTGAAATACACGACCGCTGCGGCCACAAACCAGCCGATCAGCACCCCGAGAGCACTGTTCAGAAGCACGAAACGGATCAGTTTTGGCATGGGGTTGTCTCCTGCGCAGCCTTGTGGTTGCGATGAGCGGCAATCATAGCGCAAATCATGCCCGATGCCGCGTGACAGATGCGCGCGCCACTATATGAGCCCAAGGCTTCGTTACACAGCCTTGAACACATTGAGCGAGCCATCGGTCTCGAGCACCACCGAGTGAAAGCCCGACAGCTCCGACTCGCCACTGGCGTGCAGGGCGGCGGTGATTTCCGCTCGTGTCACACGCTCCCTGTGCAGCGCCGTCTCCTGGTAGGCTCCCCGGTGGACCAGAAACGTCGGATCGCTCTTGATCAGGTTCTCGAGCGCCTTGCTGCGCACCGACAGCCGGGTGATCGCAAATTGCAGACCGATCAGCAGCCCCAGCGCCAGGATCCCCTCGAACAGCGGCACGGATTTGGTCAGGATGATCGATGCCAGCATCGAGCCGAGACAGATGGTCACGACGAAATCAAAGGCGTTGAACTTGCTCAGCGTCCGCTTGCCCGAGGTTCGGAGCATGACGATCAGGGCCAGATAGGCCAAGGGAGCGGTGATCAGAATGCGGCCTATACCGGCCCAGCTGTCGAAAAAGACTGGAATGTCCATACGCCCTCCCTCGGGATTGATCCTGTGCGGGGCCGTTCAAGCAATGACCAGGCGGCACATGATCGCGTCACGCCGCCCCTACCTCGCAAGGGGTAACCCGTGACCGGCCCCATTGGTTCCGGCCGGCGCGGTTTCGGAAGGCGATTGCCTCAGTCCGCCATGGTCTCAAGGCTGGCAAACCCGTCCGGCGCGCCCTCGCCGCCGAATGGCGTGGTCACCTCGACGAAATCATCGGGATAGAACCCGTTGAAGCGGGTCCGCAGCGACAGCGAATAGGCGCCGATATGGCCGATCTCGATCCAGTCGCCGGTGTCCACGGTTTCGGGCAGCCAGAACGGCCGCGAGAGGATGTCGACGGAATCGCAGGTCGCGCCGCAAACCTTGAACGGCACCACATTGTCGGCCTTGCCCTTGCGGATGCGCCGCGCCGGATCCGGAATGAAGCGTGCGGGCAGCGTGATCTTGCCGGTCCAGCTGTCCGATAGCGAGGCCCAGATGCCGTCATTGATGTAGAGCCTGCGGCCCTTCCTGAGCAACACCCGCACAATCAGCGAGAAGGCGCGGGCCACCACCACCCGGCCGGGTTCGGCCACCAGAGGCATGTCGTCAAAGGCCCATTCGGTGATGTTGGACCGGAGCTCCGCCATCAGCTCTTCAAGCGGCGGCATCGGCTTGGCCTTGCGGTTCGGGTCATGGCCGTAGACCGCGGGAAAGCCGCCGCCGACATCGAGCCCGACCAGCTTGACCCCGGCGCGGTTGCGCACCCAGTCGGCGGACTTGAGCGCAAGTTCGTAAGATTCCGCCTCCTCCACCTGGCTGCCGACATGGAAGCACAGCCCCACCTTGAAGCCGATGCGGTCCAGCCGCTGCACCAGTTCCACCGCGTGGCCGGGGGCTGCGCCGAATTTCTTCGACAGCTCGTACATCGCATGACCCTTGGTCTGCAGCCGCACGAAGATGGTGATCGAGGCCGGATCGAGATCGAGCGCGCGGACGATCCTGAGCACCTTGGCGATCTCGTCCTCATGGTCGAGCGACATCACCCGGATGCCGTATTTTTCCAGCGCAAGACGGATATCGGATTGCGCCTTGACCGGATGCATGTAGAGCATTTCCGCGGTCTTGGAGGCGGCGCGCACGGCGGCGAATTCCCCTGGCGAAGCGACGTCGAAGATCTTGACGCCTGCCTCGACCAGCGTCTTGAGCACCATCGGCTCGCCATTGGTCTTGACCGCATAGGCCGTCTCTCCCGGAAACAGCGCCATGAACTGCCGCGCGTCCTGCGTGAGCACATCGGGCCTGAAGCAATAGAGCGGATGGTCCGGCCGGAGCGTGAGGGCGGCGTCGGTCCCCGTGGCGAATCGTTGCATCGATGGTCTCCCGGATGGCGCAAAAGCCCTTACAGCACTGAACAGTGTCTCAATCAACGCCGGGACGCCGGAGATTGTTTCACCTCACCGGCCCGATGATGGGTCGAAAGCCGCCGGCACAGGCCGTCTTGCCCTCGACATGGCCACCCTAGCCCGCCGCCCGCAAAAAATGTCCGGCATGCCAACTGATTTCGGGTGGTGCCGGACCGGGCAGCGTGGCAAGCCCTTCGCACCATCCGAACCGGAGATACATCGTCCATGCCTGCCGCCCCGCTGCCCCGTCCCCTCGCCGCTTCGATGTCCGCCGCCACATGGGCGCTGCTCCTGTTGCTGGGGCTGATCTGGGGCGCCTCGTTCTTTTTCGGCCGCATCGCCGTGCAGCATGTGCCGCCGATGACGCTGGTGCTGCTGCGCGTGAGCCTCGCCGCGATTGCCCTGCACCTGGCCTTCGGCAGGCTGCCGGGGTTTTACGCAGGCCTTGCGAGCCGCTGGCCGGAACTGCTCCTGCTGGGACTGATAAACAACGCCATTCCCTTCACGCTGATCTTCCTGGGCCAGACCAAGATCGGGGCGGGACTGGCTTCCATTCTCAACGCCACCACGCCGCTCTGGACCGTGATGATCGCCCAGGTCCTGACCACGGACGAAAAGATTTCCGCCGCCAAGCTGATCGGCTGCGCGCTCGGGCTCGCAGGCATGGTGCTGCTGATCGGCCCCGCAGCCCTCGGCATCGCCGATGCGCCGCTCTGGGCCAAGCTTGCCGTGGTGGGCGCGGCGGTCTCCTATGGATTTGCCGCCGCCTTCGGCAAGCGCTTCAAGGGCCTGTCGCCGCGCATCACCGCCACCGGCCAGCTGACCGCTTCAAGCCTCATCATGCTTCCCTTCGCGCTTGTCGTCGATCAGCCGTGGACGCTGCCGATGCCGCCGATGGAGGTCATCGCCGCGATCCTGGCGCTGGCGCTCGTCTCCACCGCCTTCGCCTATGTGCTCTATTTCCGCATCCTGAGCGTGGCGGGAGCCACCTCGGCGTCGCTCGTCACCCTGCTGGTGCCGCCGTCCGCGATCCTGCTCGGCATCGTCTTTCTCGGCGAAACCCTTTCGCTCACCGAGTCGCTGGGTCTCGGCCTGATTGCTCTGGGGCTCTTGTCACTGGACAACAGGCTGGCCATAAAGCGCAGGTGAACGGCTTTGCCGTTTTTGAGTCAAATCTGGGGGAGTCGCCGGGATGGCCGAGAATCGCATGATGAGTCTTGCCGCCCTGATCAAGGCGCGCGACGCGGGCAAGGCCGACCCGGGACTGATGGTGGCGCTCAGCCGCGATGCCATCGCCCGCAAGGATCCGGACATCAAGGCCTTCGCCCATGTTGCCGACGAACCCGTGATCAGAACGGAAGGCCCGCTGGCGGGCGTCGCCATCGGCATCAAGGATATTTTTGACACCTTTGATCAGCCGACATCCTATGGCTCGCCCGCCTATGCCGCGCATCGCCCGCGCACGGACGCCGCGATCGTCGATCTCGCCCGCAGGCGGGGCTCCACCATCATCGGCAAGACCGTCACCACCGAATTCGCCTTTCTCAACCCCGCCCAAACCGTCAATCCGCACAACCACGCCCATACGCCCGGCGGCTCGTCGTCCGGCTCCGCCGCGGCCGTCGCCGCCGGCATGATCCCGGCCGCCACCGGCACCCAGACCGGCGGATCGGTGATCCGTCCCGCGAGCTATTGCGGCATTGCCGGCTACAAGCCGAGCTTCCGCCTGCTGCCCGTCACCGGCATCAAGCACTTTGCCCCCACGCTCGACACGGTCGGCCTGTTTGCCGCGGGCGTTGCCGATGTGGCGCTGCTGGCCGCCCTCTTGACCGGCCGCAATCTGGGCACCGGCCCGGGGGATGAAGCCGCCGAACCGGCGAAGATCCGCGTCGGACTCTACCGCTGCGCGCTGCTCGAAGGCGCCGACCCGGACATGCAGGCGGCGCTCAACCGGGCCGCCGACAAGGCGTCGGACGCCGGTTTCGATGTCGGCGAGATCGGCGAGCCCGAGTCGATGGCGATGGCCCGCGACGCCCATGCCGACATCCAGAATTTCGAAGCCGGCCTGGTCTGCGGATCCGACCTCGCCTTGTTCGGCGACCAGATGAGCGAGATCCTGAAAGCGACCATCGAGCGCGGCCAGGCAATCACGCCCGATGCTTACGATGCCGCCCGCAAATTGGCCAAGCGCGGCCGCGCGGCAACCCGGGCGCTGTTTAACGAAGTCGACATCCTGCTCACGCCCTCGGCGCCGGGATCTGCACCGCTTGGATTGGAATCCACCGGTGATCCGCGCTTCAACAAACTCTGGACGCTGATGGGAACGCCTGCGGTCAACATCCCCGGATTCCGGAACGCGAGCGGGCTGCCGCTCGGCATCCAGGCGGTCGCCCGCTTCGGCCAGGACAAGGCGCTGCTGAGCGTCGCCGCTGCCCTCGAGCAGGCATTCCGGGACTGAGGCTGCCCGGGGTCGGGCATTGCCTGCGCCCGGGCCGCCCTCCGGTCCGGGTTGCCTGCTTGCCACGGCCCCAGCTTTGGCACCCCCGGAAACCGATGGCGCGGATAAGGCGAAAATGCGGCCGGAACGCTTGATTGTGTCGATGATTTCAACACCCATAAGGGGTATGCGACAGTTTCTTAACAGAAAATAAACACCCTGATAATCGTTATACTTCAAACAGATGCAAACGGTTCGAGGTCGTTTTCTCTTTCTTTTAGCTGCACTGCAGCAACGATTTCGCTTCCCACGGAGCCAAAGCCGTGACTATCATTTATCGGTAAACGCGATGGAGGACCACCATGGGATTTACGCAATCGCTCAATGCCCTTGTGATCTGTGCAGCGTTCATATTTGTAGGCGCAATGCTCTTCATCTGACCTTGATGGGCATTGAATAACAGTCAAAAGCTTGAGGACGGGAGTGATCAATCGCTCCCGTTTTCTAATTTCTCAGGCCCCGGTTGTCTGTTCGCCGCGGGCACGCAATCTCCGGCGCAAGCGCCGGATGTGGCAGCGCCGCTCAGGCAGCCGCGCCGACCGAAGTATCGTCTCCGCGCAAGCCCAGCATGTGGCAGATCGCATAGACCAGCTGCGCCCGGTTCATGGTGTAGAAGTGGAAATCGTCGATGCCGCGCTCGACCAGGTCGTTGACCTGCTCGGCGGCCACGGCTGACGCCACCAGCGCGCGCGTCTCGGGGTCCTTCTCCAGCCCGTCGAAGCGCCGCGCCAGCCAGTCGGGGATGGATGCGCCGCAGAGTTTCGAGAACCGCGCCACCTGACCGAAATTGTGGATCGGCAGGATGCCGGGAACGATCGGGATATAGATGCCGGCGCGCCGCACCCGCTCGACATAGCGCTCATAGGTGTCGTTGTCGAAAAAGAACTGGGTGATCGCCCGCGTCGCGCCGGCATCGACCTTGCGCTTGAGCATGTCGATGTCGGTGGCGAAATCCGGGCTTTCGGGATGGCGCTCCGGATAGGCGGAGACCGAGATCTCGAAATCGGCGAGCGCGCGCAGACCCGCCACCAGTTCCGCGCCATTGGCATAGCCGCCGGGATGCGGCTGGTAGGCAGCGCCCACGCCTTCCGGCGGATCGCCGCGCAGCGCCACGAAATGATTGACGCCGACCGACTGGAACTCCTGCGCCACCGCATCGACGGCTGCCTTGTCAGAGCCGACGCAGGTCAGGTGCGCGGCCGGCGCCAGCGCGGTTTCGCTGCAGATCCGGGCAACCGTGTTGAGCGTCGGCTGCTTGGTCGAGCCGCCGGCGCCATAGGTCACCGAGACGAAATCGGGTTGGAACGGCGCCAGCCTGGTGATGCTTTCCCAGAGCTGGCTTTCCATGTCGCCATTCTTGGGCGGGAAGAATTCGAAGGACACCTTGATCCGCTCGGAGGAATCCTGGGCGCTGGCGCGGGAGGAGCTGTTCATATCAAGCTGTTCCTGTGCTTGGGGAGGTGGAGAGGTCGGAGGCGATCAGCAGGCGCGGGTCGCGGGCAAGCCAGATCGTCACGGTCAGGGCCCGGTCACTGCCGGAACCGGCGGGCAGATCGACAATCTTGTCGACCGTCAAGCCGCAATGCCTGAGCCAGTCGGCAACCTGCTGGTGGCTGAAGCCGAGCCTTGCATGCGCATGCTCAAGCCTGAGCTCTTCATGATCATGCGGCGCGAAATCCACCACCACGACGCGGCCGCCGGGCCTGAGCATGCGGGCGGCTTCGGTGATCGCGGGCAGCGGATCGTGCAGGAAATGCAGCACCTGGTGAATGGTCACCACGTCGAAGCTTTCCCGGTCGAGCGGCAGGTTGAGGATGTCGCCCTGGCGCACCGAGGCATGGGTGATCCCCGCCTCGTCGAGCTGCGCGCGGGCAATCGACAGCATGTTGCGGCTTGAATCGATGCCGATGGCGCGGCGGTAGCGGTCGGCCAGCAGTTCCAGCATGCGGCCGGTGCCGGTGCCAAGATCGAGCAGCCCGTCAAACGGCGTCCGGCCGATAAGCTCAAGGATCTCGGCCTCGACCCTCTCATCGGCGACATGCCGGTTTCGCAGATCGTTCCAGCTCTGAGCATTGGCGGAAAAATAGGCCTCGGCGCGACTGGCCCGCGCCTGCTTGACGGTCGCCAGGCGCTCGCCGTCGCGCGCCAGATGCGCGTCCGCCTGCGAGGTGGCGCTGAGCGCCTGCTGCATCAGCCTGGCCCGCACCCCGTCGCGCGTCATCCGGAAGTAGGCCCAGGCGCCTTCCTGGTAGCGCTCCACCAGCCCGGCCTCGCCGAGCAGCTTGAGATGGCGCGAGATTCGCGGCTGCGACTGGCCCAGCACCTCGGTCATCTCGCTCACTGTCAGATCGCCCTGGCTCAGAAGCGCGATCAGGCGCAACCGTGTCGGTTCGCCCGCAGCCTTGAGGACCTCGACGCATTCTTCCAGTGTAAGGGGAGACAGGGACAGCATTCACAACCTCGAAAATGATATAAAGATATGTTTATGTCATTTTCGAACATGAGGCAAGGGCAATGTCACTTTGGCGAAACTTATTGTCGCTTTGTCTTCGCAAGACGCGGCGGGCGCAGAAAAGCCCTGCTGCGCGGCGGCGCAACAGGCAGGGTGCAGCGATCCGGCGGCGCTCACGCGGCCGGATAGATCCACTGTTCCCAGATATGCGCGGTGACTTTTTCGCCCTTGGCAATCAGGCCGGGCTTCTCAACCCAGGCGACAACGCCGCGGCGCCGCTTGGCCGCCTTGACGAAATCGAGCGCCAGCGACGTCTGGTCCATCTCCGGATAATTCCGTGCAATCGACGCCCCGGCGATCCGGCACGGCCCGTTGTCGCCGTCGATCCGGAGCGTCACCCCGCCTTCGAAGAACAATTGCGTGCGCGGCGGCAGCATCGTGAGCAGCGGGATGCCTGCGATCACCAGATTGGCGCCGATCCAGGCCGGCTCGATGCGCTCGATCCCCATCTGGGCTGCCGCGACCGCCAGTTCATCGGCCGCCACGATCGACACCTGCCGTTCGTTGCGGATCTCCGTGCCGCGCGGATACCATGGCTCGCGGCCGCCCGATTTGCGCGTCGACCCGGCATGATAATCGCCCTCGATCCCGTCATAGCCGAGAGCAAGCTTGGCCACATCTCCGGTCGGGAAATCCCCGCCCAGCGCGGCGAGCACCGCCGACACCTCACCCTTGATCCGCCGCGCCGGCATGATCTCGGGCAGCGCGGGCGCAAGGTCGGGAAACATCGGCAAGGTCATCGCAGGCTCCAGGCAGGCAAATCATCGAAGACCGAGACATACCCAATCGCGCGCTCATGAACCAATCAAAAAACATGAAGAGGATCCGGCGTCGTTCCTTTCTCCATATCGCACAGACATGTCCAGCGGCTTTGCGACACCGCCATGCAAAAGCCAAAGGACGCGGCACCAGTACCCGATCAAGTGCGGCGTGCTTTGGCCGGCCCCGCCAGCCCCTGCCAGGGCAGCGCGTCGGGTGGCAGCCGCCGCGCCATCATCTGCATGACCAGCATCAGCGCCAGCACCAGAGCCGTCGCCGCCACCGCCACGGCCGCCGCTTCCGCCCCGAGGCCCGAATCCTCGAGGCTGAGCAGCGCCACCCCCAGCGTTTCGGTTCCCGCCGACCACAATAGCGCCGACACCGTGAGCTCGTTGAACGCCAGCAGGAACACCATCAGCATGCCCGCGAACACCGCCGGAAACACCAGCGGCAGCACGATGTGGCGCAGCCGGTGGTAGAGCCCGACCCCGTCGCACACCGCCGCTTCCTGAACGGCCTCGTCGAGCGTCGCCATCGCCGCCAGCACCGGCTTGAGGGCAATGGCGTAAAACCGCGCGTGATAGGCAAACAGGATGATCCACGGCGTGGCGTAGATCGACACGCCGATCAGCGGCAGCGGCTTGATGAACAGGAGAATACAGGCAATCGCCAGCACGATGCCGGGCACCGCATAGGGCAGTTCGATCAGCGCAAACGCCGCGGCCCGCGCCTTGGGCCTGGCCCGGTCCAGCACATAGGCCGACACAAGTGCGATGACGCCCAGGCTCATCGCGGCCGCGCCCGCCAGCATCAACGAGTTGCGGAACGCCCGGACGGTCAGGTCCTGGCGGAACAGCACTTCCGCATATTGATTGAGCGTGACGCTCTCAAGCGACAGCCGGACCCCATAGGCGGGCACCACCGAGGTCGCCACAAGCGAAGCCAGCGGCAGCAGGATGGTCAGCGCGACAAAGCCCCAGACCGCGATTTCCATCACCGGTCGCCAGCGCCCCAGATCCCAGAACGGCTCCAGCCGGTGATCGCTTTCCAGCCGGTTCTGCGCCCGCGCCAGAACCAGGCCCGCGGCGATGACGCCGGTACAGGCGATCGCCGCAATCAGCACTGAGATCGCCGCCGCATCGCTGATCGCGCCGGGCCCGAAGCTCGCGAGCTTGCGGAAAAGCAGCGTCGGCAGCGTCACGTAACCGACCGGCAGGCCGAGCAGCGCCGGAATGCCGAAATTGCCGGTGCCCGCGACAAACACCAGAAGGGCTGCCGTCAGCAGGAACGGCTTGAGCAGCGGCAGCATGATGTAGCGCACCACCGCCCACGGACTGGCGCCCTCCAGCCGCGCCGCCTCGATCAGCGGTCGCGGGATCGAGGCCAGCCCGGAGGCGAGCGTGATGGCGACGAGTGGCGCATGGTGCAGCCCCATCACCAGGATGATGCCGGACTGCCCCAGCATCGGATTGGGCGTTCCAGGCGAAGGCGCAAGGCCCATCAGCTTGAGCAGCGGCGAGGCCGGACCCGCCAGCGTCTTGAACGCCAAGGCCGAGATCTGCGGCGCGATCATCAGCGACAGCACCATGATGAAGGCGAGCGCCGTGCGGGCGCGAAGATTGGTCACCGAAAGGATCAGCGCGAAGCCGACGCCGATCAGCATCGCGAGGCCTGCCGAGCCGAGCGCCACCACCAGCGTATTGCGCGAAGCCCGCCACACGTCGGGCGCATCGATCAACTGCCAGAACGCGATCATGCCGCCATCGAACGCCGTGACGATGAGGCGGCCCACGGGCATGACGGAGAACAGCACAATGAAAACGGCCAGCGCCAGCATGAGGCCCCTGCCCTCGCGCTGCCGCCAGCCGGTGGAGGGTCCGCCCCACGCGAGGCGCGGACCCGAGATTGCATTAACTGTCACCGCGGCTTTACTGGCCGAAGATTTCGGCGAAGCGGGCCGTGTTGGCTTCCGCCTCGTTGAGCGCCCTGGCGGCGTCGAACGGCATCACCTTGATGGTCGACCGGTCGGGAAAGCCTTCGGGCACCGCAACGTCGGGATGGGCCGGCAGATAACCCTGGCTCAACGCCAGTTCCTGACCTTGCTTCGAGATCAGGAAGTCGACGAAGGCCTTCGCGGCATCGGGGTTCTGGGTCGAGGTCAGGATCGCCACAGGCTCGGAAATCGCCGAGACGCCTTCTTCGGGGAACACGAACGCGACCGGCGCGCCCTTGGCCTTTTCGCGGATCGGCAGGAAGTCGACGACCATGCCATACAGCTTTTCGCCGCCGGCGACCTGCTTGAGCACGCCGCCATTGCCGCCCGAGGCTTGCGCGCCATTGGCGGCGAGCTGCTCGTAATAGCCCCAGCCGGCGTCGAGATTGCCGACCAGCGTGGCCGTATGGATCAGGGCTGCGCCCGAGGTGAGCGGCGACGGCATGGCGACCTGGCCTTTGGCGCCTTCCTTGAGCAGGTCGTTCCACGATGTCGGGATCATGGTTGCGGCGGTGTTGTACATGATGCCGGTGGTGATCAGCTTGGTGCCGAACCAGGTCTTGTCGGCGTCGTGGGTGCCGTCGGCATAAGCCGAGACGTCGGCGTCTGTGTGAGCCATCAGCAGGTCGCGGGCCTTGAGCCCTTCCATGGTGACGCCGTCGGCGATCAGCAGCACATCGGCGGGCGTGGAGCCTGCGGCGAGTTCCGCCTCGAGCTTGGCCATGATCTTTGTGGTGCCGTCGCGCACGAAGGTGACGGTCACGTCCGGATAGGCCTTCATGAAGGCGTCGACCGACTGCTGCGCATCGGTGTTGGGCTGGCTGGTGTAGAGCGTCAGCGTGCCCTCGACAGCGCGCGCCGGGCCGGCAAGCAGGACGAGCGAGGCGACAAGGCCGAGCGACAGCGGGATCATAGGGTTCATGGGGCAACTCCAGTCATGGGCGGGATAGGTGTCGCCGAGCCATACCGGGGTCAGATAACAGCGCTGTGACAGTGCCGCCGGTTGCCGCGCCGCGCGGGGACCCGGATCTCAACCGCGGCCGGAGGGCCAATTCACCTTGCCGAAAGAGTGTGCTAATTTAGACATTGTGGATGTTGAAGCCGCTGATCAGGGAGATCAAGGATGATGTTTGCCCGCACGCTTTTCCC
>NZ_JACIYP010000449.1 GCF_014359905.1 Hoeflea sp. | reverse complement strand
GTTGCTTGTCTGGAATTTCGCGGTCGTTCCCCTCCCGTTCTCCCTTTTGGTTGAGCCTCTTGTAGCACTCAACCGAGGGGTTCAAATGACGGCGAAAAATCTTATCAGCGGCGTGGCGGTCGGGATCGCGACGTTGCTTGTCTGGAATTTCGCGGTCGTTCCCCTCCTGTCAAAGGGGAATACCGATGCGGGGTAAGGGCTTTCTGACGGCGGCTGCTGCGGCGGCTGTCGGCGTGTTCGTGGCCGGCTGGATCATGAACGCGATGCGCGACAACGATGTCGTGAAGAGCGCCATCAACGGCTTCGACGCCTAAAGCCGGGGGGATCGCATGACCACGATTTTCCCGCGCCTTCGGCCTCTGCCGAATTTCAACGCGGTCGCGGCGGGTGCAACCGCCACGCTGGATTTGCCGACCGATGGCGTCTATTACGCCGTCGATCTGCTGTACAGTCGCGGCGCGACGGCTGCGACCGAGGCGCAGATGATTTCGGACCTTCTAGAGGTCCGTGTGAACATCAACGGCGTCACCCAGCGTAAGCTGTCGGCGGGCCAGATCATCGCGCTCAACAAGTTTCGGGGCCAGCCGATCAATTCCGGCGTTCTGACGCTCTATTTCGCGCTGCCGTGGCGTCCCAATGCCGCCGAGGAAGATGCCCTTGCCTGGGGCATGGCCGATGTTTCCACCTTCCAGATTGAGGTGGATATCGAGGGCACTGTAACGACGCCGGTGCTGAAGGCGCAGGCGTACAAGCTGCCGGTCAGCGCCAACATGGGGCCGATCATTAAGCAGCGCCGTTTCGTGGTGCCGGTTGGTGCTACCGGCCTGATCAACTTTACCACCCTGCCGCGCGACGACAGCTATCTCGCGCTGCATGCGGTTTCCGCGAATATCTCGGATATCGAGGTCATCGTGGATGGTGAACAGATGATCAAGTCCAGCATCGCCAATCTGCACGCCGGTCAGGAAGTGTATGGGCTGGTGCCGCAAAGCGGCTACACGCACCTCGCGTTCGACCGTCGCAACCGCAACAGCGATCTGCTGACCATGACGCGGCAGCGGAACGGGCAGAATGTGCGCGTCTCGGATTTCCAGCTGGATTTCATGATGACGTCCGCAACCAGCTTCACGCTGATCACGGAACAGGTCGGCACGCGCGATTAAGGGGGCGGCCATGGCCGATGCAAATGTTGATACCGGGTCCGGCCTGGACGATTTTTTCAGCGGGCTGTGGGACGGGGTGCAGGGCACCTTTCAGCAATATCTGAATTACCGGATCGTGCGGAACGATGCGTCCCTGTCGCAGGCTTACTATGACGGCATGACGCGCTATTACACCGGGTCCGCGCCGGTGACGGGCAGCGGCGCTTGGAGCAATCCGAATGCCGGCCTGTCCGCCTACATGCCGCTGATCCTGATTGGTGGCGTGGCGGTGGTTGGTGCGGCGCTTTTGCTGCGGCGGTGAGCCATGGCAATCGCGCCCATCGGCACGAACATCAAAAATACGCTGCCGGATCGTGCTGCCAGCAACCCTATGGACCTGTTCAAGAGCCTGTTCAGCCCGTCGAGCGTGCTGGGCTCGTTCGCGGGCCTGCCGGGCTTCACGGGCGGCTCTGCCACGTCTAGCGCCACCTCTCAAAGCGGCGGCTCTGTCGTGCAATCTTCGCCGTTCACGGTCGGGGAGGGGAACACTACCGACAATTCGCCGGAAACCGCTGTCAGCGGGCCAAGCAACACGGATGGCGGGCAAGGCAACATCACGCCGCCCGAAGGCGTCGGGGCGCAGCTGGTTGGCCTGATCCTGCCTCTTGCCGTTATCGGGGGGGTGGCATGGATTGCCGGGCGCGCCATTCGCTGATGCTGAAAAGCCTGCGGGCCGATCTGGTCACGGCGGCAGATTTCAACCGGGTGCCTTCCGATGATGGCACGCCAGCCGAATGGTA
>NZ_JACIYP010000448.1 GCF_014359905.1 Hoeflea sp. | reverse complement strand
ACAGCTCGGCGAATACACGCTGATGCCGACGCATATGACCGGGTTCTTCAGTCAAAATGAACTGATGACCGCCTCGCTGGCGGAGCCGTTCGATTTCACCAAGGGGCAAAAACTGCTCCGCTACGACGCGCTCAACGAGGCGCGTCGTCCGCCAGGACTGGACGGTACGAAGTTCGGCAGCTTCGAATCCGCGATCTATCACAATGCCAGCGATCCCAACCAGCTGAAGCCCATCCATGATCAGGCGGTAGAGGCTCGGCTTAGCGAAGCGATAATCCGTATCCTTCGCGAGCATGATGCTCCGCCAGAATATTTCACCTGGATGTCGCTCGACCAAGCTACTGCAAAATAGTCACTACAAGGGAGGAAATGAACATGCATGAAGTATTCAAGCGAAAGGCTCAAAGAGATGCAGTGCGCGCACTGGCAGTTGCCTTGCTAATGTCGGCGGGTGCGGGTGCCGCATCGGCCCAGGACAAACCAACCGTCTCCATGGCGATCAACCAGTCCCCCTGGCTCAACTCGTTCGTCGCGATGGTCGATCAGTACGAGAAGGAAACGGGCAACGTTGTGGAACTGGATGTCTCGCCGTTTGGCGGGTTGCTCGAAAAGATCCGCAATTCGGTGCGGGCTTCGGAAGGCAGCTATGACATCGTCAACGTAAACTCGCTATGGCTTTCCGAGATATATTCCGGAGGTTTCCTGGCACCGCTGGCGGACATCAAGGCAGACTACAAATTGGCCGAAGGCGTCCTTTCGTACGGCAATACCACGAACTGGGACTCCTCGGCCCTAACCTTTTCGGCGGATGGCGCTCTGCTGGGTGTGCCGGTCAACGGCAACGTCCAGGTTCTCTACTACAACACCGAAATCTATGACCGGCTGGGACTGCAGCCGCCGAAGACCTGGGAGGAGCTGGCCGCCAATGCGAAGAAAATCCAGGAAGGAGGCGAGAACTACGGCTTTGTGCCACGGTCCGCGCGTGATTCCATCGTCTATAATTTCACACCCTATGTGTTCAGCCATGACGCGGCTTTCTTCCGCATCACCGGCCCCAATGAAGCAGAGGTCGTGATCAACAGTCCCGAAGGGCTCAAGGCCCTCGAAACCTATGTCGGTATCGCCACCGAGGTCGGCCCTCCAGGACCGGGAAATATCGCACAGGGCGAGCTGATCCAGCTGATTGCAACAGGCAAGGGCGGGCAGGCTATCGCGGTTATCGCTGCCTGGGGTCAGCTTCAGGATCCCAACTCCTCGCGCGTCGTCGGCAAGATCAACGCCGCCTTGCTGCCAGCGGGGCCGGGCGGTACGGTCGCCTCCAGCGCTGGTCATTGGGTCGCCGGTATCCCCAAGAATGTCGCACCGGAAAAGCAGGAGGCAGCTCTCGCCTTCCTCGACTGGTTTGCCCAGAAGCAGCAGCAGGTGGAGTATGTCCGCGCCGGCGGGGTGCCCGTTCGCGGTGACATTACCAGCGCCGACCTTGGCGATGATGCCGCATTCGGCTTCATTGAGGCATACTCGGAGAACGCGCAGCATGCAGTGATGGGTCTGCCCTTCGCGAATGCGGCCGAAGCCTCCGACGCCATGGCGTTGAGCTTCAATCGTGCTGTGATCGGGGAATTGACCCCGACGCAGGCGTTGAACCAGGCAGCAGCCGATCTGGCCGGCGTTCTGGAACGGGCCGGCTTCAAGGTCTCAAGGTTGCCCGATCTTTGATCGATTTGCAGCGCCGGCTTCGCGCCGGCGCCGCTCTCGATGCGCGTAGGACAAATGCTATGGCCGCTCACCACACCGAAATCAAGGCAAGGCGCAACCGGCGGTGGATCATCTTCTCCCTGCTGCCTGCAGCGACGCTTTTCATCGTACTGACAGCCTTTCCGGTCATCAATCTGCTCGGCTTGAGCTTCTTTCATGTCGAATGGCGCGAGGGCGCTGCGCAATTCAGC
>NZ_JACIYP010000447.1 GCF_014359905.1 Hoeflea sp. | reverse complement strand
ACCATGATCCCCGCCTCGGGCGAGTTCACCTACGCGACGCAGGCGATCCGCAAGACCGATGGCGGCGCGACGGTGCCCGAGAACCTGAACGCGCTGGCCGACTCCACCGACATGGTGGAGGCGCTGGACCGGCTGCAGGCCATGGCCCCGGCGGTCGAGAGCGTCAGCCTCGTCGTGGCCTGGTTCGGCGACGATCTGCGGGCGGGCTCCTGCAAGGTGCGGCCCGGCGTCGAGGTGTCGGCCAAGTCGACCACGCCCGCCAGCTGGTCGGTGAATGGCGTCAGCCGCGCCAGCGCCTTCCTCGTCAGCCGGGACGAAGAGGATCGCCCGGTCTATGGCGGCACGCCGTCCGACTTCGCGGTGGTGCAGGCGATCCAGGAGATGAAGGCGCGTGGACTGCGCGTCACCTTCTATCCGTTCATCCTGATGGACGTTCCGCCCGGCAACACGCTGCCGAACCCGTATTCGGACAACGCCGCCGAGACCGGTCAGCCCTGTCTGGTAATCTTCTTAGTTCGAGGCGGGCGTCTCCCCTTCGGCTTGGTGGCAGGAGGCGGTTTGGGCTGAAACGGGTTGGCAGCGGGCTTTACCTCTTCTTCGTCTGCCTCGGGAATTAAGTTGCCGTCATCATCAAGGTCGTCCAGGTCGAAGGCACCTACCTCGTTCGCCCGTATCACCAGCGCCTGCCACTTCCTCTCCTGAAATTGTCCCTTGAGGTAGGCGCGCTTCACCACGTGATATGGATTGTAGAAGACAGCGTACGACAGGTCTCCAAGCGGACCCGGCTTGAGACCGATGAAGCCGAGGTTGGCTAATCGCTGCACGCGGTCCTTCCACGTCCTCAATGCTCGCTGACCTTCAAACCCGGCGTGAAACGCCATCTCCTCAGGACGATTCAGGGTGAGGAACATCTCGTCACGCAACCGTGCCCACAACTCGAGATAGGTGCTGCTGACTGGGTATCCCTTCCCGGACAGGTCATCCATGATGCTCATGATCAACGGCATCAGTCTTGGGAGAGCAACCCACCCCTCGTTGTCCATGCGCCAAAGCATAGGGGCTTCAAGGTCCGGCCAGAGCTTGGACCGGGCCTCGATCTGTCGTTTTAGGATGTCTCTTTGCCTACGTCCTGCCATGCGCTATCACCTCTTAGAAATGTCGGGTCCGGGTGTGGACCCCGGACCCTTCGCTACTCGGCATCGCTCAGATACCCCGTGGCTCTGTCGCTTTAGCGGTTCGGCTGGGTGTGGGCCCTCAGCTAGCTCGCTTTGCCATCACGATGGACTCAATATGTCACAGCGGACGCGCCAAGTCGAATGCCAAGTTGCGTCATCTTGACCTGAGTATGTCATGAATCTGACAAACTGAAAGTATGAGATAGCATGTATACGTCAAACTAAAGATCCTAGATGGATGTTTTGTGCAATCCGGATGGCATGAAAGCCCTGTATATTATGGCGTTTTCTCTTGGGCCAACGGTATCGGGGTTTTGGGTATGCGGTCTCACGGTATCGAGGTGTCGCGGTATGGGGTGCTCGAGGGGGCACCCCTGAAAATCAAGCCATGATTGCGCCATCCAGCGCGCCTATCTCGAGGCGACGTATCTCTGGTGGGGTGAGGCCGCGAACAACCCGGTGTCCTCGGTCTACGGCGGCCGGATGGTGCACGTGCCGGAATGTGCCGCCTGGACCTGGGACGCACGACCCTATCCCTTCTTCCCGGCGCTGACCGACGTCTGGACGGACGGCGCGAACTGGCGGCTGGGGCACTGGCTGACGGGGCGGCTCGGGGCGGTGTCGCTGGCGGCACTCGTCCGCCATCTCTGCCTGAGCGCCGGGCTGCCCGAGGATCGCATCGACGTCACCGGGCTCTGGGGCGCGGTCGAAGGCTACGCCATCACGGCGCTGGAAAGCCCGCGCGCCTCGATCACCACGCTGTCGCGTCACTTCGGCT
>NZ_JACIYP010000446.1 GCF_014359905.1 Hoeflea sp. | reverse complement strand
TGACCTTCAGGTTATGAGCCGACTGGCCCCACATCTATTATCTGCGTCCTTCTGTCGGCAGAATAGACTTCCTCATGGAGCAAGAATCAGGAATCCAATGATTCCGTTCTAACGAAAATCATCTGTTCCGCCACATCCTGAACCGCCCCTGCCCTGTCACCTCGCGGATCAGGCCGCGCGCTTCCATCCACGTGAAGTTGCGCTGGATGGCTGCGCGGCTGGCGCCGGTTAGGGCCTCAGCCATCGGGGCGGAGACCAGGGGCCATTCGGTCAGCACGGAGCGCAAGGCAAGTGGTGTTTTCCCTGAAAGCGGCGACATCTCAGTTTCTGCCCGCGCCGTCCAATCCTCGATGTCGTCTAGCAGGCTGCTGAAGAAGTCGGTGGCGCGGAACGGTTTCCTTTCGGCGCAACCGGCTGCGTTTGGCTTGGGGTCCTTCGGCGCAGGCGGCATGCGTGCCTGAGGCGGTTTCTCATTGTCATGCGGCCAGTAGCCGGGGCAGTCGGGCGAGGTTGTTGGCGGCCATCGTCAGGATGAAGCGGGAGCGCACCCGTTCGATGCCGCGATAGACGGTCTGGGCCATTCCACCGACGGTTTTGGCCCAGCCGAAGGCCTCCTCGATGCGTTTACGGTTTCGTTGGGACTTGGCGTAGCCGTCGTGCCGGGTGGTGCGACCGTCGATCGCTGAATATCTCGATTTATGCGCAACATGCGGCGTGACGCAGGCTTGCCGCAGGTCGGTGACGAACTCGGCCGCATCGAACCCCTTGTCCGCTCCGAGCGTCAGGCGCCGGGTTGATCCTGGGGAGTGGCGGTGGACCATGTCGAGGGCGGCACGCCGTTCGGCATGGCCGTCTGCCTGCGTCAAGTCGCCCTGCACGATCAGGCCCGAGCGGTTCTCCATCAGCGCATGGCCGATGAAGCAGAGCATGGCGCCGGTGCCGGCGGACTTCTTGTAGAGCCGGGCATCGGGGTCGGTGGCCGAGACATGGGTGGCATTGGACCGCTTCTCGCCCCGGAAGTCGACTTCAGCATTGCGGGACTGGCGGTCGGGGCGGGGCATCGGATCGGTCTCGGCTTCGGTCGGTTGGGCTGGTTCTTCGACAGGGCTGTCTGGTCCCGATGGGCCGCCCGGATCATCGCCGGGCGGCGTGCCGACGGCCCTGGGCTGGAAGCTCTTCATCGATGCCCATGCCTTGACCAGCGTGCCATCGACCGAGAAGTGGTCGTCCGACAACAGCGGCGCGACTTCGCGGTGGGCCAGGATCGCCGCCATCACCTTGCGCGACATCTCCGTCGTCAGCAGCCGGTCGCGGTTCTTGGTGAAGACGGTCGGCACCCACACCGGGTCGTCGATCCCGAGGCCGACAAACCAGCGGAACAGCAGGTTATACTGCATCTGCTCCATCAGCTGCCGCTCGGACCGGACCGAAAACAGGATCTGGATCAGGCTGGCCCGGATCAGCCGCTCCGGCGCGGTCGAGGGGCGGCCGAAATCGGTGTAAAGCGCCTCGAACTCGGCATCGAGACTCACCAGCGCCTCATTCACCACCTGCCTGATCTTGCGCAACGGGTGCCGCGCCGGGACGCGCGCCTCAAGATCGACATAGCTGAACAGCGATCCGCTCGCCTCGTCCGTCCCGCGCATCATCACCCCCGCAGTTGCCGTCCAAAGGGTGAATCATGTTCCGTAAACGGGGTCGAGAGCCGACTTCTTCAGCAGCCTGCTAAGGCCAGCGCCAAGCGCGCCGTGCTGCCCACCGGATGCGTTCGTTCGAATTGCTCAATCTCAGCCAGGGTCCATGAATGGTAGCCCTCTGGGTTCGATTTCAGAAGCTCCACGTCCTTCGCCGGGTTTGCGTCCGCCAGGTCATAGGTGACGGCGAATCGAAAGAGTTGGCGCAGCACCTTGACCATGCTGTTGGCCGCTTCCGGGGTGGCGATCATTTCGTCCCGCCGCTTTCGGATATGCCTCGCC
>NZ_JACIYP010000445.1 GCF_014359905.1 Hoeflea sp. | reverse complement strand
GCGCCGCCGGGCTGTTCATCGCGAAATAGACGCCCGGATCGATGACCGAGGCAGCGACCAGCGCCATGATGGCGACGAAGGACTCCATCAGCATGCCGCCGTAACCGATCAGCGGTGCGTCGGTTTCGCGGTCCAGCAGCTTGGGCGTGGTGCCCGACGAAATCAGCGCGTGGAAGCCCGACACCGCGCCGCAGGCGATGGTGATGAAGAGGAAGGGGAACAGGTTGCCCGACCACACCGGGCCGCTGCCGTCGATGAACTTGGTGACGGCTGGCATCTGCAGTTGCGGTGCGACGATGAAGATGCCCAGCGCCAGACCGACGATGGTGCCGATCTTCAGGAAGGTCGACAGGTAGTCGCGCGGCGCCAGCAGCAGCCACACCGGCAGCACCGAGGCGACGAAGCCGTAACCGATCAGCATCCAGGTCAGTTCGGTGCCGTCGAAGGTGAACATCGGGCCCCAGATCGGATCGGCCGCGACCCAGCCGCCGACCACGATGGCCGCCATCAGCAGCAGGAAGCCGACAATCGAAATCTCGCCGATCCTGCCCGGACGGATGTAGCGCATGTACACGCCCATCAGGATGGCGATCGGGATGGTCGCAGCCACCGTGAAGGTGCCCCACGGCGAGTGCGCCAGCGCCTTGACGACGATGAGCGCCAGCACCGCGAGGATGATGACCATGATCATGAAGGCGCCGAACAGCGCGATCACGCCCGGCACCTCGCCCAGTTCCGACTTGATCAGGTCGCCCAGCGAGCGGCCGTCGCGGCGGGTCGAGATGAACAGGACGATGAAGTCCTGCACCGCGCCGGCGAACACGACGCCGGCGAGAATCCACAGCATGCCCGGCAGATAGCCCATCTGCGCCGCGAGCACCGGCCCGACCAGCGGTCCGGCGCCAGCGATGGCGGCGAAGTGGTGGCCGAACAGGATGTTGCGGTTGGTCGGCACGTAGTCGAGGCCATCGTTCTTGGCCCAGGCCGGGGTGATGCGCTTGCCGTCGACTTCGAGCACGCGGTAGGCGATGAAGCGGGCGTAGAAGCGGTAGGCGATGAAATAGACCGAAATCGCCGCCAGCACGATCCACAACGCGCTGATCGTTTCACCGCGCGACAGTGCGACCACGCCGAGCGACGCGGCGCCAAGCAGCGAGAAGGCCGCCCAGCCCAGTTTGGGAAGAAGGTTGTTCATGTGTCTCCTCTCGGGTGCGACCGGTGAACCCGGCCTGCCGACCGCCTCTTTGCGGCCTGCCCGGAGTATGGTTTTCATACAAGACCTGCCGCATCGGGGGCACTACGCAGACCAGGTCCGTGAAAACACGTAGGGGAAAACCCGGGGGCGGGCGTATTGCTGGAGCGGAAAGTTCTGTGGGAGGGGTCTTCCGACCCCGACTTTGGCCTGTATCGAAGCCGCCGGATTGCAACGGCCGCGTCGCGGTCAGAAGACCGCTCCCACAGGGATCGCGCCCGCCCTGCGGCCGGAGCCCGGGACGGGGTTCTGTGGGATGGGTCTTGACCCCGACTGCGGCCTGTATCGAAGCCTGCGGATTGCAGCGGCCGCGTCGCGGCCAAGGCCGCTCCCACAGGGATCGCGCCCGACCTGCGGCCGGAGCCCGGACCGGGGCTCTGTGGGAGGGGTCTTGACCCCGACTGCGGCCTGCATCGAAGCCGGCGGATTGCAACGGCCGCGTCGCGGCCAAGGCCGCTCCCACAGGGATCGCGCCCGACCTGCGGCCTGAGCCTGGGTTTTGTGGGAGGGGTCTTGACCCCGACTGCGGCCTGTATCAAAGCCTGCAGATTGCAGCGGCCGCGTCGCGGCCAAGGCCGCTCCCACAGGGATCGCGCCCGAACTGTGGCCTGAGCCTGGGCTTTGTGGCAGGGGTCTTCTGACCCCGACTGCGGCCTGTATCGGAGCCGGCGGACTGCAACGGCCGCGTCGCGGCCAAGGCCGCTTGTATGTTCTGCCCTGGCAAGCGTAGGAATAGCTT
>NZ_JACIYP010000444.1 GCF_014359905.1 Hoeflea sp. | reverse complement strand
TGACCCCGTTCCAATGCCACGGCAGCAACTCGTGCAGGCATGATACCGGCATGTCGGAGATACGTGCGATGACGTCGGCAAGCCAGGCTTGCGGATCGACGTCATTCAGTTTTGCCGTGCCGATCAGCGTATACATGGCGGCGGCGCGCTGTCCGCCCCGTTCGGAGCCGGCGAAGAGCCAGGATTTCCTGCCGAGAGCCACACCACGCAGGGACCGCTCGGCGGCATTGTTGGTCAGGCAGATGCGGCCATCCTCGAGAAACCGGGTGAAGCCCGGCCAGTGGCTCGGCGACAGCAGGTAGTCGATCGCCTTGGCGACCTTGGCATGCTTTGACAGCAGCGCCCGTTCGCCGCGCAGCCAGCTTTTCAGATCGGCGACCAGCGGGGCCGACAGGCGTTGGCGCGCTTCGAGACGGGCTGCGGGGGCTTCGCCGTTGATGTCACGCTCGATCTCGAACAGGGCATCGATGCGTCGGACCGCCTCGAACGCGATCGGTGAGATGTCATTGGCGTTCTTGCGCTTGCGAATGTTCTTTTCGACATCCGCGAGCTCGAAGAACTTGCGGCGCGCGTGTGCCCAACACAGAGCGGAAGCAACGGGTCCCGGCACTCGTTTCGGATCATAAAGCTGGTTGTATCCGGCATAGGCGTCGGCCTGCAGGATCCCCTGCCAGCCCTTCAGGTGCCCGGTTGGATGTTCCCCGCTCCGATCACCGGAGAAGCGGAAGACCACCGCGGGCGGCGCGGTCCCTCCAAAGGGCCGATCATCTCGCACATAGGTCCAGAGCCGCGCGGTCTTCGTCCCACCCCGCGCCAGCAGCGGCACGGTCGTATCATCGCCATGCAATCGTGAGGCCGCCTTCACATGGGCCTCGATCAGTGCATGCAGCGGCGTCAGCAACTCGGTCACCGCGCCGACCAGGTCGGCGAGCGTGGACAGGCTCAACTCCACGCCCTCGCGCGCATAGCGGTCAGCCTGGCGGTTCAACGGCTGATGCTGGCCGAACTTCTCGAAGACGATCATGGCCATAAGGCTTGGACCCGCCCAGCCCCGCGGAATGGGGTGGAACGGCGCCGGGGGCTGGCTGATCTTCTCGCAATCGCGGCAGGTGAACTTTTCGCGGACGGTCTGGATCACTTTCCACTGCCGTGGCACCACCTCCAGCGTTTCGGTGATGTCCTCGCCCATCTTCACGATCCGGCCGGATCCGCAGCACGTGCAGTTCGAGGGGGCCTCGACCACGACCCGCTCGCGCGGCAGATGCTCTGGAAACGGCTTGCGGACGGGCTTGCGCCGGTCGAAGCCACGAACCTTCGTCGTCTTTTCCGCAGCCTGCCCGGCGCGGATGGCATCCTCCGCCGCGGCGCTTTCCAGCTCCTCGAGCTGCAACTCGAGTTGGTCGATCAGCCGGGAGGTGCGTTCGGCGCTGCGGCCATACTTGTCGCGCTTGAGTATCGCGATCTCGAGCTTCAGGCCCGAGATCATCGCCTCGGACGCCGACACAACGGCATTCGACCGCGCCAGCTCAGCCTTTGTGGCCGCCAGCTCGGCGCGCAATTTCTCGAGTTCGGAAGCGGTCTCTGACATGGCGACAATCTACCATGCCGCCCCCGGAAAGCCCATGAAAATCAGAGATCATATGACGATTTATCCAGCCTTTGCAGGGCGTTGCGTCCAGCGTGGGTTGCGCCAGTCGATACCTTCCAGAAGGTAACCGAGCTGGGCCGCGGATATCTGCACAGCCTCGCCCGATTGGCTGACCGGCCAGATGAACCTGCCCGCCTCGAGGCGTTTCAGGTAGAGCGACATGCCGATCCCATCATGCCACAAAATCTTGACCAGGTCGCCACGACGTCCGCGGAAGCAAAATATTTCGCCGACATGCGGATCACGCCCGAGGCCTTGCTGCACCTGCAATGCCAGCGTGTTCATGCCGCGGCGCATGTCGGTGACGCCCCCCGCGATCCACACCTTCACCCCTGCCGGAAACGCGAT
>NZ_JACIYP010000443.1 GCF_014359905.1 Hoeflea sp. | reverse complement strand
CCAGCGGATAGGTCATCAGCCAGCAGGCATGCGACAGGGCGAACTGCGCGGCGAACAGGGCCGGCCGTGCCGCGCCAGGTCGTCGATCATCCATTGGCCACAGACCGGGTGCTGCGCTGCATGGTGCAGAATGTGCAGCCGCACCAGACCGGACAGCAGGTCATGATGGTCCATGCGCTCAGGTTCTTTGCGGCAGGAGGATTACTGCTGCACCGAAGACGCAGATAGCCGCCCCGGCGACATCCCATCGGTCAGGCGGGGAGGGGGGCTCGACCAGCCACATTCACAGCATGGAGCTCGCGATATAGACCCCGCCGTAGGCGGCATAGGCGCCCCCCGCTAGCGTGCTGTCGGCCCGCGTCAGGATCCAGGCGAACAGCGCGAGGCTGGCGAGGCCCGGGATCAGCCAGAGTGCTGACTTGTCCAGCCGCGCCCAAGCCTAGAATGCGAAGCACCCTGCGATCTCCGCGAACGCCGCGATCAGATACCAGACGAAAGTCATGCGCGGTTCTCCGTGCGGCGACGCGACAATTCGCGATAGAGGGCTTCGCGCCAGACGCCGAGTTCGGCGACCACCTCTTGCCAGCGGCCCTTTTCCGGCAGGCTGGGGCCTTCGGTGAGCCAGGCATCGAGACGATCCTCGACTCGCGGCTGTAATCGGATCTCGGCTCTGAGGCGCGCCGCCTGAGCCGCGCTAGGTTTCTAGTCCAGAGTTCAGCAAGGTCGGGGTCCGATCTCAGTCGCGCCAGAGGAACACCGTGCGCGGTAGGAGCGCCGCTAGGCGGGGCTCCGGCACCACCGCATCGCAATGGTAGGAGTCCGACCAGGCGGACGCCTCCGCGAGGATATGCCCGGGCCCGGCGCGCTGCAGGATCATCTTCAGCCCATGGCCCGTGTGACGGACCAGCTCGGCCTGCCGGGCCCGGAGCAGGATCATCGACACCACCGGGTCGCCGGCGCGGAACAGCAGGTCTCCAGCGGCGAATTCGCGCGCGACCGCGTCAGCGAAGAGAGGCTCGAACAGGTCGAACATGATCGCAATCATATGCAACGCTGCCGCCAGATGCGAGAGAGGAAAGAAAACCAAAAGAAAACCATAGGAGTTTCCCGATGATCCGTCTCGCGCTCCTTGTATCGTTCTGGCCATTCCCGTCAGTGCGGTTGCCCAGCATCAGGGCCATTCCCTCTATGCTGGGATGGAAGGCCGCGAGATCAAGAGCCTATCTGCCGAGGACATCAAGGATTTGCGCGCAGGCCGCGGCTGGAGCCTTGCCCTAGCGGCCGAGTTGAACGGCGTGCCGGGCCCGGCGCATCTTCTGGAACTGAAGGACGGGATCGGTCTTTCGCCAGACCAGGTCTTGACGATCGAGGCGATCTTCGCCGCCATGCAGGCCGAAGCACAGGCAGCGGGCGAGCGCCTCATCGCGGCCGAGGCGGCCATTGAGGCGGCCTTCCGCGCGGACGATCCGACGCCCGATGCGCTGCGAGCCCTGACCGACGCTACCGCCGAAGCCTGGGCCGACTTGCGCTTCATTTACGTGTCGCGCCATCTCGAGACGCCGCTGCTGCTGACGGTTGAGCAAATCGCCCGCTACAACGAATTACGTGGCTAAGACGGCGCCGACTCCTGCGATGCAGTGCCTGAGGGCCACGACACTGAAATGTGGCGGCGCCACAATGACTGCAGGAACTGAACGTACTCTGGCATATCCGAGACGCCAGAAGAACCATAACCGGGGTATGCAAGCGCGAGATTACCGGACGTCTATCAATTGGAGAACGCTGGATCCCGGTCCTGCCCCCTTTCCGAGAAGCCGCAAGCCTGAGAAGAATGAAGTCAGGTTGGGGCCGCCTCTTGATCTCCGCCGATTACGTGAAGACAGTCCGGAAGCTGCGCATTACGGACGGGTGATGCGCAGCGACATTCTTGCCGGGTATATGCGTCAATCATATAAAATTGACCAACTCTGCACCATGCCTACTGCGCGAGATTGTCCG
>NZ_JACIYP010000442.1 GCF_014359905.1 Hoeflea sp. | reverse complement strand
AACGGAACCTTCCGCGGCAATATCCATGCCTTCGTCACCGCCCGCGTGGCGATCGAGAAGTTCTGGTCCGATGACCGGTTCCAAGCCCGGCTTGCCGAAAAGTCCGCGCTGATCGGGGACCGGCTGGCCGACCTGGCGGCGATCATTCCGGGAGGCAAAATCAAGGGCCGGGGCATGATGCTTGGGGTCGATGTCGGGACCGGTGCGCTGGCCGCCGATATCTGTGCCCGCGCCTTCGACAAGGGCCTGATGATCGAGACCTCCGGCAATGAAGGTCAGATCGTGAAGGTCCTGGCGCCGCTGACGACGTCCGAGGCCACCCTGAACAAGGGGCTGGACATCCTGCTGTCGGCGGCGAACGCCGCGCTGGATGCCCCCGAGCGGATCGCAGCGGAGTAAGCCATGATCGTCCGCGATTTCAACGAGATCATCCGGAACGACCGCGACCGCGTCGTTTCCGATGCAGAGTGGTCGTCGGTGCGCATGCTCCTGGCCGATGACGGGATGGGGTTCTCCTTCCACATCACGCGTCTCGGCGCCGGGTCCGAGCACACGTTCGAGTACAAGAACCATTTCGAGAGCGTCTACTGCATGCAAGGCACGGGCTCGATCACCGATCTCGCCACCGGCGAGACACATCAGATCAGGCCCGGTGTCATCTACGCGTTGAACGACCACGACCGGCACATTCTGCGCGCCGAGGACGAGCTGGTGATGGCCTGTGTGTTCAACCCGCCCGTGACGGGGCAAGAGGTGCACCGGGCCGACGGCTCCTACGCGCTCGAAACCCGATAAAACAGAGGCCCCGGCGACAGGCCGGGTGACAGCCATTGAAATTCCCCGACCATACCGTCGAGAAGATCGGCGGCACGTCGATGAGCCGCCTTGGCGACCTCATGGACACGCTCATCATCGGAGACCGCACTCCGGACCAGTTGTATCACCGCATCTTCGTGGTCTCCGCCTTTGGCGGCATCACCAACCATTTGCTGGAGCACAAGAAGACCGGCGCGCCGGGGGTGTATGCGCTCTTTGCCAACGATGACCGCGATCACACCTGGCTGGATGCGCTGACACGGGTCGCCAATGCCATGTTCGAGGCGCATGCCGCCATCCTGCAAGATGCGGCCGATCTTTCGCGGGCCGACGATTTCGTGCGCGAGCGGATCGAAGGCGCCCGCAGCGTGCTCTTCGACCTGCGCCGCCTGTGTTCCTACGGCCATTTCCGCCTGTCGGCGCATATGCAGGTTGTGCGTGAACTGCTCTCGGGCCTGGGCGAGGCGCATTCGGCGCTTGTCGCCAGCCTCCTGCTGCAACGTGCCGGAGTGAATGCCCGCTTCGTCGACCTGTCCGGCTGGCGGGACGAGACCGAATGCTCGCTGGAACAGCGCATCGCGGGCGGACTCGACGATGCCGATCTCACCCGCGAGTTGCCGATCGTGACCGGCTATGCGCAATGCCGGGAAGGTCTGGTGCAGGAATACGACCGCGGCTATTCCGAAGTCACCTTTTCGCGGATTGCCGCCTATACCGGCGCCACCGAGGCGATCATCCACAAGGAGTTCCACCTCTCCTCGGCCGATCCCAAACTCGTTGGCGAACATGCGGTGCAGAAGCTGGGCCACACCAATTATGACGTGGCCGACCAGCTGTCGAACATGGGGATGGAGGCGATCCATCCCACCGCGGCAAAGGTCCTGCGTCAGGCGAATGTCGCTCTGCGGATTGCGAATGCATTCGACGCGGGGGATCCCGGAACGCTGATCGACGACTGCGACGCGGACACGCCCGCGGTCGAAATCGTCACCGGACTGGATGTCGTTGCCCTTGAACTCTTCGAGCAGGACATGGTGGGGGTAAAAGGCTATGACACCACCGCGCTCGAGGCGCTCAGACGGCACAATGTGCGCATCGTCTCGAAGATTTCGAACGCCAACACGATCACCCACTATGTCGAGGCGCCGTTGAAAACCGTTCGCCGCGTGGTTGCCGAACTGGAGAAAACC
>NZ_JACIYP010000441.1 GCF_014359905.1 Hoeflea sp. | reverse complement strand
AAGCCCGGCAACCCGTTCACGGTTGCGGGCAGCGTGACGAAGTTTTGCGGGCGCTTCTTCAGGATGCCCATGAAGAACCTCGTCACATGGTCGGGTCCGAATAGCGGGTTGAGCGCCGCGATCGCCTTCCCGCCGCCATCCGAGTAGAAGACGACATCCTCACTCAGGCAATCGATCAGCGCCTTCGGATCGGCGCTGGCGATGGCGGCGCTGAAGGCATTGGCGAGACGAAGATGTTCGCGCGCGCTCGTATCGAAACGCGGATGCGTGTCCTGCACGCGTTTGCGGGCGCGGCTCACGGTCTGCCGGCAGGCGGCCTCCGACTTTCCGAGCAGGGCCGCAAGTTCGCCATAGTCGTAGTCGAACGCGTCGTGCAGCAGGAAAGCCGCGCGCTCTTCCGGCGCCAGACGTTCGAGAACGTGAAGCAGCGCCATCGATATGTCGTCGGCGAGCGAAAGCTGCTCCTCGGGCGTCGGCTCCGTTTCGCTGGCGGCGGAGACGATCGGCTCCGGCAGCCATGAACCGACATAGGTCTCGCGGCGCGCGCGAGCGGCGCGCAACTGGTCGATGCCGAGCCGGGCGACCGTCGTCACCAGCCAGGCTTCCGGATTGCGGATGACGGAAGTGTCCGACCCCCGCCAGCGGAACCAGGCTTCCTGCACGACGTCCTCGGCATCGCTTGCCGAACCGAGGATGCGGTAGGCGACACCGAATGCGCGGGCGCGGTGGCGCTCGAAGATGGCGTCCCCTTCCGTTGCTTCGCCTGCCGCACCGCTCATGCCGCTCTCGCCTCCCTTAGCGCCGCGTCGGTGGCCTCGCCTGC
Source organism: Hoeflea sp. (assembly GCF_014359905.1). Taxonomy (GTDB): domain Bacteria; phylum Pseudomonadota; class Alphaproteobacteria; order Rhizobiales; family Rhizobiaceae; genus Hoeflea. Next base: position 1,189 of record NZ_JACIYP010000441.1, on the reverse strand, counting down.
GATGACGACGCGCTGGCATGCCTGACCATATCCCATTGCGCGCTTCACTGTCGGGAAGACGCGGGTCGAGGCGATGGCAAGTGCGATCTCGGCGAGACCCGCCTTGCCCCAGCGCCTTTCAACGGCGCTTCGAAGGTCTTCCGACCTCGCATCGCGCGCGGAGAGGTGCTTTGCAAATTCGAAGGCGAGTCTGGTTTCCTCGTCCATGGCTGTGTGGTCGTCCTCCACCGCCGCACGGAGAATTTCCGGGCGGGCGCCTGCGGCAAGTGACAGATTGATGACGGTTTGAAGACAGGGGCCGCAATCTTCGGCATGCACGGCGGCAACGCGCACGGCGCAAGCCGCGTCGAGCGGCAGCGCGCCGCGATGGCGGCTCATGGGCAGAAAAAGCGCGAAACGCCAGAAGCCTGTGGGCGATCCCGCATACAGGTCGCGCATGAAGTCGGCGCTTTCGCCTGTCATGGCCTCCTGCTTGCGGATCAGACGGTCGATGAGATTTTTCAGCATAATTCCTCTCCCATCCGTCAGGTGTTCGAACGGGCCGGTGCGCACCACCAGGTCAGTGCCGCCGCGATGAGCGGGGGGAGGAAGACACCGGGCAGGTCGATCAGGATATGCTCGACAGGAAGCCGGGCGGCCGCGATGTCCCAGACGTGAAGGAGGGCATGCAGGCCGAGATAGAGCGTGACGGTGCCGAGAAAGGCCACGGCATAAGCCGGCCAGCGGATGGCGGCAGCACTCAGGGCGGCGAGCACCAGATAGGCGACGCCGATATCCCTGACAAAGTGCGGATTGTAGGGACCGGTATTCGGTACGCCGTCGATCGATGCGTACCAGCCGGCGGGGTCGGCAAGCATCCAGACCGCGTTGACGAACCACACGAGGGTGAAGATGCCAAGCACGACGCGCTTTGCCGGGCGGTGAGGGGTGAGGGTGGCGGTGAGCTCTGTCATGGGACCTCCGGGTTTGGGTGCGGTGTTTTCACAGTCACAGACGGTCCGGGTGCCCTGATTGTGACAGGAAGCCTGTGAGGCGCAGGAATCCGCCATTTACCTTCGGCTCCAGCGCCGGTTGACAAGGGCGCGGGGGCGGGCCAGTGTGCCGCGCACTTGCAAAAAGCGGGTCCCTGAACGGGGCCACTCGCCGGTTCCGCATAAGCGGCCGGACAGGAGCTGCCGGAGCGCGATGC
>NZ_JACIYP010000440.1 GCF_014359905.1 Hoeflea sp. | reverse complement strand
ATCGTGCGCAGCGCCGATTTGATTGCCAGCGCTCCGGAAGACAAGGAAGCGACCTTTTCGCCTTCCGACCCCGACCATAAGCCTTATCGCCATCCGACCTTCTATGTACTCCCGAAAGAAGTCGAGAATATGTGATGGGAGAGTTTGACAAGAATATCCGTTTCGAGCATCTGCTGCGGCTTGCAGATACCAATCTGATCCTCGGGCACCGTTTGTCAGAATGGATCGGCAAAGCGCCGATACTGGAGGAAGAGCTTGCGCTGACAAATATTGGTCTTGACCTGATCGGTCAGGCAGCTGCGCTTTACAACCACGCACTCGAGGTCAGCGGCGAGAGTAGTGTCCGAGACGCCGACGATCTTGTTTTCATGCGCGACGCGGCAGAATACAAGAATTTGCTTCTGGTCGAAAGAGAAAATGGCGATTTCGGTCATACGATCGTCCGTCAGTTGTTCTATTCCGCCTTTGCCGTTCCGGTTTGGGAGGCATTGACAAAATCGGCCGATTCAGAAGTGGCAGGTATCGCCGGACGGGCAGCCAAGGAATCACTTTACCACCTGCGCCATGCCGCCGAATGGGTCTTGCGTCTGGGGGACGGCACCGAAGAAAGCCACCGGCGGGTGCAGGATGCGGTTGACGCGCTTTGGATGTATACTGACGAGATGTTTGAAATGGACGAGGTGGAAACCGCCGCTCTGGAGGCGGGGCACGGTGTCGACCTGGTCGCCGTCCGCCGCGAATGGGAAAAAACGATTCGCGAAGTGCTGGCGGAGGCAACACTTAAGTATCCTGAAAAATGCTGGATGCTCAAAGGCGGCCGAACGGGAAAACACACCGAACATATGGGCCATCTGCTGGCCGAAATGCAGTTTCTTCAGCGGGCTTATCCGGGGCAGAAATGGTAGACGCGGCCACGCACCCCGCGGGATCGGGCGACGAAACGATTCTGGATCGCGCCCGCGCTGCGCTGGATCAGGTGTGCGATCCTGAAATTCCGGTCCTGACGATCCGTGATATCGGTATTCTGCGCGACGTGCGGCAGGATGAGGACGGCACAATCGAGGTGATCATCACCCCGACCTATTCAGGCTGTCCGGCCATGGGGATGATCGCCATCGAGGTCGAACTCGCGTTAGCCAGGGCTGGAATCGACGCACACCGGGTAACCTTGCGACATTCCCCGGCCTGGACGACAGACTGGATACCCGATAGCGCGCTGGAGAAACTGCGTGCCTATGGGATCGCCCCGCCGACAAAGGGCAGCAACTCCAAACGCGCGCTGTTCACGAACGAGGTGATCGCCTGCCCCAGATGCGGATCAAGTGAAACCGACAGAATCAGCGAATTCGGCTCTACCGCCTGCAAGGCGCTGTATCGCTGTCGCAGCTGTCTTGAGCCGTTCGACTATTTCAAATGCATCTGACGTAAACCGCGAAAACGGCGGAAGTCCCAAGGGGCGCGGGCTGGCCCGGGATCTAACGAAATATGGATTGCGCCGGGCAAGCGCAATTCCACGCGACGAATACGAAGGAAATCGGGATGACCAGTGCAACACAAATGAAACCTCAGACCGCCCCGACCGCGCGGCGCGCGCCCCGTTTTCACCGGCTGAAGGTGCGAGACATCCGTAGGGAGACAGCGGATGCGGTCTCGCTGATCTTTGATGTCCCCGCCAGTCTGGCCGAGGATTACCGGTTCACCCCCGGCCAGTACCTGACCCTGCGCCGCAGTGGGGACACCAACGGCGTGCGGCGGTGCTACTCGATCAGTTCCGGCCCGGATGACGGCGAACTTCGGGTTCTGGTGAAGCGGCTCGAAGGCGGGGTATTCTCGTCGTTCGTCCATAACGATCTGAAGCCGGGGATGGAACTGGACGTGATGACGCCCGAAGGAACCTTCGGATCTCACATCCACCGGGGCGGACCGCGCACCTATCTGGCGCTGGCGGCCGGCAGTGGCATAACTCCGGTGATTTCGATTATCCGGTCGGTTCTTGCCACGGAACCCGAAGCGCAT
>NZ_JACIYP010000044.1 GCF_014359905.1 Hoeflea sp. | reverse complement strand
TCTTCAAGCAAGAGATCGCCGAAGGCTTATTTTCGCTTTGCCGGTCAGGTATGTCCGAGACAAGTCTCGCGTAAGCGGACAGGTCTAGTCTGTAACCCATGGTTAACGTTTTCTTTAAGCCCGGTATGCAAAGTAACAGGCTGTGAAACAAGCCAGAACGTGCATCGGCGGGGGATTGCGGGGTGGGTGAGCTGGAAAGTACCGATAGCGACGACGTGCTTGCGCAGGAATGCGCGCGGGTGGCCAGCGATCCGAATCCGGCGTTCATCAAGGATTCCGAGCTCCGCTACGTTGCCGTCAATGCAGCCTACGCGGGATTGTGGGATTGCGAGCCTGCCTCGCTCATCGGACAGCAAAGTCATCAGCATTTTGATTCGGTCGAACAGAACGACCGTGATGAGAAAGAGCGCCGCAGCCTGGTCTTTGGAAAGGACCAGGTAGCCCTGTTCGCGCATCCGTTGAAGGGTGGCCGCTACCGCGTCCGCATTCACCGGAAGCGCCAGGCGTCCGGGAAAATATTCATCGTCGGCCATTTTGAACCCATTGCCGGTGTCCGTTTCGAGACCGGGCAGGCAGACAAGGCCATGCCGGATGCCGCGTTGCCGGAGACCCCCAAGAAGAACCTCCAATCTCCCTACAACCCGGCTTCGGAAGTTGCCTTGCGCGGCGACTACAAGCTGCTTCAGGCCGCGATTGAATCCGCAGCTCAGCCGATTGCCGTCTTTGACGGAAACGGAAGGATCGTGGCGCAAAGCCTCCCGCATAAAATCGCAACCGGCCCTTGGCGTGAGACCCACCTTCCTGATGGCGGAATGATGCGCTGGGCCGCGCCGGATCAACCAGGTGAAAGCGGCGATCAGTCGGAGCCGCAAAGCGGTGGTTCCGATATCACCATGCTGAACCGGTTCAACGAAATCTTCGACCGCCTCGACGTGGGTATCGTTCTTTACGATCCGGACGATATCCTGCTTTACGTCAATCCGGCGATGGATGCCATCACGGCACCACACTACAGGCTCGAGGTCGGGAAGCCACTCCGGTCGGTTCTTGAAAACACCTGCAGCATCAAGGCCGAGGATGATCCGGATAGCCGCAACGCATGGATCGAGAAGCGTCTCGCCGAGCATCGGAACTTCGGTAGGCCAACCGTCGAGCGGCTCAGGAACGGCCGCTGGATTCGCATCATCAACAAGGAGCTGAACGACGGCTGCACCTTGGGATTGCGGATCGATGTCACCGATCTCAAGCAGCGCGGGTCAGATCTTGAAAACAAGGTCGCGGAAAACGAACTGTTCCGCGCCATCCTGGATGAAATGCCGGTTTCGGCCTTCGTCAAGGATGAGCAGTACCGCTATACCTATGTCAACCGCGCCCATGGCCAACTCACCGGCATCTCGAGCGCCGACATGATCGGCCGGGACGATTTTGCAGTCTTTGGCGATAACGGTCAGGCATTGCGGGACGCCGACGTCGAGGTCATGAACGGATACGACGTAATCGAGCGCGAGGCGGACCTCACCAATGCCACAGGCAAGCCGCTCAAGCTGATAGACCGGAAGGTTGGATTTACGGACCCCGCAGGCCGACGCTATCTGCTGGGAACGACTCTCGACGTGAGCGAGATGAAGCGCCGCGAGGAAGAAGTCTTCGAGGCGCGGCGGCTTGCAGATATCAACCGGTCGGACCTCAAGAGCGCCATCGAAGCCATGCACATGGGCGTGGTGGTCGTGGACAGGGATCACAATGTCGAGCTGGTCAACGACGCGTTCTTCCAGATCTGGAAAATCAAGCCGGACGACGCCTATCTCGGCGCCCCGTTCCGGCGGCTCATAGACATCAACCGGCACAACGGAATCTACCAGGTCGCCGAAGATGAATTCGAGGACTACATCAAGACCCGGCTTGAAGAAATTCGAGGCGGGCGTGTCGAGCCGCGGGAATTTGCCCGTGCCGACGGCAGGACGATGATCTATTCGGTTCGCGCCCTCTCCGAGGGCAAACGGATGATTTCCTACTTTGATGTCACCGAGCTCAAGCAGCGTGAGAATGACCTTCTCGTGGCGCGGGCGGAGGCCGAATATGCCGGCGAATTGCTGAAGGCGGCCGCAGGGGCCATGGCACAAGGCCTGATGGTGACCAGCGCAAACGAGATCCAGTTCTGCAATGACGCGTTCAGGGAAATGCTGGACGTGCCGCCGGAAGTGGTGAAGCCTGGCACCCGCCTGGAAAGCTACCTGGATTTCTGCCAGGCCCGTGGCGACTATGGCGATGAAGACAAAGCGGCCACGACCCGGGCCAATGTTCTCAAGGCGCATCAGGAAGGGGTCGCCCACTCCCTTGAACGCAAGGCGGCACATGGGCGCTGGCTCAGGATCGACGCAAAGCCCGCGACCGACCGAACGATGATCATCACCTTCACCGACATAACCGACGCAAAGACACGCGAGGCCGAACTCAAGGAACTGCTGGGAAAGGCCGAAATCGCCGATCGGGCCAAGTCTGAATTCCTGGCCAATATGAGCCACGAGATCCGCACGCCGATGAACGGTGTTCTGGGCATGGCAGAACTGCTGTCGAGGACCGAGCTCGATACCCGCCAGCGCACTTTCACGGACATCATCGTCAAATCCGGCAATGCGCTGCTGACCATCATCAACGACATCCTGGATTTCTCCAAGATTGACGCTGGCCAATTGGTTCTTGATGAAGCGCCGTTCGACATGCGCGAAGCCGTCGAGGATGTTGCCGCATTGGTCTCGAGCCGGGCGGCGGAACGCGACATTGAGCTGATTGTGCGCATTGATCCCGGGCTTCCGGCCCGCGTGGTCGGAGACATGGGCCGCGTGCGCCAGATCATCACCAACCTGGCCGGCAATGCCATCAAATTCACGGAAACCGGCCATGTTCTGATAGAACTGACCGGATCTGTGAACGCGGGCAATATGCTCGATATGACACTCAGCGTCCATGACACCGGAATTGGCATTCCCCAGGACAAGCTTGACGCGGTGTTTGACAAATTCTCCCAGGTCGACAATTCCTCGACCCGCCGTCATGAAGGAACCGGACTTGGTCTGGCGATCACGTCGCGGCTGGTGAGCTTGATGAATGGCCGGATCCGGGCGGAAAGCTCGATTGGCGAAGGCTCGGTGTTCACCATCGAGCTGTCCATGCCGGTTGACGAGACTGCCGCCAAGGCCCGCATCGCGCCCATCGATGTTACGGGATCGCGGATCCTCGTGATCGACGACAATCCAGTCAACCGCGCGATCCTGAGCGAGCAGCTGACCGCCTGGGGATTTGATGCCTGTGCCGCCGTTTCCGGCCAGGAGGGGATCGATGTGCTCGAAGCAGCCGTGCGCCTGGATGTGCCGGTCGATGCTGTCATACTCGACTATCACATGCCTGACATGGACGGGGTGATGACCGCCCGCGCCATCCGCAAGACATTCGGCCCGGACAATCCGCCGATCATCATGTTGACCTCGATGGATCTCAAATCGTCCGATGCGGACATCCGGAAAGGCATTGTTCAAGAGACATTGATGAAGCCAGCCCGCTCTTCGCTGCTGCTTGAAACCATTGTCGAGGTTCTGCAGGTCGCCGGACAGCACCACGGCAAGGCGGAAGCAGCCAGTTCTCAGCTGCTCCAGCCGAAAGGCGGCAGGCTGCCCCCGGTTTCGGTGCCGCCCGAGCTGACGGTGCATTCCTCTGCCGGCAGTTTCCGTGCGAGGCCCGGCGCGCCTGCTCCATCCCACAACAGCCTCGACATTCTCGTTGCAGAAGACAACGAGGTCAATCAGATCGTCTTCACGCAGATCCTCGAGGAACTCGGTGTGCGCTATCAGATTGCCGACAATGGCGGCACCGCCTTCGAGCTCTGGAAGATCCATCGCCCGGCGCTGGTGCTGATGGATGTGTCCATGCCGGTGATGAACGGCCATCAGGCGACTCAGGCGATCCGCAAGGCCGAGGCCGAAGATCCCGAACTTGGCCATACCCCCGTCATCGGGGTCACCGCCCATGCCCTGACCGGAGACCGGGAACGCTGTATCGAGGCAGGCATGGATGACTACATGTCCAAGCCGATCAGCCCGGAAAAGCTCGAGGCAAAGATCCGGGAATGGCTGCCCGCCGACATCGCGGCCAGGATCAATCAGGGCTGATATCAGCTCTGCCGAGAACGCCCGCGCTCATGTTGCGCTTGTCCCCATGGCCCGGGCGTTTTTCCACGGTGAATCCCGCAGCCTGCAGGTTCCGCCGCACCCAGCCTGCCGCCGAATAGGTCGCGAATGTTCCGCCTTCAGCGGTTCGCTTCGCCACCAGGCGCATCAGCTCCGCCGACCACATGTCCGGATTGCGCGCAGGCGAAAATCCGTCGAGATACCAGGCGTCCGCCTCCATTCGCGCCTTCTCTAGCGTTTTCAGCGCCGGACCGGCATGAACATGCAGGCGGATTGATGTGCCATTGCCGGCAAATTCAAGGCTCACGCCTGCCGCCGTCTCATCCGGCCATGCCGCCGCCAGCGTCGAGGATTTTTCAGCAAGATCCGGCCAGGCGGACAGGGCGCGGGTCATGTTATCGCGTTCGAGCGGATGCAGTTCGAACGAATGAAAGTCCAGCGATGCGCCTTTCGCAGCGCTCGCGTTCCAGGCCGACCAGGTCTCGAGGAAATTGAGCCCGGTGCCAAATCCTAGCTCGCCGATGATGAAGCGCGGTCTGCCGGCAAAGCGTCCGGGCAGGCCGTTGCCGTCCAGAAAAACGTGCCGGCATTCGGCCCGGCCGTCGGCGCGGGAATAATAGAAGTCGCCAAATTCCTCCGAATAGGGCATATCGCCTTCATGCCAGGAGAGCCTTGGGGGCTGTCCTGTGGTGTCATCATCCGGGGCAGAAGGATCGATCATGGGTGTTGCCGATAGCGGCGTGGTGCGCAACGGTCAAGCCGCTCCCGATCTCCTGGTCGCAGGCGCAGGCGTGGCGGGATTGTGGCTGACGGTGAAGGCGGCGCGCGCCGGCCTGTCGGTCCTGCTGGTCGAGCCCGGCAATCCCGGAGGCGGCGCCAGCGGCGGATTCCTCGGCGCACTGATGCCGCACAGCCCCGAGCGCTGGAACGGCAAGAAGGAATTCCAGTTCCAGGCGCTGGTCGAACTCGAAGACGAGATCGCCCGGCTCGAATCGGAGACCGGCACCTTCTGCGGCTATCGCCGTGTCGGGCGGATCCTGCCTCTGACTACAGAGCGCGGGCGGGCCGCAGCACTCGATCAGATTGCGGACGCCCGCACCAACTGGGGCGATCGTTTCCGCTATGAGGTGCATCACGCGCCCGTCAGGAGCGGCTGGCCGGACATGCTGCGCGCGCCGCACGGGGTTGTTCATGAAACGCTGTCGGCCCGGCTGTCGCCGCCCGGATTGATCATGGCCCTGCTCGCCAGCCTCGCCGCGATGCCCAATGTCGATCTCCGCCTGGGCGCGGGCGTGGCCGACATCGCGCCTGATGAGCACAAGGCACGCCTGTCTGACGGATCAACGGTGAGTTACGGCCATTTGGCACTTGCCAACGGGGTCGATGCTTTTCCCCTAATCGCGCGCGCGGCCGGGCTTCCGGCCGGGTCTCTGGGCGGCGGCGTCAAAGGCCAGGCAGCGCTGCTCGATGCCAGGGCATCGCCCGACCTGCCGCTGGTCTATGACGACGGCGTCTATGTCATTGTCCATGAGAACGGCCATGTCGCCGTGGGTTCGACGAGTGAACGCGCGTTTGACGACCCGGTCGGCACCGACGGCCATCTCGATGAGATTGTCAAACGTGCGCGCAAGCTCTGCCCGGTGATCAAGCACGCGCCGGAAATCCGGCGCTGGGCCGGTGTGCGCCCGCGCGCCATCGGTCGCGACCCGATGCTCGGCCCGGTTCCGGGCGCGCCAGATGTCCTGGCCATGGCCGGCGGCTTCAAGATCAGCTTCGGCATCGCCCATCGCATGGCCGATTGCCTGGTGGCCGGCATCGCCGGCACCGCCGGTCCGGAGATACCGCAGAGCTTCTCCGTCAGCCACCATGCCGCCAAGGCAGCCGCAAAAACCGCAAACGGCTGAGTGTGAAGCAACAGCTTGCGGTTTTTCTTCGAAGTCGAGGTCTCGACTTTTGAGGCGGTGCTGGTACCGTTCGCCCCATTCAAATGGACCCATTCATGAACAACACACCCTATCCCCGCGACCTGATCGGCTATGGCCGGACGACGCCGGACCCTGCGTGGCCGGGCGGCGCCCATTGTGCGGTCCAGTTCGTCGTCAATTATGAGGAAGGCGGCGAAAGCTCCATCCTTGATGGCGATCCGGCGTCGGAATCCCTGCTGTCGGAAATCGTCGGCGCGCAGCCCTGGCCGGGGCAGCGCAACACCAACATGGAATCGCTCTACGAATACGGCTCGCGCGCGGGTTTCTGGCGGCTCTGGCGCATGTTCACCGAACGCGGCATGCCGGTCACGGTCTACGGCGTGGCGCTCGCCATGCAGCGCAATCCGGACGCCGTCGCGGCGATGAAGGAAGCCGGCTGGGAAATCGCCAGCCACGGCCTGCGCTGGCTCGAATACAAGGATTTCTCCGAAGAAGCAGAGCGCCGCCACATCGCAGACTGTGTGCGCATCCACACCGAAGTGACCGGATCGAGGCCTCTGGGCATCTATCAGGGCAAGCCCTCGGTCAACACATTGCGGCTGGTGATGGAGGAGGGCGGCTTTGTCTATTCAGCCGATTCCTATGCCGATGAACTGCCCTATTGGGTCGACGGCCCGAAAGGCCCGCATCTGATCGTGCCCTACACGCTTGACGCCAACGACATGCGCTTTGCCACCCCGCAGGGCTTCAACTCCGGCGATCAGTTCTTCGCCTATCTCAAGGACACATTCGACGTGCTGATGGCCGAAGGGGCGGCAGGCAGCCCGAAGATGATGTCGGTTGGCCTCCATTGCCGCCTGGTTGGCCGGCCCGGCCGCGCGGCTGCCTTGGCGCGGTTCCTCGATTATGTGGCGTCCTACGACAAGGCCTGGGTCGCCCGCCGCATCGACATCGCCAATCATTGGCATGCCCATCACCATCCGGAGACCAAGCGATGACCCGCAGTGAATTCGTCGAGTTGTTTGGCGGCGTGTTCGAGCATTCGCCCTTCATTGCAGAGCGGGCCTATGATCATGGCCGGATCGTGCCGCCGCTGAAGGCCGGTCCGGTGCATGAAGCGCTCTGCGCCGAGTTCCGCTCCACGACCCATGACGAGCGCTTGGGCGTGCTGCTGGCCCACCCGGATCTGGCGGGCAAGCTGGCCATCGCAGGCGAACTCACAGCGCAATCGAAATCAGAGCAGGCAGGCGCCGGGCTCGACCGGCTCAGCGAGGAAGAATACGCCCGCTTCACCGACCTCAACACGCAATATGTGCGCGATTTCGGCTTTCCCTTCATCATCGCGGTCAAGGGACTGTCCAAGGAGGATATTCTTGGGAACTTCGAGGCCCGGATCATCAATGATCAGGCGACCGAGTTTGAAACCGCCTGCACTGAAGTGGAAAAGATCGCTGGGTTTCGCATCTCTTCCATCCTGGCGGACGCGTGAGCCTGATGCCCAAGCTTGAGCTCGAACCGCTGACCGCCGAAGCTTTCGCCCCGTTCGGAACGGTGATGGATACAGATGCTGCCGAGAAACGCATGATCAATGGCGGCACCACCGAACGGTTTCATGCGCTGGCCATGGCCGACACGGAAAGCGAGGGCGGGCGCACCATCCTTTCGCTGTTTCGCGGCCAGCCGCGGGAGTTCCCCTACGAGATCCGGATGATGGAGCGGCATCCGCTCGGCAGCCAGGCTTTCTTTCCGCTGTCGAACCGGGAATGGATTGCCGTCGTCGCCCCCGATGATGACGGCAGGCCGGGTGAGCCCCGCGCGTTCAGGGTGCCCAGGGACATAGGCGTGCAGTATGGGAGAAATGTCTGGCATCACCCGCTGATCGCCGTGGGTCAGGTGTGCCAGTTTCTGGTGGTGGACCGCGAAGGCGAGGGCGACAATCTCGAGGAGATCGGGTATCCGGCGCCCTATGTGATCACCAAGCCCTGATGCATCTGTAACGGCGGTTCGCTCATTCCCTCGGATGCGCGGCGCCGGAAGAAAAGAGGAGACGCCGATGTCCGCCCAACCGCTTCCCACCGGACGCCTGACCACCCATGTGCTCGACACCGCCCGCGGACGTCCCGCTGGCGGACTGATGATCGAGCTTCTGCATGTCGAGGGTCTTGACCATCACCTGCTCAAGACCGTGCGCACCAATGAGGACGGCCGGGTCGATGCGCCGCTACTGACCGGCATCGACATCGCCAGGGGCATCTACGAGCTGAGGTTTCACGCGGGCGACTATCTGCGCGCCACCGGCACGGAGCTGCCGGATCCGGCGTTTCTCGACGTCATCCCGATCCGCTTCGGCATCGCCGACACCTCGGCCCATTACCATGTGCCGCTGCTGATCTCTCCCTACAGCTACTCGACCTATCGCGGCAGCTGAAGCTGCGCGACGGCGTCGGCCGCCCGGCGCGGGCGGAAGCTGTGGGAAGAAAATCGGGAAGCGGAAAAGCGAAAGCCGCGTGGCAGTACATCCGTGCTCACGCGACTTATAAGCGATCCTCAAAAAGACCGCTGCTGACAAACAGCTTGCAGGAACAGTGTTAACAAAGCGTTAAGACGGAAATGTGACGGTGCCGCAACCTCCCACAGATCAGGCCGTGACGATTTTCCCGGCAATATAGACATGCCGCACCGAGCGGTCATCCCCCATCGTCTGCAGCACGAACAGTTCCTCTTCCAGCGTCTTCACCGTTTCCAAGCGGATGCGCATCGCCGGCGTGGCGCGGGTGTCGAGCGCGATGATGTCGGCGTCAGTGCCCGGCTCCAGCGTTCCGATGCGGTTTGACAGCCCCAGGGCCTCGGCATTGCCGCGGGTGGCCTGCCAGAAAGTCTCGAGCGGCGGCAGCCGGTTGTTGCGCAATTGCTGGATCTTGTAGGCCTCATCCAGCGTCCTGAGCATCGAGTAGCTGGATCCGCCGCCGATATCGGTGGCGATCGCCGTGCGCACCCCATGTTCCTTGATCCGCCTGAGATCAAACAGTCCGGAGCCCAGGAACAGGTTGGAGGTGGGGCAATGCACCGCCACGGATCCTGCCTCGGCGATAGCGTCCATCTCCCGGTCCGACAGATGGATGGCGTGGCCCAGCAGCATTTTCCGCGTCAGCAGGCCGTACCGCGCATAGATATCGGTGTAATCTTGCGCCTGCGGGTAGAGCTCCATTGTGTAGGCGATCTCGGCGTTGTTTTCCGACAGGTGCGTCTGGATCAGCAGGTCCGGATGCTCGCGCGCGAGCGCGCCGGCGGCTTCCAGTTGCGCCGGGCTCGATGTGATGGCGAAACGCGGCGTGATCGCCACATGATTGCGGTCCTTGCCATGCCAGTCCGAGATCACCGCCTTGGTGTCGTCATAGCCCGATTGCGCGGTGTCGGTGAGCGCCTCCGGCGCGTTGCGGTCCATCATCACCTTGCCGCCGACCATCAGCAGGTTGCGGCGCGTGGCTTCCGTGAAGAAGGCGTCCGCCGACCCCTTGTGCACCGAGCAATAGGCCGCGGCCGTCGTCGTGCCCTGGCGCAGCAACTCGTCGAAGAACAGTTTCGCGAATCGGGCCGCGTGGGCCGCATCGGCAAATTTCTGTTCCTCCACGAAAGTGTAGGTGTTGAGCCATTCCAGCAGATTTGCCGCGTAGCTCGCCGTCACCTGCATCTGCGGGAAGTGGATATGCGGATCGATGAACCCGGCCATCAGCAGCAGCGGCCGGTGATCGATCACCTCGACGCCCATCGGCGAAGCGAGCCGGACCTCGTCATAGCCGCCGCAGGCCGAGATCCGGCCGTTCTCGACAAGCACAGCGCCGTTTTCCTCGAACAGGTAGCTTGCATGGTCATCGCGCGCCTGCGGCCGCGATCTGAAACTCAGGACCCGGCCGCGCAAGAGCTTTGCACTCATTGACCGGCCTCGCCGGCGATCGCGGATTCGTACCAGGCGACAATCAGCGCCCGCTCTTCCGGCTCGACAAAGGTGATGTTGCCCGGCGGCATGGCATGGCTGCGCCCGGCCTGGAGGTAGATCTCGCGCGCATGACGGGCGATGTCGGCGGGGGTTTCGAGCTTCACGTCCTTCGGGGCGTGGATCATCCCGGGCCAGCCCGGTTCGGCGGCATGACACATCGCGCAACGCCCCATGACTGTGTCGGTGACCGCTTCGAAATGCACATTGGCGGCGAACCGCTGATGCACCGGCGCAATCGATGCCTCTTCCATCACTTCGCCCGAACGTGGCAGGCTCGACAGCCAGATGATGGCGATGAACAGAGCGGTGGTCGCAGCCCAGGTCCAGTGCGGTTTGCCCTTGCGTGCATGCACGGTGTTGAACCAGTGCCTTATGGTGACTCCCATCAGGAACACCAGCGATGCGATCAGCCAGTTCCACTCGGTGGCGAACGCCAGCGGGTAGTGGTTGGACAGCATCAGGAAGATCACCGGCAGGGTGAGGTAGTTGTTGTGCAGCGAGCGCTGCTTTGCGATGCGGCCATATTTCGGATCGGGCTTCCGGCCGGCCTTGAGGTCGGCCACCACGATCTTCTGGTTGGGGATGATGATCATCGCCACATTGGCGGTCATGATGGTCGCGGTGAAGGCGCCCAGATGCAGAAGCGCCGCCCTTCCGGTGAAGACCTGCGTGTAGCCCCAGGCCATCGCCACAAGCACGCCAAACAGTACCACCATCAGGCCGCTTGTGTTCTTGCCGATCGGCGATTTGCATAGAACATCATAGATGATCCATCCGGCCACGATCGAGGCGAGCGAGATGCCGATTGCCACGGGGGCGGTCACGTCAAGCACATTGGCGTCGATCAGGTAGAGCTCGGCCCCGGCATAGTAGACCACGCACATGAGCGCAACACCCGACAGCCAGGTGGCATAGCTTTCCCATTTGAACCAGGTCAGGTGCTCGGGCATGTTGGGCGGGGCCACCAGGTATTTCTGGATGTGGTAGAAGCCGCCGCCATGAACCTGCCACTCCTCGCCATAGGCGCCTTCAGGCAATCCCGGCCGCTGCACGAGGCCCAGATCGAGCGCAATGAAATAGAACGATGAGCCGATCCATGCGATGGCCGTGATCACATGCAGCCAGCGGGTGGCAAAGCTGAGCCATTCCCACAGCAGTGGATAGTCGTACATGAGTGCCCCTCGCACATGGTGTCTTTTTTGCAGTGCACATGATGCGCAATGCGACGCGGAATGGAAAGCCCGGTTTGGGTCCTGCCGCAAGGAATCAGTTCACGGATTATCCTGATAATCGGTTTCGGCCTTCACGGCTCTCTGTGCAATCGGCGTCGTGGCGCCACAAAACGGCTTTTGCCAGGGCCCGGCGCCCATCCCGTTTGTGGATTGTCATCGAAATGAAGCAAAAGCTTCACCGAACTGAATCAGGACCGCTCTATCCCGCTCCGGGGACGCTTCCAATCCCGGAACCTAACGGAGCTAACAGATGTCAAAGAAGAACCTTCTTGCTATCGCCTCGATGGCGCTGGGGCTGACCCTCAGTTCCTCGGCTTTCGCCGAAACCCAGATCACTTGGTGGCACGGAATGGGCGGAGCGCTTGGCGATTCCGTCAACGAAATCGCCAATGATTTCAATGCAAGCCAGAGCGAATTCAAGATCACGCCGGTCTTCAAAGGCACCTATGAGGAAACACTGACCGCAGGCATCGCCGCCTTCCGCGCTGGCGAACAGCCCAACGTCATGCAGGTGTTCGATGCCGGCGCCGCCACCGTAATCGGCGCCAAGGGCGCCACCATCGCCGTGCAGGATCTGCTGTCCGAGAACGGCATCGATTTCAACATCGAAGATTACATTCCAGGCGTGCGCTACTTCTACGCCGATGCCAACGGCAAGATGATCGGCATGCCGTTCAATTCCTCCACGCCGATCATGTATTACAACATCGAAGCCCTCGAGAAGGCCGGCGTGACGCCGCCCAAGACCTGGGAAGAGTTCGAAAGCGTGACCGCCCCGGCGCTCAAGGAAGCCGGTTACATTCCGCTTGCACAGTCCCACCTGCCATGGATCTTCACCGAGAACTTCTTCTCGCGTCACAACCTGCCTTTCGCCACCAATGACAATGGCTACGGCGATGGCGAAACCAAGATCCTGGTCAATACGCCCGAGATCAAGGCCCATTTCACCGCCTTGAAGAAGTGGAAGGACGAAGGCCTGTTCGAATGGTACGGCGCTGGCTGGAACGACAACCAGAATCCCTTCGAAGAAGGCAAGGTCGCCATCTGGCTCGGTTCGTCGGGTTCGTTCGGCGGTCTCCAGAAGACAGCCACCATGCCGTTCTCGGCTGACATCCTGCCCTATTGGGAAACTGTCACCAAGGAGCCGAAGCAGACCTTCATCGGCGGCGCCGCCCTGTTCGCCATGTCGGGCAAGTCGGCTGAGGAAAACAAGGCAACCGCCGAATTCTTCCGCTTCATGGCTTCGCCGGAAGTGCAGCTCAAGTGGCACAAGCAGACCGGCTATGTGCCGATCACCAACGCTGCCTATGAACTTGCCAAGGCCGAAGGCTACTACAAGGAAAAGCCTGCCGCCGAAGTCGGCATCCAGCAGCTTTCGCTGCCTGCCGGCGACAACACCAAGGGCTATCGCATGGGCTTCTATGTCCAGATCCGTGACGTGATGAACCGCGAATACGGTCGCATCCTCACCGGTGAAACGACCGTTGATGAAGCCTTCGCAACGATCGAGAAGGAATCCAACGAGCTTCTCGAGCGTTTCAACAAGACCCAGGGCTGAATTTCGCCCAGGCTCTGAAACACCGCGATCAGCGGCCGTCACCTTCCGACGGCCGCTGGTTCACTCATTGAAAGGATGCCAGCCATGAAACGTGCCGGTTTCAATCAACGCGGCCTGCCGGTCTTGCTGCTGCTGCCCCAACTTCTGGTGATCGCCGCATTCTTCTACTGGCCGGCAACCTATGCCTTGCGCTCTTCCTTTTATCTGGAAGATCCGTTCGGCTTCGGCTCCACCTTTGTGGGAATGGCGAACTACACCGATCTGCTTGCGTCAGCGCAGTACATGAAGGTCGCGGGTTTCACCCTTGGCTTCACCTTCCTGGTGACCCTGCTCTCGCTTTCGATCGCATTGCTTCTGGCGGTCAAGGCAGACAAGGTCATTCGCGGTGCGCGCACCTACAGAACCCTGTTGATGTGGGTCTATGCCGTGGCGCCGCCGGTCGCAGGCTTTCTTGGCGTCATGGTCTTCTATCAGGGCAATGGCCCGATGACCGAGTTCCTGGCCTTTTTGGGCTACGAGTTCCGGCTCGGCGTGAACTATTACGACACGGCCGCAGCGATGATCATCGTGGCGACCTGGAATCACATCCCGGTCAATTTCATTTTCTTCCTGTCCGGCCTCCAGTCGATCCCCCAGTCGGTCAAGGAAGCCGCGATGATTGACAACCGCTCCGGGGCCCGGCGCTTCTGGGACATCACATTCCCGCTGCTGGCGCCGACGGCGTTCTTCCTGCTCGTCATCAACATCACCTATGCGCTGTTCGACACGTTCGGTCTGATCGATACCCTGGTCAAGGGCGAACCCGGCAACAATCCGATGACGCTGGTCTACAAGGTCTATGTTGATGGCTTCCGCGGCAATGATCTCGGCGGTTCGTCGGCGCAGTCCGTCGTCCTTATGGTGCTCGTCCTGCTGCTCACCGTCTTTCAGTTCCGTGTCATGGACCGGCGCATTCACTACACCTGAGGAGAGAGCCATGACTGTCATCACGGAACCCGTCACGGTCTCCCGGTCACATGTGCGCCGTCCGGTCAGCTGGGAGAAGATCGGGGATCACGCGGTCCTGATGCTGGGATCGTTGCTGATGATCCTGCCGGTCTTCGCCGCCTTCATGACCATTGGCGCCAGCGATATCGAGATATCGCGGCACGGCATGCAGATATCCGATGGCGCCCACCTGCTTGAGAATTTCGACAAGGCCCTGTTCGAGCGGGGTGGGTTCACGGGCAGCATCACCGGCGGCACGATGCTGCTCAACTCCTTCATTCTGGGCATTGGCTTCGCCGTCGGCAAGATCATCCTCGGCATGATCGCGGCTTATGCAATCGTCTATTTCCGGCTGCGCTTCGCCACCTTCGCCTTCTGGGTGATTTTCACCACGCTGCTGCTGCCGCTGGAAGTGCGGATCCTGCCGACCTACGAGGTTGTGCACGGGATGGGGCTGATCAACACCTACACGGGACTGATCGTCCCCCTGGTGGCCTCGGCCACCGCCACCTTCTTTTTCCGCCAGTTCTTTCTGTCCGTTCCCGAGGAACTGGTGGAGGCGGCGCGGATCGACGGCGCCGGGCCGGTGAAGTTCTTCATCGACATCCTGGTGCCGATCTCGCGCACCATGATCGCCGCCATCTTCATCATCATGTTCGTCTATGGCTGGAACCAGTATCTCTGGCCCACCCTCATCACCACCGATGAAGCCATGTTCACCCTGGTCCGCGGCATCAAGCAGATCATTCAGAGCATCGATGGCGGTTCGGACATTCCCCAGTTCGGCCGCTCGCTGGCCCTTGCCTTCATCGCCATCCTGCCACCGGTTCTGGTGGTGGTTGTTTTCCAGTCCTGGTTCGTCAAGGGACTGGTTGAATCCGACAAATAGAGGTCTCCCATGGTTCACGTTGCCCTGAAGAACATTTCGAAGGTCTATCCGAACGGAGTCCGTGCGGTTCAGCCGACCAGTTTTGACATCGACAAGGGCGAGTTCATCGTCCTTGTCGGCCCGTCGGGATGCGGCAAGTCCACCCTGCTGCGCATGATCGCCGGGCTTGAGGAAATTACCGAGGGCGAGCTCTCGATCGCCGGACGGGTGGTCAACCATGTCGATCCCGCCGAGCGGGATATCGCCATGGTGTTCCAGAACTACGCGCTCTACCCGCACATGACCGTCTACAACAACATGGCCTACGGCCTGCGCAACCGCGGCATGGCCAAGGCCGATATCGATGCCGCTGTCTCGACCGCGGCGACGATGCTCAATCTCACGGAATACCTGGCGCGCCGCCCGAGCCAGCTGTCGGGCGGCCAGCGCCAGCGTGTCGCCATGGGCCGCGCCATCGTGCGCAATCCGGCTCTGTTCCTGTTCGACGAGCCGCTGTCCAATCTCGATGCCAAGCTGCGCGGCCAGATGCGCATCGAGATCAAGGCCCTGCAGCGCCGGCTGGGCGTCACCTCGGTCTATGTGACGCATGACCAGGTTGAAGCCATGACCATGGCCGACCGGATCATCGTGCTCAATGGCGGGCGCATCGAGCAGATCGGCACCCCGGCGGAGGTCTACCACCAGCCCGCCAGCACCTTTGTCGCAAGCTTCATGGGCGCGCCGCCGATGAACCTGCTGCCGGCGCACTACAACGGCAATGGCCGGGTTCATCTCTCGGACGCCGTTCACATCGAAGCGCCGCTGACGGCCGACTATTCCGGCCAGATCAAGCTCGGCGTCCGGCCGGAAAATGTCGGGATCGTCGATCCCTCGCATCCCGATGCGCTGCGCTTCGATCTCGAATTCGTCGAGGAACTGGGCGCCGGGCGCTTGCTTCACGGCAAGCTCGGCGACAGCGGGTTGATTGTTCACATTCCCCACACCGATGCGATCCCCTGCGGCGAGGTCTATGTCGGCCTGCCGAAATCGGCGCTGGTGATGTTCAATCACGAAACCGGAATGCGGCTGTGACTGCGCCGTCGCCACAGACAGAGGCGGTGGATCGCCTGCCCCCCGTTGCGCCGGATCAGCGGCAAGCCATCCTGGCCGCACCGCGCACGACAGAAGCGCACCGGGCCTTCATGGCCGGTATTGCGGCCATGAGCATGGTTGAAAGCGGAGGCACGCCAACCGACGCCACTGCGCCGCAGATCTTTACAGTCGCTGCCTGGAACATCGAGCGGTGCCTGTTTCCCGAAAAAAGCGCGGCGCTTCTGGCTGCACAGACACCCGATGTCGTGCTGCTCACCGAGGTCGATTGCGGCATGGCGAGAACAGCCCAGCGCCACCCGACCGCGGAAATCGCCGCGGCGCTCGGCATGCATTACGTCTACGGGGTCGAGTTCTTTGAACTCGGGCTTGGCGGCGAAACCGAGCGTCCCTATTGCGTCGATGACCACAATGAAGCCGGATGGCATGGCAATGCGGTGCTGAGCAGGGCGGCGCCGGTCTCGACCACCCTGATCCGGCTCGATGATCATGGCCATTGGTACATCGAGGGTCCGTTCTCCTGGGACCGCGATCAGCCGCGCATCGGCGGACGGATGGCGATCGCCACGATCATTCCGACAGTTGCGGGCAATCTGTGCGTCGTCTCGGTCCACCTGGAAAGCAATGCCGATTCGGCCCATCGCGGCCGTCAGATGGAACGGCTGATCGACGCCATCGACAGGTTTGCCCCCGATCTGCCCGTCATCATCGGTGGTGACTTGAACACCGGCAACAACAAGGAGGCGCCGGACTGGCGCGATGAGAGCCTCTTCGATATCGCCCGCGACCATGGCTATTCCTGGGACAACAATGCCCAGGGCATGACAACACGCCGCAGTTTTCTGACGCCGCACCCGACCCGCTCCATGAAACTCGACTGGTTCGCGGCCCGCGGCCTGTCGATGGATGGTGCAGCGATCGTTCCGGCGCTCGACCCGGCCGG
This sequence comes from Hoeflea sp., assembly GCF_014359905.1. GTDB lineage: Bacteria > Pseudomonadota > Alphaproteobacteria > Rhizobiales > Rhizobiaceae > Hoeflea. Next base: position 25,957 of record NZ_JACIYP010000044.1, on the reverse strand, counting down.
GGAGCCGCTCTCCGATCACGAGTTGATCGTCGGGCATTTCGCCATTCCCTGAACCGGAGTCGCTCTGCGGCGTCAGTCCATGTGCGCGGCAGGCGGCGCGCCTGCCGGTGCCGCGTGCCGCGGCTTGCGCAGCATCAGCGCCAGCGGGATGGCGAACAGGGTCACCATCATCATCAGCTTGAAATCGTTGTTGTAGGAGATCATCAGCGCCTGCTGGTTGACCAGCCCGTCAAGGATCTGCAGTTGCGCCGGGTCGGTGGCGAAGCCGGGCATGGTCTCGCGCAGCACCGGATTGAACGGGTTGATGGCAGCCCCCAGCTCCTGGTGATTGATCTGCACATAGCGGCTCAGCACCAGCGTGACCACAGAGATGCCGATGGACGAGCCGATGTTGCGCACGAGCGAAAACAGGCTCGCGGCGTCGGTGCGGAAGCGCACGTCGAGCGTGGCAAAGGCCACCGTCGACAGCGGCACGAAGACGAGACCCAGGCCAAGCCCCTGGATGACGCCGGTCCAGATCACGGGCGCGCTGTCCATCTGCGGCGAGAAACCGGTCATCATGGAGAGCGACAGCGCGGTCAGGAGCAGACCGGTGATCACCAGATAGCGGGCATCCACCATGCGCACCAGGCGTCCGACCAGGATCATCGAGATCATGGTTCCGATGCCGCGCGGCGCCATCACCAGGCCGGTGGAGATGGTCGAATAGCCGAAGACATGCGACAGCATCGGCGGCAACAGCGCCAGGCTCGCCAGCAGCACGATGCCGACCACGAAGATCAGCACCAGGCCGGTGATGAAATTGCGGTCGGCGAAGATCTTCGGATCGACGAAAGGCTCCTTGGCCGTCGCCAGATGCACCACAAAGATCCAGAAGCCGGTGACCGCCAGCGCGAGTTCGATCCAGATTTCCCATGCGGAGAACCAGTCCACCTCGCCGCCGCGGTCGAGCATCAGCTGCAAGGCGCCGATGCCGAGCGACAGCATGGCGAAGCCGAAGAAGTCGAACCGGCGCACCCGCCTGGCGACCTCCGGCAGATAGGCCGCGCAGCCCATGAAGGCGATGATGCCGACCGGCAGGTTGATGAAGAACACCCAGCGCCAGTTGAGCGTCTCGGTGAGCCAGCCGCCGAGCGTCGGGCCGATGATCGGTCCGACCATGATGCCCGCGCCCCAGATTGCCATGGCCTGTCCGTGGCGTTCCTTCGGGTTGATGTCGAGCAGGAAGGTCTGTGACAACGGCACGATCGCCGCGCCGAAGACGCCCTGCAGCAGGCGGAAAGCCACCATGGTTTCCAGGTTCGGCGCCATGCCGCAGGCCATCGACGTGACCGTGAAGCCGACGATGGTGATCAGGAACAGCTCGCGCCGGCCGATCCGGTCGGCCAGCCATCCGGTCACCGGGGTCATGATCGCGGCGGCGACGATGTAGGAGGTCAGCACCCAGGTGATGGTGTCCTGCGAGGCGTCAAGGTCGCCGGTCATCGACGGCAGCGCCACATTGGCAATCGTCGTGTCCAGCACCTGCATGATGGTGGCGAGCATGATCGAAATGGTGATCAGCCCCCGATGCGGCACAATGTGCCCGGGTTCTGGGGTGGTGCTCATGGCCTTGCTTTCCTACCGGAGGACTATTCCGCGGCCTTGGCGCTGCTGAAGAAATCGCCAAAGCTGCGGCTCGCCTCGGTGTCCACGGTCACCGTGGCGCTGAGCCCGGAGCGGGCCAGGATCTTGGCTTCAGGGTCGTCGAGCTTGAGGCGGACGGGAATTCTCTGGGTCACCTTGACCCAGTTGCCGGTGGCATTCTGCGCCGGCAGCAGCGAGAACTCCGCGCCGGTGCCGGCGCCGATCGATTCCACCGTCGCCCGGAAGGTGCGGTCGGGATAGACGTCGAACACGATCTCGGCCGACTGGTCGGGCTTCATGTGGGCGAGCTGCGGTTCCTTGAAATTGGCGTCGATCCAGGGATTTGTGGTCTCGACCAGCGTGAACAGCGACGCGCCCGGGGTCACGTATTCGCCCGCACGGAAGGAAGCCGCCTGGTAGACCAGGCCGTCGGCCGGCGCGCGGACCGTGGCGGCGGCGAGATTGTAGGCGGCCTTGTCGCGGGCGGCGAGCGCGGCCGCGACCATCGGATGGGCGTCGATGTCGCCGTCGAGGCTGTTGGCGAGTGCCGCCTTGGCGGTCGCGACCGACTGGGTGGCGGCGATCAGGTCCTGCGCCGCTTTCTGCGCGGTATGCCGCGCATCATCGAGCGACGTGGCCGTTGCCACGCCCTTGGCGGCAAGCGACGTCTGCCGGGCGAGGTTGTCGTCATAGTATTTCGCGTCGTCGTCGGCGATCTTTTCCTGGGTCACAGCCTGGGTGTAGGCGGCCCTGAGCTGGATGACGTTGAGACGGGCGCTTTCCACCGCCGCATTGGCCTGGTTTAGCGCGATCTGAAGCGGTTCGGGATCGACCTGGAACAGCACGTCGCCCTGCTTGACGGGCACGTTCTCGCTCACATTGACGCTGACCACCCGGCCGGCGATCTCGCTGGCGATGGTAATCCGCGACAGCCTGAGATTGGCGTTCTCGGTTTCCTCGAACCTGCCTCCGGTGATCCAGACATAGGCGCCCGCGCCCACCAGAAGGGCGGGCACCAGCGCCATCAGCAGGTTGCGGCGGAATTTCGAGGGCGCCTTTTCGGGCGCGGCCTGCAGATCGGTCTGCGCCGGCGCGGCGGATTGGCGAGGTGCTGAGGCGGGTTTGACGGGGGCGTTCATGGTCAGGCCTGATTCTTGAGCTCGGGGCAGAGGGATCTGGGTTCGTCGGAGGACAGGTTCTCGACCACCCGGGCAAGCGCGGAGACCAGCCCCTGCTTCTGGGATTCGTCGAGGCCTGCCATCGCTTCGCTGTAGACATCCCCGGCGGCCGCCTTGATCGAGGAGTAGGCCGCAAGGCTCTTGTCCGTGGGCGCCACCAGCTTGACACGGCGATCGGTCTCGTGCGGAAGGCGCTCGACCCAGCCGGCCTGCTCCATCCGGTCGATCAGCCGCGAAACGCTGATTGGCTCGATTTCCATGAGCTCGGCAAGGCGGGCCTGGGTGGTCTTCTGCTCGCGCACGACCTTCACCAGCAGCCGCCACTGCGCCGAAGACAGCCCATGCTCCTCGCCGCGCGCGTCAAACCGCTTGCGCAGCAGCCGGGCGGCGTCGTGCAGCAGCAGGCCGAATTGGTCGATGGGGGGCGTTTTCATAAGCGCGATATATACTGAGCATGCTCATCAATCAAGAGGCCAACGCCGAACCGGAAGCGATGCCCGATCAATTCCGCGTGTAGGACCGGGCGGCGGGACCGACACCGATGTCGCGCCGTGACCACTCGCCGCCGCTGCAAATCCGTTGATCGCGCAACGCAAATGTGACAACGATTTGTCGACAATCCGCCCGCGCTGTGAGCACTCCATGGACAATCCGGACTTCATCATCATCGGCGCCGGCTCGTCGGGCTGCGTCATGGCCGAGCGCCTGTCGGCGTCGGGCCGTCACAAGGTTTTGGTGCTCGAGGCGGGCGGCGATGACCGGCGTTTCTTCGTGCAGATGCCGCTCGGCTACGGCAAGACCTTCTTCGATCCGAAGGTCAACTGGATGTACCGCGCCGAGCCCGATCCGGGGCTTGGCGGCAATGTCGACCACTGGCCGCGCGGCCGGGTGCTGGGCGGCTCCTCCTCGATCAACGCCATGGTCTGGGTGCGCGGCGCCCGCGCCGATTTCGACGACTGGCGCGACGCGGGCAATCCCGGCTGGGGCGCCGACGACATGTTTGCAGCCTTCCGCAGCGTCGAATGCGCTGTCATCGGCGATGATGCGCTCAGAGGCCGCGATGGACCGCTCAAGCTGTTTGTCCCAAGCAAGACCACCCATGAGCTGACCCGCAAATGGTTCCAGTCGGCCCAGGCCATCGGATTGCCGCTCAATGCCGATTTCAACGGTGTCGACCAGGAGGGCGTTGGGCAGTTCGAGTTCACCATCCACGGCGGACGGCGGCTGTCGGCGGCGCGCGCCTTCCTGCGCCCGGCGATGAAACGGCCCAATCTCAGGGTCATCACCAACGCCCATGTGACCGGCCTGATATTCGAGGGAACGCGCGTCACCGGCGTCACCTACAGCCGCGGCGGCAGGACGGTGACTGTGAAGGCCGGGCGCGAGGTGATCCTCAGCGGCGGCTCGGTCAATTCGCCGCAGCTGCTGCAACTCTCGGGCATCGGTCCGGCGGAGCATCTCAAGAGCTTCGGCATCGCGGTGCGCGTCGACAACGCAAATGTCGGGCGCAATCTCGAGGACCATATCGGCATCAACTATACCTTCCGCGCCAATTGCCCGACCCTCAACCAGCAGCTTGGACCCTGGTGGGGCAAGTTGAATGCCGGCCTGCGCTACCTGCTTTTGCGCGGCGGGCCCTTGTCGGTCAGCCTCAACCAGGCCGGCGGCTTCATCCGCACCTCGCCGGATCGTCCCCGGCCCAACATCCAGCTCTATTTCCAGGCCTTTTCCACCGTCATTCCGCGTCCCGGCGAACGCCCCATCCTGAGCCCCGATCCCTGGCCCGGCTTTTCCATCGGCTGGTCGAACTGCAGGCCGAAGAGCCGCGGCGAGATCATGATCCGCTCCGCCGATCCGCTGGACGCGCCGCGGATCACGCCCAATGCACTCTCCCATGAGGACGACGTGGCCGAAATGCTGGAGACCGGCAGGATCGTGCGCAAGATGGCCGCTGCCAGGCCGCTCGCCGACTGCATCGAGGCCGAGCTGCTGCCGGGACCGGACGTCACCGACGACGCGGCGATGATCGACGACATCCGCCGCCGCTCGGGCACCGTCTATCATCCCGTCGCCACCTGCCGCATGGGGCCGGACCCGGCCAGATCGGTGGTCGATGCCCGGCTCAAGGTCCACGGCATCGCGGGACTGCGGGTTGTCGATTGCTCGATCTTTCCCAACATCGTCACCGGCAACACCAATGCCGCCGCGATCGCCACCGGATGGCGGGCGTCGGAGCTGGTGCTTCAGGACGTTGCCTGACGCCTGGCTGCTTGCCAGTCGGCCAGCGCCGCGATGATGTCGGCCGCGACCGTGGCCGCGATCACCTCCGGGCGCTTGTCGGCGAGCTTGCGGCCGATCGGGCAGGTGAGGCGGGAGAGTCGGGTCTTGTCGCCGCCCTCGCGGACATATTGATGCTCGAAGGTCATGCGCTTGGTGTCCGAGCCAATCATGCCGACCTGGGCGAGGTCGTCCCGCTTGAGCGCCGCCGAGACGATCAGGAAATCGAGCGCATGGTCATGGGTGAGCACGATCACGGCGCTGCCGGGCGCAACCTCGGCGACGAGACTCTCGGGCAGGGCGGTCAGATGCCGGGTTGGGCCATCAGGCGTCAGCGCCAGCTCGTCCTCGCGGGTCTCGACCACCTGCACCTTGACCGGCAACAGCAGCAGCGCCGCCGCCAGGGCGCGGCCGACATGGCCGCCGCCGAACAGCCAGACCTCGGGATCACCCGCGTCCTCGGCCTCGACCACGGCCTGAATCTCATCAAAACGGGATGGCGGGATGATCTCGAACGACAACGTCACATGCCCGCCGCAGCACTGGCCGATGGCCGGCCCCAAGGGCAGCGCCAGCGGCGCGGCCTCCGCGCCAGCGAGCACGTTGCGTGCCTGGTCGATGGCTTCGAGCTCCAGCCGTCCGCCGCCTATCGTGCCGAATGTGCTTGCAGCGGAAATCAGCATCCAGGCGTCCGCATCGCGCGGCGTCGAGCCCTTGGCCTCCACCACCCGGACCAGCACGAAGCAGGCCGTCCCGGTGGCTTGCGCAAAATCCTCGTAGGCAGCGAGGCGTGGCATCAGCCCTCGGCTCCGTCCCCGGCCGCCAGCGTCTTCAGCCGCTCCACCGCCATCAGCACGCGCTCGGGCGTTGCCGGCGCGTCGAGCCGTGGCGAGATCTGGTAGTCGGCGATCGAGGCCACGGCCATGCCGAGCGCCTCGAGCACCGAAATCGGCAGCATGAAGGGCGGTTCGCCCACCGCCTTGGAGCGCCTGATCGTCGGTTCGCGGTTTTCCGACCACTCGGCGAGCCTGACGTTGAAGACCGGAGGCCGGTCCGACGCCAGCGGGATCTTGTAGGTCGAGGGCGCGTGGGTCCTCAGCCGACCCTTGCCGTCCCACCACAATTCCTCGGTTGTGAGCCACCCCATGCCCTGGATGAAGGCGCCCTCGATCTGGCCGATGTCGATCGCCGGGTTGAGCGAGCGTCCCGCGTCGTGCAGCACGTCGACCCGGTCGACCTGATATTCGCCCGTGAGCGTATCGACCGACACTTCCGACACCGCCGCGCCATAGGCGAAATAGTAGAACGGCCGGCCCTTTCCCTCTGCGCGGTTCCAGTGGATGTCGGGGGTCTTGTAGAAGCCCGCCGCCGAGAGCTGCACGCGCGCCTGGTAGGCGAGCTTGATGAAATCCCCAAACGCCAGCAGCTCGTTGCCGATGCGCACATGGTTGGGAATGAATTCCACCTGTTCCGGCGGCACGCTGAATTTCTCCGAGGCGAACGCCACCAGCCGCGTCTTGATCTGCTGCGCCGCATTGGCCGCCGCCATGCCGTTGAGATCGGTGCCCGACGAGGCCGCCGTGGCCGAGGTGTTGGGCACCTTTCCGGTGGTGGTGGCGGTGATACGGATGGTGTCGAGATCGACCTGGAATTCCTCGGCCAGCACCTGCGCCACCTTGGTGTTGAGACCCTGGCCCATCTCCGTGCCGCCATGGTTCAGGTGGATCGATCCGTCCTGATAGACATGCACCAGCGCGCCGGCCTGGTTGTACCAGGTTGCGGTGAAGGAGATGCCGAACTTGACCGGGGTCAGCGCGATGCCGCGCCGCACCACCGGGCTGGTTGCGTTGAAATCGATGATCTCGGCGCGGCGCGCCTGGTAATCCGACGAGGCTTCCAGGTCCTCGACGATCCGGGCGATGATGTTGTCTTCGACCGTCTGGTGATAGGGCGTGACATCGCGCCCCGGCCCGCCATAGAAATTGGCCTTGCGGATCTCCAGCGGATCGCGCCCGAGCGCATAGGCGACCTCCTCGATCACCCGCTCGCCGCCGAGCATGCCCTGCGGTCCGCCGAAGCCGCGGAAGGCGGTGTTGGAGACCGTATTGGTCATCATCGGCTTGGAGACGAGCCGGACGTCCTGGTAGAAATAGCAGTTGTCGGCGTGAAACAGCGCCCGGTCGGTCACCGGCCCCGACAGGTCGGAGGAAAAACCGCAACGCGCGGCAAAGGTCGCGTCGAGCGCGTGGATCACCCCGCTCTCGTCATAGCCCACGTCGTAGTCGACGACGAAATCGTGCCGCTTGCCGGTGATGATCATGTCGTCGTCGCGGTCGGGCCTTATCTTGACCGCGCGGTTGAGCTTCTTGGCGGCGATGGCGGCGATGGCCGCGAACTGGTTGGACTGGGTCTCCTTGCCGCCGAAGCCCCCGCCCATGCGCCGCACCAGCACCGTCACCGCGTTCGACACCGTGCCCAGCGCATGCGCCACCATGTGCTGCACCTCGCTCGGATGCTGGGTCGAGGACCAGACGGTGACCTCGTCGTCCTCGCCCGGGATGGCCATGGCGATATGGCCCTCGAGATAGAAATGGTCCTGGCCGCCGATGCGCATGTCGCCCTGGAGCCTGAGCGGCGCGGCGGCGAGCCCTGCCGCGACATCGCCGCGTTCGAGCTTCAGCGGATCGGTGACATGCGGATAGCCCGCATCGACCGCCGCGCGCACGTCGGTGGCATGCGGCAGGTCCTCGTAGCCGAACACCGCCTTCCTGGCGGCGCGGCGGGCCTTGTCGCGAGTCTCGGCGATGACGGCGAACACCGGCTGGCCGTGAAACTTGACCTCTCCGGTGGCCAGCACCGGCTCGTCATTGCGTCCGGTCGGCGAAATGTCGTTGCTGCCGGGCACATCCGCGCCGGTGAGCACCAGCTTGACTCCGTCTGAGGCGCGGACCGCGTCGAGATCGAGCGATGTGATCTTCGCATGGGCCCGGTCGGAAAGTCCGAGATAGCCGTGCAGCGTACCGGCAGGCTCGGCCATGTCGTCGATATAGTCGGCGCTGCCGGTGACATGCTTGTGGGCGGAATCGTGGCTGCGCGTCGCATGCGCGCCGCCGCTGATTTCCGTTTTGCTGCGGGAGATCGGGTGGGTCATCGTCAAGCCTCGGCCAGCGCCGGGCGGCGCTCGATGCGGACAGGGGCGCCGCATGTTTCCAGAAAGAACCGGATCATCAGGTTCTGCGCCGACAGCATCCGGTATTCGGCGCTCGCCCGCCAGTCCGACAGCGGCTGGTAATCGGTGGCAAGCGCTTCGCGTGCCTGGCTCACAGTGTCCCAGGTCCAGGCCTGGCCGAGAAGGGCCGCTTCCGCCGCCTTCGCCCGTTTCGGCGTGCCGGCCATGCCGCCGAAGGCGATCCGCACCGACGCCACCAGGCCTTCGCTGTCGAGCGTGACGCGAAACGCGGCGCACAGCGCCGAAATATCCTCGTCGCGGCGCTTGGAGATCTTGTAGACGGCGAAGAACGCGTCGTCGGCGAGCGCCGGCGCGAACACGCTCTCGACGAATTCGCCCGGACGCCGGTCCTGCTTGCCATAGTCGAGGAAGAAGGCTTCCAAAGGCATTGTGCGGCGCTCCTTGCCCTTCCGCAGCGTCACCGTGGCGTCAAGCGCGATCAGTGGCGGCGGCGTGTCGCCGATCGGCGAGCCATTGGCGATGTTGCCGCCGATGGTGCCCATGTTGCGCACCTGCTCGCCGCCGATCCGGTCCCACAGTTCCGCCATCTGCGGAAAGGCCGAGACCAGCGCGCCGCGCGCCGCGGTGTAGGACACGCCGGCGCCGAGCGTGAGACCGTCTTCATCGAGCGCGATCTCCTTGAGCCCGTCGAGATGGCCGACGAGGATCACCGGCGCGATCTCGCGCAGGTGCTTGGTCACCCACAGCCCGACATCGGTGGAGCCGGCGACGATGGTAGCCCCGGGATGGGCTTCATAAAGCGCCGCCAGATCATCTACATCCGCCGGCAGATAGGTTGTTCCCCGCTCGCTCTCGATCGTCACCCGCGCCCCGTCGGCTAGCGCCGTCAGGGTTTCGACCGTCTCCGCATAGGCCTTGACCAGCCGGTCATTGTCCTCGGATGGAATGGTCTTCGCGGCAGCGACCGCCGCCTTGACGATCGGCTCGTAGCCGGTGCAGCGGCAGAGATTGCCCTGCAATTGCCGCTCGATATCGGCCTCGGTCGGCTCCGGATCGGCAAGCCACAGCGCGTGCAGCGAGGCGACGATGCCGGGCGTGCAGAAGCCGCATTGCGAGCCATGATGGTCCACCATCGCCTGCTGCACCGCGCTAAGCGCGCCGTCGGGACGGTTCATGTGCTCCACCGTCACCACATGGGTGGCGTCAAGCGAGCCCACGAAGCGGATGCAGGCATTGACCGATTCGTAGGTCAGCACGCCATTGTCCATCCGCCCGACCAGCACCGTGCAAGCGCCGCAATCGCCCTCGGCGCATCCTTCCTTGGTTCCGGTCAGCCGCCGGTCGATCCGGAGCCAGTCGAGCAGCGTCAGGTCCGGGGCGAAGCCCGCGAGCTCGATCGTCTGGTCGTTGAGCAGGAATCGGATGAATGAGCGGTGCGTCTCTGCCATGTGGCCTCTTGATTTTGAACCATTTGGACAAAACCTATCCCAGCCTGTCACCGGGCGAAAGTCCGCTCGCAGGATAAGACAGTTTCAGGCAAAGCCGGTCAATGGCCGAGATCTTCCGACAAAGCCGGCGAAACCCGTGTCTGGCTTCCATCTGCGCGCCGCTTGCCTGGCAGTCCGAGATACTGGCTCTCGAGATCCACCGTGGAGGTGTTGCCGATGGCGTCGCCGTTGGCCGCGAGCCAGGCGTCGGCCTCAAGGCGGCCGCGATCGCGCAGTTTGGTGAGGAACGACCAGCCCACATCGAATTTCGAGGAGACCGGGAGATCCTTGAGGGCGTCGTCGGCATGCACCGAATGCACCAGAATATGCCTCAGCCGGTCCTTGTACTCGTCTTTCAGCCATTCCTGGTCGATCAGGCGCGAGACGAAGTTGATCGCCCGGAGTTCATCGAGCAGGGATGAATTGAACGAGATTTCATTGATCCGGTTGAGGATGTCGGGCGCGGTCTTCGGCACCTCGTCGCGCACCATCGGATTGATGTGCACGATCATCACGTCGCGGCTTTCGCAATTGTAGAAGAACGGGAACAGCGCCGGATTGCCGACATAGCCGCCGTCCCAGTAATGCTCGCCATCGATCTCGACCGCCTGGAACAGGAAGGGCAGGCATGCCGAGGCCATCACCACATCGGCGCTCACATCCTTGGATTCGAACACCCGCACCCTGCCGCTGCGCACATTGGTGGCGCTGAGGAACAGCTTGGTGCTGCAATGGCTCCGCAAGCCCTCGAAATCGACGCTTTCGGTGAGAAGATCATGCAGCGGATTGATGTCGAACGGATTGAACTCGTAAGGCGAGAAAGTGCGGGTCATGGTGTCGAAGGCGGCGTAGGTGGCGGCCGTCAGCATCTCCATGCCGGGAAGCGTCACCTGCGGCAGGGCGTTGACCGGCGACCAGACCGAGCCGCCCCGGCTCGACCTGCGCCAGAAATCCTCGAGCGCTGCCTGGCCGCCCTTGCGACCGCCATCCATCAGCCCGTGCGCCAGAACCACCGCGTTGACAGCGCCGGCGCTGGTGCCCGAAAGCCCTTCGAAGCCGAGATCGGGCTCGTCGAGCAACCGGTCGATCACACCCCAGGTGAAGGCGCCGTGGGCGCCGCCGCCCTGCAGCGCCAGATTGATCATGCGCACCGTGTCGTTGGAGCGGGCCTTTCCGTTTGTCTTTGCAGGGCTCATTGGGCGGTCCAGCCGCCATCCATCGGCAATGCCGCGCCGGTGATCTGGGCCGCCTGATCGGAGGCGAGAAACAGCGCCAGTGAAGCAATCTGCTCGACGGTGACGAACTGTTTGGTTGGCTGCGCCTTGAGGATGACTTCGTTGATCACGTCTTCCTCGCTCATGCCGCGCGCCTTGGCGGTGTCGGCGATCTGGCCCGAGACCAGCGGCGTCTCGACATAGCCCGGGCAGATGGCGTTGGCGGTGACGCCGAATTCGGCGCCTTCCAGCGCCACGGTCTTCATCAGCCCGACAATACCGTGCTTGGCGGCCACATAGGCGCTCTTGAACGGCGAGGCGACCAGGCCGTGCGCGGAAGCGATGGCGATGACCCGCCCGAATTTCTGGCTCTTCATGATCGGCATCGCGGCGCGGATCAGATGAAACGCCGAACTCAGGTTGATGGCGATGATCGCGTCCCATTTCTCCGGCGGAAAATCCTCGATCTTCTCGACATGCTGGATGCCGGCATTGGGCACGATCACATCCACGCTGCCGAATTTTGCCTGGGTGGTCTTGACCAGGTCGGTAATCTCATCGGGCTTGAGCATGTTGGCGCCGTGAAAGATTATCTCGCCCTCGCCGAGTTCGGCCAGCCGCGCCCGCGTGGCTTCGATCTCGTCCTGCTTGCCCAGGCCGTTGAGAACGACATTGTATCCGGCCTTGGCAAAATTTTCGGCGATCCCCAGGCCGATCCCGCTGGTCGATCCGGTGATGATAATGGTTTTCATGGCAATATCCTTTCGTAAATGCTGCAATGCACAAATAGAGCCTCGCGACCGATAATCCAATCAAAAATCAGCGAGCTGCGGGCAAAGCCTGCAAATGAACCGGGCCTCGGCTTGTCTCGAAGACAATTCGGGTCCATGGAAGATCGTCCCTCAAGCCCGCCCCGAAACCATTTCCACACCTGTCACAACCATGTCCCAGCAATTCCGTTCCCCAGCCCCCAGTCCGGAGCCGGATGTGATGCGCACCGCACTTGCCGGCGCCGTGGCGATGGCCGTGGCCATGGGCCTGGGACGGTTTTTCTACACGCCTGTGCTGCCGGCCATGATGGCAGGCCTCGGGCTCGGACCGGCGGAAGCCGGGTGGATCGCCTCGGCCAATTACGTTGGCTATCTGCTTGGCGCGGTGCTCGCGGCCTATGGCTGGGCGGAGGGCATCGAGCGCAAGGTTGCGCTTGCGAGCCTGGTCGCCACGGCGTTGCTTCTGCTTGCCATGGGCCTGTCGAGCGACGTGGCGCTGTTGGCCGCCATCCGCTTTTTCGCAGGCCTCGCCAGCGCTTTCGCGATGATCTTCACTACCGCCATCGTGCTCTCGCACGGTCTGGTGTCGGGCAAAGCCTGGGTGCAGGCCGCCCATTTCGGCGGCGTCGGCGCCGGGATCACCGTGTCAGCCATCATGTTCGGATTGCTTGTCCTGGCCGATGGCGGCTGGCGCATGGCCTGGATCGCGGCCGCAGTGCTGGCCTTTGCAGGCCTCGCCGTGGTGATGCGGTATCTGCCGCAGGACGTGGCGCGCGCCGGCCCGGCCAAAAAGGAGCCGCCGCTGGTCTGGACGGGGCCGCTGCTCGGCCTGACTGTCGCCTACGGCATCTTTGGCTTTGGCTATATCGTCACCGCAACCTTTCTGGTTGCCATTGTGCGCGATGGCGGCGGCTCATCCCTGTTTGAAGCCGGCGTCTGGCTTGTGACCGGCCTGGCGGCGGCGCCGTCGGTCGCCTACTGGCTGCCGGCAGTCCGGCGCGTTGGTCTTGTCAATGTGTTTGCGCTTGGCTGCCTGGTCGAGGCGCTTGGCGTGGCGGCGAGCGTCCTGATGCCGCTGCCGGCCGGACCGGTGATCGGCGGCATCCTCCTGGGCTCGACCTTCATCATGGTCACGGCCTTCGGGTTGCAGGCCGGCCGTCAGCTCGCGGGCGAAAGCCCCCGCCGCGCTTTGGCGCTGATGACCGCCGCCTTCGGCGTGGGCCAGATCATTGGCCCTCTGGTGGCGGGATATCTCGCCGACTGGTCTGGAACCTACACCTGGGCGAGCCTTGCCGCCGCCGCGGCCTTGCTCGCCTCCGGCGCCATGGCCCTGGTGTTCAGCAGGCCCGGCCCGCGGTGACATGAATGCTGCGGCCGCGGGCAGGCCCTGGGCGCCGGGCATATCCCGGACCATCCGTTTGGCCGCGTATTTTGGCACAATGGCGTGAACGCGATCCGGCCCGGATTGCCGTATTCGCCGCAGTGTCCTAGGTATTCGTCCGAATCATGACGAAACAGGTCCCGACCCGCGGGACGATTTCCAGGATCCGCGCCCCGTGTTTGAATCATTTTTCCCCAGACCGAAGCTCTTCTTTCCCTCAGTTCTGATCTGGGCGGCATTGGGCATCCTGATCTGGTACACGGTGGGCAACAGCATCGGCGCGGCGCTGGGCTTCGACCTGCCCGAGCCGGAAGGCGAGCCGATCGTCGGGCTGAGTTATTTCTACACGCCGTCCTTCCTTTGGTTCTATGTCTTCTACATCGCCTGGTCGGCGGCTTTCACGGCGTTCTGGTTCACCTATTCGCCGCATAAATGGCAATGGTGGTCGATCCCGGGATCGGCCTTCATCCTCTTTACCACCTATTTTGGCGTGCAGGTCTCGGTTGCGATCAACAACTGGAGGCGGCCGTTTTTCGACCAGTTCCAGCAGGCGCTGACCGGCGACGGGTCGGTGACCGCGGCACAACTGTACGGGTTGATGCTCATCTTCGCCCAGATTGCCTTGATCTCCATGGCCATCTTTGTGGTGACCCGGTTTTTCGTCAGCCACTATGTGTTTCGCTGGCGCACGGCGATGAATGATTTCTACATGGAGCGCTGGCCCCGTGTCCGGCATATCGAGGGCGCGTCCCAGCGTGTGCAGGAAGACACCATGCGTTTCGCCTCGATCATGGAAGGCCTGGGCGTGGCCTTCGTCGATGCGGTGATGACGCTGGTGGCGTTTCTGCCTGTGTTGTGGTCGCTGTCTCAATATGTCACGGAGCTGCCCCTGGTCGGGGAAATTCCGCACGCGCTGTTTACGGCGCTGTTATTCTGGGCGGCATTCGGTACCGGCCTGCTGGCGATCGTCGGCATCAAGCTGCCGGGTCTCGAGTTCAAGAACCAGCGCGTCGAGGCCGCTTATCGCAAGGAACTCGTCTATGGCGAGGACAATCCGGAGCGAGCACAGCCGCCGACCGTGGTCGAATTGTTCGAGAATGTCCGGAAAAACTATTTCCGGCTCTATTTCCACTACATGTATTTCAACATCGCCCGTGGCTTGTACATCCAGGCCGACAACATCTATATCAATATCCTACTCATCCCGACCATCGTTGCCGGCAGGATCACGCTGGGCATCTGGCAGCAGATCCTCACCGCCTTCGGCCAGGTCTCGAGCTCATTCCAGTTCCTGGTCAATTCCTGGACAACGATTGTCGAACTGATCTCGATCTACAAACGCCTGCACGCCTTTGAAGCCGTGTTCCGTGGCGAAGAGCTTTCAGAACTCGACAGGAACTATCTCTCCGGCCAGGGCGGCGGCTTCGCCCAGCACATCGCCGACCCGGCGCCCGGCAGAGGCGGGCCCGATGCGGTGCAGTCAGTTGAGGAACAGACATTTGACGGCTTGAAGAAGTAAGCGGCGCGTCTGGCGGGGTGGCTGAGCTTCACCTCGCCGGGCGATAGCCTAGCTCGCCGAGCCATCCTTGCGCTCGAGCCGGCGCAGCGCGTCCTGATAGGTCACGCAGTCGACATCCGGACGCCCGCAGGTCTCCGCGGCAAAGCGTTCGAGCGCGTTCCAGTAGGCGCCGCCATTCATCTCGACGAAGTGAAAGCCGAGCTGCAGCGGACGTCTTTCGCCCTCATATTCCGCCTCGAAAGCGGCACGGAACGCCGCGAGCGTCCGCTCCTCGAACTCTTTCGATTTCGACGGGGTCTCGAACGCCGCGGAGTGGCGGACGAACAGATTGTAATCCATCGCGATGATCCGCCTGCCTTGCGGCCCTTCGGGGATCAGGGGCAGGGCGAACCGCGCGGTTGGCTCCGAAAGATCCGGCATCACCGGCCCGCGCGACACGGTGCTCGCGTCATAGCTCAGGCCATGGGCGGCAAGGGCTGCGAAAAGCCCGTCACCCGCCGACAGATACGGCGCCCGAAACCCGGTCACGCCGGATCTGGCAAAATCAGCCCAGCCCGCCGGCGCCTCGGCGCCATTGCTGCTCCAGGCGTTCGCCAAGGCGCTGTCGAACTGGCTGAACTCGTCCAGCCAGTCGGATTTGCTCCAGTCCTTGCCATCGAAATGGCCGCAGCCGTGGCTGCCGATTTCGTGACCGGTCTGTCTGGCGGCCCAGATGTGGCCGAGCCGCGCCAGCACATCCGCGCTGTCCGGCGCGAAACCGACATTGGAGCGCCCGGCCGATTGCCCCGGCGCGTGATAGCTCTTGCGGTCCGCCTCGCTCTTGAGAAAGGTGCAGGACAGGAAATAGGTGAACCGCGCCCCGCTGCTGTCGGCAAGCTTCAGGCTGCGCTCCCACAAGGCATTGTCATGGGCGCCATCGAAGGAGATCAGCACCAGTTGTGGCGGCCGTTCTTCTGCCAGCGCCGTGGCGGATGGCGTCGCTGCGATCAGCCCGGAAAAGGCGAGGGCCGTGGCAAAGTGGCGCGCTGAAGCAGTTGGGCGCGAGCGCGCAGGGCAGTTCGAGGGGGCAATCATGAGGCTTGGCAATCCGATGCGACGCTGGACAGAACACTGAGCCTCGGATTGCTGAAGGGTAAATGCGGCAGCGATGTGGAGGCGCCGGGCCGGAGGTGCGGCGGAGCCATTTCTCCGCCATCGGATCGGTCTCCAGGGGTCTGCCGGGAATGGCTTCGCCGCAGTCCACGCACCAGCCGTAGTCACCACGCGTCAGGCGCCGTGCAGGACAATTGCAGCGACGGGCGGCTTCTCATCCGGATTGGTCCGGGCTATGGTCGCCGCAACATGCGGTCGGGACATGCCCGGGCGCCGCAAAGGAGAAGACGAATGATCTGGCTGATAATCGGACTGGTGCTATTTTTGGGTGTTCACTCCGTCCGGATCGCTGCGCCGGAGTTCAGGCAGGCACAAATCGACGCGCGTGGACTGAATGCCTGGAAGGGCATCTATTCGGTTCTTGCTATCGTGGGTTTCGTGATTCTCGTCTGGGGCTACGGACTGGCGCGCCAGGATCCGGTGGTGTTCTGGGTTGCCCCCTCCTGGATGAGCCATGTCGTGGCGCTGCTGATGGTTCCGGTGATGATCCTGCTGGTCGCCTCGCAAGTGCCCGCCGGCCGGATCAAGGCCGCGGTCAAGCATCCGATGCTGCTCGCGGTGAAGATCTGGGCGCTGGCCCATCTGCTGGTCAATGGCGACCTGGCGTCGCTGGTCCTGTTCGGCGCATTCCTGGCGTGGGCCGTGGTCGACCGGATTTCGGAGAAGAAGCGTCTGCGCGCAGGCATCACCCGCAACCCCGTGGCAGGGCCGGTCAAATGGGATATCGTGTCGGTTGCTGGCGGGCTTGTGCTCTATGTGCTGTTCCTGCTTTACCTGCACCAGTGGCTTATCGGGGTTCCGCCGATCGCCGGACTGTAAGCGGGCTGGCTGGGCGCTTTGGCGCTTTCCACGCCTCACCCCCTTACAGAATGCGTAAAATCGGCTAGAAGGCCCCACACAACGCCGCTTGCGGCAAAATACTGAGAGGACCGGCACCAGCCGGTGAAGCCATGGCTGACGACAATTCAACATTCATCCGCGAGGTCAATGATGACCTTCGCTCGGATTACATGAAGGCGCTGTGGCGGCGGTTCCGCTATGTGGTCTTCGCCGTCGCGATCGGCATTGTCGCTGTCACCGCGGGTCTGCGCGGCTGGCAGTACTGGCAGGAAACCACCGCCGCCAGATCCGGCGACGTGTTCCTGGCAGCCCTCGAGAAGGCCCGCACGGGTGATGCCGATGCCGCACTTGCGGAATTCCAGGAACTGGAAAGGACCGGTCACGGATCCTATCCCGTGCTGGCGCGCATGCGCGCCGCCACGGTTCTGGCCGACAAGGGCGACGCCCCGGCCGCTATCGCCGCCTTCTCCTCGATCGGCAAGGATACATCGCAGCCCGTCGCCATCCGCGATGCGGCGCGGCTCCGCGCGGCCTATCTGCTGGTCGACCATGGCAGCTATGCCGATGTCTCGGCGGAAGTCGAAGTGCTGGCCGTGCCCGGCAACCCGGCGCGTCACTCCGCCCGCGATGCACTCGGGATTGCCGCCTTCAAGGCCGGTGAACTGCAGCAGGCGTCGCAATGGTTTGGCGAGATCGCAGCCGACAATGAGGCCCCGAGCGGCATCAAGACACGCGCCGGCCTTATGCTCGACATGATTGCCGCTCAGGGCGGCGCATCCTGATCGTTCCGGCGCCCCGGACGATGACGTCGCCTGCGGGCAAGGACTAACCATGAGCATCACCCTCGCCATCGTCGGACGCCCCAATGTCGGCAAATCGACCCTGTTCAACCGCTTGGCCGGCCGCAAGCTGGCATTGGTCGACGACACCCCCGGCGTCACCCGCGACCGCCGTCCGGGCGACGCCAAGCTTGTGGACCTGCGTTTTCGCATGATCGACACCGCCGGCCTTGAAGTGGCCGGACCGGACACGCTCGAGGGCCGCATGCGCGCCCAGAGCGAAATGGCGATGGACGAGGCCGACGGCGCGCTGTTCTTGATCGACGCCAAGTCCGGGCTGACGCCGGCGGATGAATTGCTGGCCGAAATCCTGAGAAAACGCGGCAAGCCGGTGGTGCTGGTCGCCAACAAGGCCGAATCCAAGGGCGCGGAATCGGGCATGTACGACGCCTACCGCCTGGGCCTGGGCGAACCCTGCCCGATTTCCGCCGAGCACGGCGGCGGCATGCTGGACCTGCGCGACGCCATCGTCGCGGCTTTCGGCGAAGAGCGATGCTTTCCGGCCAAGGACGATCCGTCGTCCGAAGCCGTCACCGATATCGATGTCTCCACCCCCGACGAGGAGGATGAAGGCCCCGAATATGACGAGACCAAGCCGCTCCGGGTCGCCATCGTCGGTCGCCCCAATGCCGGCAAGTCGACGCTGATCAACCGCTTCCTCGGCCAGGACCGGCTGCTGACAGGCCCGGAAGCCGGGATCACCCGCGATTCCATCGCCGTCGATTTCGAATGGCATGGCCGCAAGATCAAGCTGTTCGACACCGCGGGCCTGCGCCGCAAGGCCCGAGTCCAGGAAAAGCTCGAGAAACTCTCGGTCGCCGACGCGCTCCGCGCCATCCGCTTCGCCGAAGTCGTGGTGGTGGTGTTTGATTCGACCATCCCCTTCGAGAAGCAGGATCTGCAGATCGCCGATCTGATCGTGCGCGAGGGCAGGGCGCCGGTGATTGCCTTCAACAAGTGGGACCTGATCGACAACCGCCAGGAAAAGCTCGCCGAACTCAGGGAAATGACCGACCGGCTGCTGCCGCAGATCCGCGGCATCCGCGCCGTCACCGTTGCCGGCCAGACCGGCGACGGTCTTGAGCGGCTGATGGAAAACATCGCCATGGTCCACAAGACCTGGAACAAGCGCATCTCCACCGCCAAGCTCAATCGCTGGCTGGATCATGTGCAGGGCCATCACCCGCCGCCGGCGGTGTCCGGACGCCGGCTCAAACTCAAATACATGACGCAGATCAAGTCGCGCCCGCCGGGCTTCATGATCTCCTGCACCCGGCCGGAAGCCGTGCCCGAATCCTACACGCGGTATCTGATCAATTCGCTGCGCGCGGATTTCGACATGCCGGGCATTCCCCTGCGCGTGGTCTACCGCAGCGGCGACAATCCCTATGCGCCCAAGGACGGCAAGACCAAGCGGGCCTCGGTGATGCCGAAGAAATCCGCCAGGCGCACCGTCTCGGGCAAGCTGGCGCCGAAAAAGCGCAGCAGCTGATTCTGCCGGGCCGCGCCCGGCCCGGCTCCGCCTGACGCTGCCGCGACGGGTCTGCCCGGAAAATTCCCATCGACATTCCCCAGGCGGCCTGCCGTCTGACGACACGGTCGCCTGGCGCTGCCCCAAATTTTGGCGGCCTCCGCCCCGAGTGTACCGGGCGCACGTGTCCTGCCGCGCGCCCTTGCAGGCTCTTGGGCCTGTGCGTGATGATCACCTGACGACATCGGGACCGGGAGCATCATGAAGACCGCATTCCTTGGGTGGTCGATCCGCCAGGGGCGATCGACCACGGCACGGGCAAGGACTTGCCCTGTTCCAGTTCCGCCATAGATCACGCACAACCTCGCTCAGGCCGGACGGAACTCGACCTCTCGTTGCTGGGTGATCAAGATTGCATCACCTGCCCTTCGCAGGTGAATCGCCCTCACGAGCTCAAACTCAACGAAGGCAACCCCGTCGCATCAGTTGACGCTGATGCAGCGAGACCTCGCTCTGCTGTATTCATTGGGGTACGCGTCTGCGAGCCTGGTCATTTCGGTCAAGCTCATGCTGCTTAAACCCTCATACTCCAGCATGATGCTCACCACACAGGCGCAGGCTCCGAGATTAAGTCCCTCATTCCTGCAGGTATTGACCACGCCGTTGTCCAGCTCGATCATTTCCCCCGTATCAAGTTCTACTTGCACCGCATTTGCTACACTGTATGAAGAAAAACTTATCGCCGCGCAGGCAAGAGCGGTAGATACGAACGATGCCAATGTCTGAGAACTTTTTCTGGTCATGCCTGTTTGCTCCACTAGAGGTTGATATGGATGCTGTTACGATGCAGGAAGTTGCTTTTCTAAATCCGCAACGAGAATGATTAATTCTAAAGATACTTCACATACGGAAAGTCATATGTCAATATTTTGCCGGTTGTGCCGTTTATCAATACATTCTCCTTGCCAATCTGCCCGGTCAGTGTTGCCGTCCGTACTCGTTGTCGTGCCCCGCAACGCCAGCCGCACCCGGCGGTCGAAATCGAATCCGAGCACGCCCGATCCGAACTCGCACCCGTCGGGTGGCCCAGGGAAAGCGCCCCGAGATGTCATCAACACCATGATTTATCTGGGAAATGTCGAGGTCAGGACTGCGACTTCAGAGATCTGCCTGGGGCATGCGGATTCCTTAATACGGACATGATCTGCGGCGACACAGGGGCCGCGGCGCTGACGCGTCCGCACGTCCTTTCAGCCCGCGCGAACCGGGCTTTTCAGGGGTATCGGGATCTTGACGGCACAACAGCGAACAATCGGGGGCGCCCATTAACGCTCCATCAAGGTTAATCCTCCATTCTCACAGGCTGTATCGTGTACGTGTCCTGAGTTCCGGAGTTGTTGTTTTGCGTCAGAAGCGTCGTCTGCCCGGCAGCGGTCACACCCTGCCCAGCCGCCTGTCAGCGCCCGTGGTTCTGGGCCTTGCTGCCTTTCTCATGACCCCGACCATCACCTCGCATGCCGACATGGCCACCATGCTGGCCGGCAGCGAGGGCGCCGATGCGCGGTGGAAAACCGTGCTGACCGCGTCCCCGGCCGGGTCGATCCAGGCAGCAGAACTCGAATTCACCGATCCGGTGATGACCTCGTCCATCACATCGGGCGCCGGCGTCACCCTGCCCAATGGCGACAAGATTGCCTTCCTGGGCAAGATCGGCGCCACCGATCCGCGTCCGGACGCCGATCGCGTGACCCGCAGCCTCAAGAAGGGCCGGGTGATGACGGTGGCTCCGGTCCAGCCGCCCAAGGATTTTTCCGCGGGCTCGGTGCTCGAGCGCCAATCCAACCTGCTGCAGCCGTCGCTGGATCATGAGAACGCCATGGCCTTCCTCAAGCCCGCCATTCGCGGCAAGGAACTCGAGATCGCCACCGCTTTCTACACCAATGGCAAGCAGAAATCCGCGCCGCAGGTGCCTGCCGTTCTGGCAAACCTGATGACCAACGACAATCCCGATATCCTCGCCACCGCCTATGCGCCGCCCGCGCCGGACTATGCCAGGCAATCGCCTTTTAGTTCGGTGCTGCGCGAGGAAACGCAGCGCGGACGGTTTCTGCCGCCGGTGGACAAGGACGATCATGAATGGGCAGGCACGGCGCTGCCTGCGTCTGCATTTTCGGAAGCCGAACAGCGCTGCCTCTCTGCCGGCATCTATTTCGAAGCCCGCGGCGAGACCGTCAAGGGCCAGGCGGCTGTCGCCCAGGTGATTCTCAACCGGGTGCGCAATCCGACCTATCCGAACACGATTTGCGGTGTGGTCTACCAGAATGACAGCTGGCGCAACCGCTGCCAGTTTTCCTTTGCCTGCGACGGAATCAAGGACCGTGTCAGATCACCCAAGCATTGGAACATGGCCGAGGAAATCGCCCTGGCGACCACTGCAGGCAAGATCTGGCTCACGGAAGTCGGGTCCGCGACCCACTATCATGCCACCTATGTGAGCCCCCCATGGGCCCGCAAAATGCGCAAGGTCGGCAAGATCGGGCTTCATGTTTTCTACGTGACCTATGGCGGCGGCTGGTCCTGAGCCGGGTCGCGGGCTTCGCGTCGCAATCGGCGTGAGTCTGGCGCAGCCCGCGAAGTTTTTCTGATACTTCCGTAGCGGACCCCGGGTGGGTCATCTCAAGCTATTGATAGAAATGAGGAAAAACGTCTCGCGCTTAAGCCTTTCCGCGCCTTGACTATAACCCGACCTAAAACTATGTTGCGCCCGACTTCGAAGCGGCTTTTTCCAAGTCGTCGCTCGCGCGTCAGGAGTGCGCATTCATGGATGAAAAGCGCGGGACAGGCGGCTCGGACAACACGGGCGCAAGCGGCGGAATGGAAGATGACGGGTCGGAAAGCCTGAAGGCTCGCCGTCAGCGCCTGGATACCGAACTTCTCGCCCGCCGCAAGGTGGAACCGAAAGAAGGGGCCAACAGGGAAGCTGCGCAGGGCTATGCGCTTGCGGTCAAACTGTCGAGCGAGTTCATCGCCGGCGTGATCGTTGGAGCGCTGCTGGGCTATGTGTTTGATCGGTTTTTGGGCACGTCGCCCTGGGGCCTGATCGTGTTTCTGATCCTCGGATTTTGTGCCGGGGTGCTGAATATCCTGCGCTCGACCGGCGCGGTCGCCCAGTCCAATCCGGCCGGGTGGAACCGGACCGGAGAACGCGGGGCCGACGACAGGAAATAACGTCCGGTCTGACCGGAGTGCGAGAAAGAGGCGTCAAGTGGCCAACGATCCGATCCACCAGTTCCAGATCACCCGGCTCGTCCCCATCGAGATCGGCGGCCTGGATTTGTCGTTCACCAATTCCTCGCTGTTCATGGTGGCCACAGTCGCTGCCGCCGCAGGGTTCTTGTTCCTGACCACCGCCAATCGCGGCCTGATCCCGTCGCGCCTGCAGTCGGTATCGGAAATGTCCTATGAATTCGTGGCCTCGATGCTGCGCGACGGGGCCGGATCGCAGGGCATGCGCTTCTTCCCGATGGTGTTTTCGCTGTTCATGTTCGTGCTGGTGGCCAACCTCATCGGCATGTTCCCCTATTTCTTCACCGTCACCAGCCATCTGATCGTCACCTTCGCGCTGTCCATGCTCGTCGTCGGCACTGTTGTGGTCTATGGTTTCTGGAAGCACGGCCTGCACTTCCTCAATCTGTTCGTGCCCTCCGGCGTGCCCGGCATCCTGATGCCGCTGGTGGTGATGATCGAAGTCATCTCCTTCCTGTCGCGCCCGATCAGCCTCTCGGTTCGTCTGTTCGCCAACATGCTGGCCGGCCACATCACGCTCAAGGTATTTGCCGGCTTCGTCGTTTCGCTCGGCGGCATGGGCGCTCTCGGCATCGGTGGCGCAATCCTGCCGCTCGCCATGACGGTGGCGTTGACCGGTCTTGAATTTCTCGTTGCCTTCCTGCAGGCCTATGTCTTTGCGGTGCTGACATGCATGTACCTCAACGACGCCCTGCATCCCGGCCACTAGGATCCCCTCACCGGCGGTTCGCCGCCAGCAAAATCGCATCCATCCCATTCCAAAGGAGTTTTATCATGGAAGCAGAAGCAGCAAAGTACATCGGCGCCGGCATCGCTTGTCTCGGCATGGGCGGCGCAGGCATCGGCCTGGGCAACATCTTCGGCAGCTACCTGGCAGGCGCTCTGCGCAATCCGTCGGCAGCTGACGGCCAGTTCGGCCGTTTGATCTTCGGCTTTGCCGTGACCGAAGCCCTGGGCATCTTCTCGCTGCTCGTAGCCCTCCTTCTCCTCTTCGCCGTCTAAGCGTCGAACGAGTGTCAGGCTTGCCACGCCGGATCACCGGCGTGGCATTTCATCTGGAGGCGACCATGTTTGTTGTGACCCCGGCCTATGCCCAGTCCAACCCCACCGAAGGGACCCATTCGGAAACCGGCGCACCGGGTGGTGAAACCCACGGTGGCGGCGCTTTTCCGCCCTTCGATTCCTCAACCTATGCCTCGCAGCTTTTGTGGCTGGCGATCACGTTCGGCCTGTTCTATCTGTTCATGTCGAGGGTCATCGTTCCGCGCATCGGCGGCATTCTGGAGCACCGGCGGGACCGGATCGCGCAGGATCTCGATGAAGCCAATCGTCTGAAGGAAGAGGCCGACGAGGCCATTGCCGCCTATGAGCAGGAATTGGCTGATGCGCGCAAGAAGGCCTCGGCCATCGCCGAGACCGCGCGTGAAAAGGCCAAGGCTGCGGCCGAGGCCGAGCGGACCAAGACCGAAGCCGAACTGAACGCCAAGATGGCGGATGCCGAGAAAAGCATCGCCGCCATCAAGCAGGAAGCATTGGCCGAAGTTGATACCATCGCCGAGGAAACCGCCACGGATGTGGTCAAGCATCTCCTGGGTGGTTCCGTGACTAAAGCCGAGGTCGCCGCCGCGATCCGTGCTGCATCCGGCAAGTAAGCGGAGACGACGACCATGGACGCAACATTCTTTGCCTTAGTCGGCCTCATCATCTTCCTGGGCATTCTGGCCTATGTGAAGGTGCCGGCGATGCTGACCGGCGCCCTCGACAAGCGCTCCGACCAGATCCGCAATGAACTTGAACAGGCCAAGAAGCTGCGCGAGGAAGCGCAGCAGTTGCTGGCCGAATATCAGCGCAAGCGCAAGGAAGCCGAGTCCGAAGCCAAGAGCATCCTGAGCGCCGCCGAACGGGAAGCCTCCGTGCTGCGCGAGGAAGCCAAGGCCAAGACCGAGGAATATGTCACCCGGCGCACCGCGATGGCCGAGCAGAAGATCCGCCAGGCCGAATCCGACGCCATCAACGAGGTTCGCGCCTCCGCGGTCGATCTGGCGATAGCCGCCGCTGAAAAGCTGATTGGCTCGAAGGTTGACAGCAAGGCTTCGGACGAGTTGTTCAAGTCATCGCTGGGCGAGATGAAGACCCGGCTCAACTGAGCCTTTCAAGCATGAATGTGAAACGGGGCCGGGATTTTCTCCCGGCCTTTTTCGTTGAATGGGGCTGGAATGTCCGGCGGGGATAGCCTGCTGTATCCCGAAGCGGGGTCTTCGCCGGGAGTGTCGGACAAAGCTTCAAGGCGTGTGCAGACCAAACGGCTTGATGCGCCACCACTTGCCTTGTGCACATGTACATCGCTGCCGCATCACCGCAGCGCATTGCAGCGCGACCAGCGTCAGGCGGTTGATCAGTCCCTGCGCAGGGGTCGGAAGGTCATCCGGTGCAGCGGGCAGGGGCCGTGCTCGGCGATTGCCGCGAGGTGCTTTGGCGCGCCGTATCCCATGTGCGTGTCGAAGCCATAGCCGGGATGGACGAGGGCGGCGCGGATCATCATCCTGTCGCGCATGACCTTGGCAACGATGGAGGCGGCGGCGATGGAGAGCGAGCGCGCATCGCCCTTGATCAGCGCCCGCGCCTGGCATTCAAGCCCCGGCGGGACATCGCGGCCGTCGACGAGTGCATAGTCGGCCCTCACCGGGAGCGCCGCCACCGCGCACCGCATCGCCATGAGGCTCGCCACACGGATGTCGGTCCGCTCGATCTCGCGCGCCGATGCGCTGGCGATGCCGACATGGCACGAAGCCATGATGATTTCGAACAGATGCTCCCGCCTGGCGGGCTTCAGAACCTTTGAATCGTTCAACCCGTCGGGAATCGAATCGGGATCGAGAATGACGGCCGCGGCCACGACGGGGCCTGCGAGCGGGCCGCGCCCGGCCTCATCAAGCCCGGCAACAAAGCGGAAACCGCTTTGGGCGGCCTGGCGCTCAAAGGAATCGTCGGGCGTGGCCGGACAGGCGGGAAACAGGGAATCGGGCGGGGTGCAAGACATGGTGCGGCGAAACTTGCACATCCGCCCGATCCTCTGCAAGGCCCGGCGGCTGGGGACGGGGAT
This sequence comes from Hoeflea sp., assembly GCF_014359905.1. GTDB lineage: Bacteria > Pseudomonadota > Alphaproteobacteria > Rhizobiales > Rhizobiaceae > Hoeflea. The sequence goes on along the minus strand of NZ_JACIYP010000044.1, from coordinate 604 downwards.
GCCGCGCGGGCGCCGGACCGCCCTTGATGGGGCGGCGGGCGGTCCGGGTTGGGTCGCCGCGCATGGGATTTCCCCTGCGCGGCAATCTTTCGGGCGTCCGAAGGGCGGACGGTGTTGAAGCTACAGCAGGCTCAGCTGAACGCCTTCGCCATGCGGCGGCACGAACTGGTCCACACGCAACGGCGCTTTCCGGATGTTCAGGCCGAGCCGTTTGGCGGTCATGTCGAACCGCCGGGAGATCTGCCAGGCATAGGGCCCGGTTCCGCGCATCCGCTTGCCGAATTCCGCGTCATAATCCTTGCCGCCGCGCATCGAGCGGACCAGCGACATCACATGCCGGTAGCGATCCGGATAGTGCCTGAGCAACCAGTCGCGGAACAGCGGGCTGACTTCGATCGGCAGTCGCAGCAGGACATAGCCTGCCGCATCGGCGCCCGCCGCCTTGGCCGAATCCAGAATGCGCTCGATCTCGTGATCGTTGAGCCCCGGAATCACCGGCGCCGCCATCACCGAGACAGGAATGCCGGCGTCCGACAATGCCCGCATCGCTTCAAGCCGCTTTTCCGGCGTCGCCGCCCGCGGCTCCATCGTGCGCGCCAGCTTC
>NZ_JACIYP010000439.1 GCF_014359905.1 Hoeflea sp. | reverse complement strand
CGCCAGCCGCGGCCGGCCCTTGGGCGGGCGGGTGCGCAGGTAGCCGCTGACATAGCCCGCGGGGATGCCGATGCCGCGCAGGCGGGCGATCATGATATGGCTGAAATCCTGGCACACGCCATGGCGCGCCTCGAACGCCTCTTCCGGGTCGGTCTCGATCGTGGTGGCGCCGGCATCGAAGCGCAGGTCGCGGTGCAGCGCCCCGCCAAGCGCCTCCACCACCGCCAGCGTGGTCGCGCCCTCCGCCAGATGCTCGCGCGCATAGGCGGTCATCGCGGGCGAGGGGCGCACGCGCTCGGAGGCGCCGAGGAAGTGATGCGGCGCCGCGGGGCCAAGATCGTCAGGTACTGTACCCTGAGGTCTGGAAATTCGCTTTGGGTTGGGGCCATGAGCCCCTGCCGGGGCATGCCCCAGCAGGGGCTGTCCATTCTGGTATTCCATGGAGTTGCAATACAACCATGGAGAAGCGCGAATGGACAGGCGGAAGGGTCAAGGTACTGCCTTGACGCGGTTGAGGCGGTCCTGGAACAGCTGATCGAGCACGGGCCGGACGAGATCGCCTCGGTGTTCGCCTGGGCCTTCGAGCTGGCGATGCAGATCGAGCGAGAGCGCTTTCTCGGCGCCGGGCTCTACGAGCGCACGCCCGGCAGCCAGGGCTATGCCAATGGCTACAAGGCGAAACGGATCGACATGCCCGCGGGCAGCGTGACCGTGCAGGTGCCCAAGACCGCCGGGCACGATGGGGAGCCATGTCTCACCGCAGTCACTCGAGCGCGGGCGCCGCTCGGTTCGCGCCGTCATGCTGGCGGTGGCCGAGATGTACATCAAGGGCGTCTCGACCCGGCAAGCCGAGGCGGTGAGGCGCGAGTTCGGCATCGAGAGCCTGTCTTCCTCGCAGGTCAGCCGCGCCGCCAGGCTGCTCGACGAGGAGCTGGAGGCCTGGCGCACCCGTCCTCTCGGCGAGGTGAAATACCTCATCCTCGACGCCCGCTACGAAAAGATGCGTCATGGCGGGGTGGTACGCGACGCCGCCGTGCTCTCGGCCATCGGCATCGGCCCGGACGAGCGGCGGCGGGTGCTGGGCGTGTCCGTCGCCCTGTCCGAAGCCGAGGTCCACTGGCGAGGCTTTCTGGAAAGCCTCGTGGCCCGCGGCCTGCGCGGCGTCGAATTCCTCGTCTCGGACGACCATGCCGGGCTGCGCGCCGCCCGTCGCGCGGTCCTCGGCGGCGCCACCCGGCAGCGCTGCCGTTCGTCGGGAAAACGATCCCCCGGATCGTTTTCTGGCCCGCCTCACCACCTCGCCCGCAACGCCATCCATCATGCCCCCAATGCCGAGATCCGCAAGCGCATCGGCAAGCAGCTGAAATCGGTCTGGAATGCGGACGACCTCGCCAGGGCCGAGACCGCTCTGGCCGAGCTCGTCGCCAGCGATCGCGACACCGCGCCGAAGCTGGCCACATGGCTCGAGGAAAACGTGCCCGAGGGCCTCGCCGTCTTCACGCTGCCCGAGCACCACCGCCGCCGCCTGCGCACCTCAAACCCGATGGAACGCGCCGTCCCGCAGGAGCTGAAACGGCGCACCGCCAAGGTCAGGGTCTTCCCGAGCGACGATTCCCTCCTGCGGCTCGTCAGCGCCATCCTCGTCGAGATCGACGAAAAATCGGCCTCCGATACAAAGGCCTACATCAAGTGGGAATGCCACGATGCATGACCCCCTCACAGCAGAATTTCCAGACATCAGGTTGCTCAATCGGATCGCCGGCGCCGGATAGGTCCGGCTCCAGTAGCGTTGCACCGACTTCAGGCTGCCGTCATAGCCATGCTCGCACCGCAGCCAGTCGTGCAGCGCCGCCAGGTTGACACGGCCGCCCTCCTGCTGGTCGCGCTAATGAGAGATGGCTTCGGCATGCGCCGCCGCCTTCAGCTCCTGCCTGCTCCGTCCATCGGCAGCATCCGCCGACCAGCGCTTCCGGTGATATCGTACCGCTCCCTCGCTCACCCCGAGAAGCCGCGCCACC
>NZ_JACIYP010000438.1 GCF_014359905.1 Hoeflea sp. | reverse complement strand
GCTGCGAGGCCATGTCGTCCAGGTCGAAATCGCCCTTCGCCATCTTCTTGGCGAGCCGTTCGGCCTCGTCCTTCTCGATGGTCTCCGCGGCCTTCTCGACCAGCGAGACGACGTCGCCCATGCCGAGGATACGGCCGGCGATGCGCTGCGGATGGAAATCCTCCAGCGCGTCCATCTTCTCGCCGACGCCCAGCAGCTTGATCGGGCAGCCGGTAATGGCGCGCATCGACAGTGCCGCACCGCCGCGCGCATCGCCATCGACGCGGGTCATGACGATGCCGGTGACGCCGACGCGCTCCTTGAAGGATTTCGCCACATTCACGGCGTCCTGGCCGGTCATGGCATCGACCACCAGCAGCACCTCGTGCGGCTGAACGAGGTCGCGCACCGAGGCCACCTCGGTCATCAGCGCCTCATCGACATGCAGCCGGCCGGCCGTGTCCAGCATGACCACGTCATAGCCCTGCAGGCGGCCGACGGTCATGGCGCGCTTGGCGATGGAAACCGGCTGCTCGCCGGGCACGATGGGCAGGGTGGCCACACCGGTCTGCTCGCCCAGGATGCGCAGCTGTTCCTGCGCCGCCGGACGATGCACGTCCAGCGAGGCCATCAGCACCTTCTTCTTGTCGCGCTGGGTGAGGCGGCGCTCCAGCTTGCCGGTGGTGGTGGTCTTGCCCGAGCCCTGCAGGCCGACCATAAGGATCGGCACCGGGGCGGGGGCGTTCAGGTCGATTGGTTCCGGCTCCGCGCCCAGCATCTCGACCAGCTGGTCATGGACGATCTTCACCACCATCTGGCCCGGCGTGACCGAGCGCAGCACTTCCTGGCCGACGGCCTTCTCGCCGGCCTGGGCAATGAAATCCTTCACCACCGGCAGGGCGACATCGGCCTCCAGCAGCGCCACGCGCACTTCGCGCATGACCTCCTTGACGTCGCTCTCGGAGAGGGCGCCGCGCCGCTTCAGTCGCTCGAACACATCGCCGAGCTTGCCGGTCAGGCCGTCGAACAAGGGCTCTATCCCGTTGCCGTTGGGTCGGTTTAAAGTCGCGTCACCGCACGCAAACCCGCCCAAGCAAAAATGCGCCCGTGCGCGAAACTCGCGGACGGACGGTGCCCCCCAACAGGGGTGGAGGGCTTCTATGGGCGGCCAACATGCCGTGAATGGGGCGGAACCTAGGGGAAACGGCCACCGGAGTCAATCGCCGTGCGGCCGGGAAGCGGGGGGCTTCATGGAAGACGAGAAGACAAAAGATTTCTGGGCGGCCTATCGCGCCGCGTCGGGCGTGCCGGATCGGCCTTATGAGGTGGTGCGCTTCGGCGATTCGCCGGCGCTGGCCGACGAGCTGCTGGCCCTGGTCCGTGCCGGTCGCAAACGGGCGACGGCATCGCTGCTGCGCGACTATGCGCCGGATGCCGTGCCGAAGCCGGGGGATCATGTGCTGGTGCTGGACGGCGCCGGCAATCCGGCCTGCATCTGGCGGACCAGTGCGGCGGATATCCTGCCGTTCATCGAGGTGGGCGAGGATTTCGCGGCGGCGGAGGGCGAGGGGGATGGCAGCCTCGCCTATTGGCGCGAGGGGCATAACCGCTATTTCGGCCGGCAGGCGGAACGCGAGGGTTTCGCCATGCACGACCGGATCGAGGTGGTGTGCGAGCGTTTCGAACTGGTCTGGCCGCCGGAACTGGCGGACCGGCGATAAGGGGTTACTTCCCCGAGCGCTTCAGGCTCTTGATCTGGCCGCGCGGCTGGCCGGACATCTCGGCGATCTTCCGGTCCTGGTCCATGATGTAGGTCCGTGCGGGCGCATCGCCATCCAGCCCGTCGATAAGCTCGCCGGGTACCTTGCGGTTGGAGGACAGGCTGCCATCCTCATAGATCACGTTGAACAGGACGAAGCTGGCAGGTGTGGCGGGTTTCTTCTGGCGGCCCAAGATGGTCTCCATCGGGTATAAGGAAAGCGAGAAAGGCCGGTGGTCGCAGAATCAATCAACCGCGGCTGATTGACCGCGGTCTGGCGACCCCG
>NZ_JACIYP010000437.1 GCF_014359905.1 Hoeflea sp. | reverse complement strand
AAGGGCGCCGTGCCGTGGACGCTGCGCAACACGGCCGACCACACCTCACTGCAGCCAGCGGCCAGCTGTACGCCGATCGACTACCCGAAGCCGGATGGCGTGCTCACCTTCGACCGCCTGTCATCGGTTTTCCTGTCGAGCACCAACCACGAAGAGGACCAGCCCTGTCACCTGCGGCTGGCCGACGCGGGGGTGCCCATCACGGTGAATCTCGCCGCCTACGACGCGCCCGAACAGCGCTACTGCCCGGCCGGGGTGTACGAAATCGTCCGCGAACAGACCGGCCCACGTCTGCAGATCAACGCGCAGAACTGCGTGCACTGCAAAACCTGCGACATCAAGGACCCAACGCAGAACATCACCTGGGTCACGCCGCAGGGCGGGGAAGGGCCGATCTACAACGGCATGTAGGTCAGTTTCCTGTGGGAGCGGCCTCGGCCGCGACACGGCCGCTGCCATCCTCAGGCTCCGATTCAGGCCGCAGTCAGGGCCAGAAGACCCCTCCTGCAATCCCCAACCCAAGCCCAGGTCGTGGATCAGGCGCACCACCCCTGTAGGAGCGGTCTTCCGACCGCGACACGGCCGCTGCCATCCGCAGGCTTCGATACAGGCTGATGTCGGGGTCAGAAGACCCCTCCCACAGAACCCCGGCCCACGCTCAGGTCGTGGATCAGGCGCCCCCTCCTGTAGGAGCGGTCTCCTGACCGCGACACAGCCGCTGCCATACCCTGGCTTCGATACTGGCTGATGTCGGGGTCAGAAGACCCCGCCCACAGAACCCCAGTCCACGCTCAGGTCGCGGATCAGGCGCACCACCCTCACTTCGCCGGAATGCAGGTCCCCTTGGTGACCTGTGAACTCAGCAGCCCCAAGGTTTCAGCCGCAGCTCCGGCCTTCTTCATTTGCCCGTAATGCTCGGCCCATTCCTGTCGCACCTGCGCTTCCGCCGCCAGACATTCCTGCAGGCTCCCGAACACCAGATCGGTCTTCACGGGCGCATTCATCACGATGACAACCAGCAGCCACTTCATGGGATCGAGCTCCTCTGTGTGTGTGGACGACGGCGAAAGCCGCGGGCGGGGCAGGGCGCCCGCTGACCGACACCGCTGCCCGTGCGCCCATGATTGCAGCATGGGGCATGCAGGCCAAGCCCGACTGACAGGCGTGCGTCGTGTGCCCGTCAGTTCCACAGTGTCTGGTGCATCAGACCGTTGATCAGCATGACGGTGACGAACAGCACCCAGGACGCGACGACCCACGCTGACGCCGCCACGGGCCGCCCGCCGCTCGCCAGCCGGTAAGCCCACGCAAGCAGGCCAAGCACCGCCGCGGACGCGAGCAGTGCGGGCCAATCGGGTGCCGGTGCGCTCATGCGCTGCCCGCCGAGGATGAGCAGCATGACCAGACCAGCCAGCAGCCCGGTCGGTAGCGCGAGCAGGGCGAACACCCAGAACAGGAGGCGCCGGCCGGTCGAAAGGGCGTCAGGCATGTCCGCCGCTCACGGCGCGCCGTCCGGGCAGGCGGGCGGCCAGTTCGCCGAGGTCGGGTCGGCCATGATGTAGCCGTTGAAGTACTCGAAGGCCGCCTTCATGCCGCGGATCTCGTTGCGATGACGGTCGTAGACGCCCTGCAGGTTGCGCATCTCCTCTTTCCCGAGCCCCATCACGTCGTCACACAGGCGCACGGACGCCCAGTTGTGCTGCCTGAAGCAGCGGGCAAACGGGCGCTCGACGAAATCGTCGATGGTGGCCCCGCGCAGAAAGATCCTGCCCATCTCCGTGCCCGCGTGTGACGGATATTGAGAGAGGCACATCGGGCCGATCATCATGATCCAGACATCGCCATCGCCCCGCGCGTGGGCGGTGTGGGCGCTGAGGGCGAGGGCAAGCGTGCTGATGAGGCGCAGAAGCGTGTGCATGGGGAGGCGGGGTCGAGTGAGGGAACAGGCGGGAAGCGCGCTCAGGATACGGGCGGCGAGCCACCACCACGGGCACCGGATGCCTTCGCCTTTGCGGCACTGATCAG
>NZ_JACIYP010000436.1 GCF_014359905.1 Hoeflea sp. | reverse complement strand
AAACTCAATTCTTATCCCGACATGATCCGGGGATTGGCTGAGACGGTTCAGCGGTTTGTGCCGGGTGCCGAATGGGTGGGTACGGTCCATGTCGACTTGCGCAAGGATAACGGGTTGGCAGCCGACGACCTCAAGGCCGCTGTGCAAGGGGGGATGCGCCGCATCAGTTTCGGCCTTGAAAGTGGGAGCCAGAGAATGCTCGACCGGATGATGAAGGGAACGAGCGTTGAGGCAAATGCCGCATTTATCAGGCAGGCTTACGATGCGGGCCTCAGCGTACGCTGCTCGATGTTCCGCGGGTTTCCAGGCGAGACCGCGGAGGATATGGCCAAGACCGCCGACTTCCTTCAGGCGCATGCTCGCTATCTCGACAGGGTTCGTTTCATGGATTTCAAACTCGGCCAAGGCACGCCGATCCACGATGCAGTCAACAATCGAAGCGAGGTGGCAGCCCAGATTCGGACCGAATATGTGGACGGGCGCCGTGCGCGAGTTGCGTTCTTCAATCCTGAGGGTCGCGACCGTGCCTACAGGAAGGCCAAAGCGCGAGCGCTTGATGCCGTATTTCAGATCAATCGCCGACACCTGCGGGAAACCGCGCGACAGTTCGACGGCATCATGTGATGCGCTACGACATTCGCCGGCTATTCGGGACTGCCGACGGCTATTCAGATGCGGGAAGCCCACTACGCCGTAGGCTTCGCCTGCTTACGCCAAGTGAACGCCTAGAAGAGGCGCGCGCCTTTCTCGACCTCTATTGCCGAGAAAACGGCCAAACGAAGGCTCATTTCCAACGCCGCTGGTCCGAGATCCGCGCAGAGCTGTCCGCGTCGGGATATTATCGCCATACGCCGGAGGAGCTCGGCTTCGGCGCTCGGATCGCGTGGCGGAATCACGGCCGCTGCATTGGCAGGCTCTTCTGGGAAAGCTTGGAGGTGTTTGATTGCCGGCACCTGACTGAGCCGCCAGACATCGCAGCACGCATGATCGACCATATGCGCGACGCCTTGGGGGACGGTCGGATCCGCGCAATGATTTCGGTGTTCGCCCCGGTGGAGGCGAACCGCCTGCCCGCGCATGTCGAGAGCGCCCAGATTACGCAGTACGCGGGCTACAGGCTGCCCGACGGGCAGGTGGTCGGCGATCGTCAAAATGTCGAGGCGACACGTGTCGCACTCAGCCTAGGGTGGACGCCCCCAAGCGAACCGGGAATGTTCGATATGCTCCCTTTCGCGATCCGGGATAGAGAAGATCGGCGAAGCATTCATTCGCTCCCGCCGGATACTTGGCGTGAAGTGACGATTGTTCACCCGACGCATTGCGCGGTCGGCGATCTCGGATTGCGCTGGTACGCAGTTCCCTGCGTGAGCAACATGATCCTAACCATCGGCGGAATCGACTATCCTTGCGCGCCTTTCAACGGCTTCTACATGGCGACCGAAATCGCTTCGCGAGACTTAGCCGACTACAAGAGATACGATCTACTTCCGAAAATAGCAGGAGCCATCGGGGTCGCGCCCAATGACGCAGTCGACCCGTTTTGGCGCGACGCCGCACTGACCGAATTGAACCGCTCCGTGCTACATTCGTTCCGATCGGCGGGCGTGACGATCATCGACCACCACGCAGCCAGCAGCCAATTCATGGACTTCCACCGTCGCGAACAGTCAGCAGGCCGCCGCGTGGCAGCGGATTGGCGGTGGATCGTCCCTCCCCAAGCGTCGTCGATGACCGACGTCTTTCATCTTAGGATGCGGAACTTCCATCCGGTTCCAAATTACTATAGCGGCAGAGCCACAGATGGCTGGCGCTTGATGCCATTTTATGGTGATCGCTATCGGTCCCGGCTCAGTATGGATCTCGATCGGGTTCGGCGCCGCTGGAAGTTGTGGAAACGGATGCCATGGTAGCGGGTTTGCATACCGACGCCGTGTAGCCACTCAGCCATTCCCGCCTATTTCCAAGCACCTCAGCCCAGACGGCGCGCGCCTCTCCAGCACGGGCGCTCATTAAGGAGGCAAACGAAAAGAC
>NZ_JACIYP010000435.1 GCF_014359905.1 Hoeflea sp. | reverse complement strand
CTGTAGGCCGCCACGGTGTATTTACTGACTGCGCGTTGTTGTTGGAGATGATCGACGAAAAATTGCTGCAACAATGATGGGAGTGTCGGGTGTAGATTCGTTCTACGCATCGGCACAGTCCCCCAGGTTTGTCCTGCTGGTTTCGAAGAGTTCACCCGTAATGGCCATCAACTCGGGAACCGACTGGACGTACCAATAGGTCGCCACGATGTTTACGTGACCGACATAGGTCGAAAGAGCCCTGATCGCATTGCCGAGGTCCTTGCCTTCAGCCTGCCATTGGATCAGACGTCGGCATATGAAAGTGTGGCGGAAATCATGAATGCGAACTGCCGGGTACTCTCCACGAGGCGTGATGCCGAGGTCTTCCACGAGACGCCGGAACACCGTTCGTACGCGATGATAGCGAAGAACTCTTCCTGTCGTCTCGGACAGAAACAGCGGCTCGGACGGCGCCATCGAGCCTTGTCGGGCTCTCACCCTCAGGTAGTTGCTCATTGCGTCGACGCCGGTCTGATGCAACGGAACCAGGCGAGATCGCTGAGATTTGGAGTGCCGAACGACGAGGCTACCGGTATCGAGATCAAGGCTATCGACACGAAGCTGCAGGGCTTCCGCTATTCTCAGTCCGGTCGCGGCGAGCAACGAAAAAAGCGTTGCGTACGTGGCTCCTGAATATCGCCCCGGTAGTCGTCGAGCAGCGGCAACCAATGCGTCAATCTCCTCTACGGAATAGATGTGTGGAGCGAGCCGGCGAGTACCGCGCCCGAAAGGAGCGCCATAGGGAAACTCCGTTCCCAGTTCTTGGCTCGCCAGATACCGAGCGAACGGCCGCAAGGCATTCACGCGCGTCGCCCAAGTGAAAGGATCTGCGTGAACAGCGTGGTCTCTTGCCCAATGCAAGACCAAGTTGGCAGTCATTGGACCTTGGTGGCCACTCTCATCGGCATAGCGGGCAAAGGCGAGGATGTGCCGCGCCTTTTGGCGCAAGGCGAATCCAAGTCTCCGTCGTTCGGCAATATACATATCGGCCTGCGACAACATACTCATGCTGCGCCCTCCGGCCATGCCAGAGACACCGACGATAGAGTGGCCTCGTCCACCCGCGTGTATGTTGCTGACGAGATCACACTTCGATGGCGAAGCAGATCCGCAATCTCTTTGAGCGGTGTTCCGGAATTGATCAGCCGTCGGCCCAAGGAGTGTCGCAGTATATGGACTCGAGTGTGGTTCCATCCGAGTCGCTTGTAAGCGCCGTGCAAGGTGCGCTGAACGGCACGGCGGCCGATGGGCTCACCAACAGGTGCTTTGACGCGCACAAACAACTCCCGGCGCGCGGTTTGGGGTCGCTCGTAGCGGAGATAGTTGACGATCGCCTCGCCCGTGGTTTGCGGCAAAGGCAAAAGATCAGCGCGTCTGGTCTTGCCGGCCGCAATAGTGATGGTCCCCGCTTGCCAATCAATGTCATCGAGGCGGAGCCTGACGACCTCGCTGGATCGCAATCCGAGATCGACGAGGCAGCGAACGATCGCATAGGCACGTCGTGGCGAGTTGCATCCTTTGAAAGCCCCCAGTAGCTGCGTCAGTTGCGCATCAGAAATAGACTCGGGGAGGGCTGCATCGCGCCAACAAGCGGGTTGTGGCACTGCCTGGATGAGATGCTCAACCTTGTCGCCATGAATCGACCTGTAGCGCAGATAGCATCTGACAGCCCCTGCCATGACACGAATGGTGCTGGTCTTCCATGATTCATCGCCCAGAACGAAGTTGCGTATGATCGTTGGCGTCAGTCTGGAAAGATTGATCTGTCCGAATGGAAAGTTCTCGCGCAGCAAGCGCCTGATGATCCGGCGACGATGCGCACGAGTGCCTTGGCTCAAGCCCCAGATATCCGCCATGCATGCGTCGAATTTATCAAGCTCACCATCGATGGGCCCCACCTCAGGTTCTCCGATGATGTTGTCGGAACGCAAAACCGTTAGCAGGTGATTCAACGCCGCGCGGCTGGCGAGAAAGCCCCTTGGTATCGGTCGCGT
>NZ_JACIYP010000434.1 GCF_014359905.1 Hoeflea sp. | reverse complement strand
ACCCTTCGGGCGGCTTCAAAATCCGGGAGACCCCTCATTCGTTCGCTGAAGCGGACCGGCTGGAAGCCGGTGGCTTCGATCCATTCAATGGATAGTCAAGCCGTTCAGCACCAACCGTCCGCGCATCCGTGCCGTGCCCGGCGATCAGCCGTAACCACCCGGTTTGCACCGCGGCCATTTTGCATTGACAAGCGTTGATGATGTTGTGTCTCGCGCCACGGCTCTCCGTCGTAGGCTCGGTCCATGGAGATTGACCGGGACAAGATCGACGAGGCTATTCTGGCGCTGCTGTGGTTGACGCTGCATGACGAGAGGCGGGCGTGGAAAGGCTTCGACTGGGATGCCCTGGAGCGGTTGCATGCGAGGGGCCTGATCGCCGATCCGGTCAACAAGGCAAAGTCGGTTGTCCTGACCGATGAGGGCCTGCGGCAGTCCGAAGAACTCTTCCGGGCGCTGTTTACGCGGCCCTGACCTTGACTGTGCCCATTGGCGCCCAGTTCCAGGGCAGCAATGCGCCGAGACGGGTGTTCATATGATCGTGGATGCGGTCCAGGACATCGGCAAGATAAGCCTGCGGATCGAGCCCGTTCATCTTTGCCGTTTCGATGACCGTCAGGGCGCGGGCGAGCGTTTCGCCGTCGGCGTCCGAGCCCGCGAATAACCAGTTCCGTCTGCCGACACCAATTGGCCTCAGGGCACGCTCGGCCGCATTGTTGTCGATGGCCACGCGCCCGTCCTGGAGGAACAGCGTGAGGGCAGACCAGCGGCTCAGCCCATAGCGGAAGGCCTTGGCCAGGTCGCTTTTTCCCGGGATGCGCGTCAGCTGCTTTTCGGCCCAGTCCCGGAAGGCGTCGACCTTCGGCCTGGTTTCCTTCTGGCGCAGGGTCAGCCGCAACTCGGCGGGCTTGCCGCTGATGGCGCGCTCGATGTCGTAGAACTTGCCGATCCGGTCGAGCGCCTCGCGCGCGATTTCGGATTTCGTCGAGGTCCAGACATCATGGAAGTCACGGCGCAGATGCGCCCAGCAGGCAGCCTCGCGGAACTGGCTCTTGCCCTCCAGATCGAGAGCATAGAGCTTGGCATAGCCCTTGTAGCCATCGGCTTGAAGAATGCCGCCGGCCTGGCCCAGATGGCCGAGGACATGTTCTTCCTTCCAGTCCGGGGCGAACTGATAGACCGCTCCGGGCGGGGCCTTGCCTGCCCAAGGGCGCTGATCGCGAACGTAAGCCCAGATCCGGCCCTTTCTGACACCCTTGCCGAGCCCCTTGTCGCTCTTGCTGCGATCGAGAACCCGGATGGGCGTGTCATCGGCATGAAGCAGATCGCTGGCCATGATCTCGGCCTCGATCTTTTCGATCAGCGGCGTCAGGGTTTTCATTGCCCCGCCGCACCAGTCCACGAGCGTCGTGTCGGCGATATCGGCGCCCATTCGGGCAAAGATCTCGTTCTGCCTGTAGAACGGCACATGGTCATCGAACGTCGAGGTCAGGACATAGGCGAGCAGGTTCGGTCCCGCCATGCTGCGCGGAATTGGTCGGCTGGGTGCCGGGACCTGGACGATCTTCTCGCAGCGCCGGCAGGACTTCTTGATGCGCGCGATCTCGATGACCTTCAATTGCGCGGCGATCATGTCGATCAATTCGCTGACATCCTCACCGATCACCCGCAGATCGCCGCCGCAATCGGGGCAATTCTTGCCGGGGTCATATTCGCGACGTTCGCGCGGCGGCGTATGGTCTCCTGGGGTTCAGCCGGCTCCGGAGCCTGTGCTTCCGTGTCCGGACCCTCCTCGGCAGCGGGCGACGGGTCATTCGCCTCGGCCAGGGCCAGCTGCAGGTCTTCCAGCGCCAGCTCCAGTTGTTCGAGCTCGCGTTCGATCTTTTCCGAACTGGCTCCGAACTTCTGCTTCTGCAATTTGGCAATCCGGACGCGCAGCGTAAGGTTCCGCCGAGGGCCGTCTTGCCTCAGCAGTTCTTCTCGTCGGCCATGATGCTCTCGATGACTTTGGGATCACACTGTTCGTCGCGCAGGAACTCACGGATG
>NZ_JACIYP010000433.1 GCF_014359905.1 Hoeflea sp. | reverse complement strand
TGAAGTCCGACCATGATGCCCGTATGGCCCAGCTCGATGCTGCCGAGGCGTACACGCCCGATCTCAATGCTGTCCTCATGTTGCGCGTCGGCGAACCGGCGCCCGGTGCATCATGAGCGCTTGGACAGACCGCATACTGCAGGAGTTTCCTGCTGATCTTTCCCGCTTCTGGATCGCGTGCGACCCCGACGATCTTCTGTTGGATGAGCGCATCCTTCACAGTCTTCGGGAACGGGGCTTCGAGGTGCTGCCCTTCGAGGACTCCGTTGCCTTCAGAACAGAATACGAAGAGCGCTACCGAGCCGCCTGGGATCGCGGTGAGGAAGGGTCATCAAAGGCGCTCATCTTGCAGCTGCGCGGGACAGATCTGAACACGCTGCCCTGGGACTATGTCCGCATGGGCCGTAAGGTTAGCCTGAGCCTAGCCGATCTCTTTCCCAGGCTGAGCTATGGTGTAATCCGGCAGACCGACTCGGAGCACCACGAAGCCATGTTCCTGGCGCACAACAAGCATGCCACTCAGCCGCTCGGAGAAGGCGCGACCAAGGACTTCATCCTCACCCACATCTTCCGCATCAGCCCTTACCTGCTCAGCAGACCAGAGGACTTCTGGCGAGAGGTGCTGCGACTCCATTACCGTGGAGCCGGGCTGCCGGATCTGCTCGCGAAGCATGTTGCGGCAATATTGAAGGACACGCCCCTCGGCGACCTGCCCATCGCAGAGCTGTTCTCGTCGAAGAGCTACACGGTGCGCGCCGTGCAGGATGCATGGAGCCGCTTCTTGTCGCAGTACGGGATCCAGAGTGATCGTGCATCGAACGAGGGAACGACAGAGGCGCTCGAACCTGTTTCGGTTCCGTTTGAGCATCCCGATGTCAGGGTCATCGTCGACACGATGTTTCTCGAAGGAGCCATTCAGCCGGTCGGTGTGCAAGGGTCTCTCCCGGCTGAATTGCCGGGGTGGATCAATGTGGGGCTGGTTGAAGATCCTCACGCGCTCGGCAACCTTGTCTCCGAAGGTGTGAAGCGGATCGCCGCCGACCTGCCTTCGGTCGCGTCATCGCATCGCGACTGGGTGGAGCTGGCCCGCCGGCTTGGAGAGGTCATCTCCCGGTTCAATGGTCTGGGCGCGCAAACTGCTGAGCCGATACAGAAGCAGGTCCGTGCGCTGCAGCGCGACGTGGACGAGCGTTTGAAAGATTGGCTGTTCCAGCATTTCGCGGACCTGCCGTCTCTTCCTGCCGCGAAGGGGCCCGTGATGGTCCATCATGTGCCGAGGTATCTGGCATTGCGTCGGAGCGCCGGCGAAGAGCGGGTGGCGCTGCTTGTATTCGACGGCTTGGCCATGGATCAATGGACCCAGATCCGAGAGCATCTGACGGCACGCGTCCCCGGCTTTTTGGCGGATGAAAGCGGATGTTTCGCCTGGTTGCCCACTCTGACGTCGGTCTCACGACAGGCCCTGTTCTCGGGTCTCAAGCCCCGCGAGTTCCAGAACTCGATCGAAACCACGTCTCAGGAACCTTCTCTTTGGGCCCGTTTCTGGCAGGAGAATGGACTCCGAAAGTCCGAGATCATTTACCAAAAGAGCCTGAAGCGGACTGAGCAACTGGCTGAGTTGGAGGAGGCCATCGCCAGGCCGACGACGAAGGTTGCCGGAATAGTCGTCGATATGATCGATGAAATCGTTCATGGGGCGATGCTCGGGAAGCGAGGTATCGCAGGGCAGATCCATGCATGGTGCGAAACTGGCTTTGTCGAGAAGCTCTTTCTGCTCTTCGCCGATCACGGGTATCAAATCTACCTTACAGCGGACCACGGGAACGTTGACGCGGAAGGCATTGGACGACTTAGTCAGGGGGTGGTGTCCGAACTGAGGGGCGAAAGGGTTCGAACTTATCGCAGTGAAACCCTAGCATCTTCTGTACCGCCGGAAATCGACGCCTTCCGGTTTGACAGCCCTGGACTGCCACCGGACTTCTTGCCGCTATACGCTGGCACGCGGGGAGCATTTGTTCCGAAGGGAGATCAATCGTTGCACACG
>NZ_JACIYP010000432.1 GCF_014359905.1 Hoeflea sp. | reverse complement strand
CCCGTCAGCCACTCGGCAAGGTCCCCATTCAGCCGCCTCGCAGCAATCGATGGTGCAGATTCACCTATATAGGGCTCCGATTTAATTAGTCCGTGCACCGTGATCGTGAAATGCATGCGGCGCGGTGGAATCTCGTACCATTTCTGCCCTTTCATGAGGGTCGGCGGCTCGCACCTGATCGTCACGAGCCGGATGGGAACCCTGCCCCGGATGGCGATATTGGCCACGCCCCGCTGCAGCTTGACCGCAGCGCCCGGCACCGTGCGGGAGCCCTCGGGGAATACGATGAGGTTGTTGCCGTCTTCAAGCGCAGCAACGCAATCCGTCACCAGTTTTTCCGGGTCGTCGTCATTGCGGATATAGCCCGTCGCCGCGACCACGCCCCGCATGAAGGGATTGCGCGCAACCCCCGCCTTCACGATGCATTGCGAGCGCTTCATGATCGACATGAGAAGCACGACATCGAGAAGCGTCGGATGGTTCGCGACGACGAGAACGCCTTCGTCGGCCGCCAGCGCTTCGGCATTATGCGTCTCCCACTCCATGACGCCCATGACGATCATGAAGTTGCGATGAAGACGGAACGCGCCATGGACGAGCCGCTGCGCCAAGGCTGCGCGCTTCTTCCGGTCGCGCACGAAGAGGTTGATCAGCGGAAAGACCACCAGCGAAAGAACAAGACCGCCGATGCCGAAGGCGGTGAACGAGAGGGCGGTGCCGAACAGACGCCAGACGTAGTCAAGACGCTGCATTGGCTGCGCTCCCGAACGACCAGCGGAATCCTTGCGAGCGCCAGCACATCTCCGGGGACGCAACCTGGCCGCGAAGCCTCGAAACAAGCTCGCGTGCGAGAAATTCCGCAGACGGCTCATCGACAAGCGGCAGCGCCGAGGGAGGCGGGCGGCCATCCTCCGGCGACAACGAAAGCAATGTGCCTTCCCCGCGCGCGGCAGACAGTCGAAGGGCGAGCGCCGTTCCGCCGAGATCTCCGTCCATGAACTGCTCGTAGAAATCCGGAAGCGGCATCTCCGCATAGATCAGCACGACATCGAGATGGGGCCGGGCCACGAGTCTGAGCCAGGCCTCCACGAGCCCCGCAGACAAGGTCTGTGCGCCGGCCGCGATGGCGGTGTGTCCGACCCGTGCCTTGCGCGCAAGATCGAGCACGCCGGGAACGGTGTTGTGAACCGACATGGAAAAGCCCGCGGGCGACATGGGTTCGCCAGCGACAAGCGCCGTCAGCAATTGATGCGCGAGCGAAATATCGCCATGCCGCGAACAGAAGACGATATCGGCATCGCCTTGCGGCGCGACACCGAGACCGCAGGCAACACCCATGCGGCCAAGCGATCCGAGACGCCGCCGGAGGCCGGCAGGAATGTCTTTTTCCCCAGCGCAGTCGCCGAGACGCTCTTCCGCGCCGTCCGCGCCGCAGAGGATTGCCGCCCAGGCAGCTATGTGAGCGGCATCGGGCGGGCGATTGTCAGCTGAAACGCGTTCCGTCTGCATGGTCCTCCGTCCTGCGGGCGCGCCGCAGGCCTACTCGGCCAGCTTGACCACTTCGCCCTTCAACGCCACGCCCGACATCAGGAAGCCGACATGGCACTCGTAGCGGTCGTTGTCCTTGACCTCGTTGCGGCGGAAGTAGCTCGTGATGTTGATCACGGCATTGCCGCCGAGTGCCTTCGCACGCTGCTGAAATTCGATGAAGTTCGACAGGACGACGCGCTGGCAGGTGTCCTGATCCGAGGCGCCGAATGCACGGGTCTTCTTGTTGGAGACGAACTCGCCGTAGTTTTCGAGCACCTTCGGATGCGGCGTATCGCCGAAATAGAAGGAAACCGATCCGTCGAGCTTCTGTTTCGCATCCGCCGTCTCGAGCGCCGGTTTTACCGGCATCATGAGCACGTCGTCGGCCGCGTGCGCGGGAAGGCCCGCGGCGAGAAACGCCACAACGGCCGTACACGCGAATATCGTCAGCTTTGCACGCTTGAACATCGATTACCCCCCAATAGATCAGTTCTGCACAGGAGCAACCTCCGCAT
>NZ_JACIYP010000431.1 GCF_014359905.1 Hoeflea sp. | reverse complement strand
GTCTTCTACCTGAGCCTGCCCTTCGCCGGTCTCGCCATTCTGCTGTCGAACCTGTTTCTACCCAGTCGCGAAGAAAGCGGCCCGATTCCGGCCTTTGACTTTGTCGGGATGACGATCCTGTCGATCTTTCTTGCCGTGCTGCTCAGCACACTGTCGAACGCGCAGCGGCTTGGATGGGATTCCAATATGACCCTGACGGGTTTCACGACTTCCGCCGCTTCGGCCATCGCGTTTGTCATCTGGGAAATGCACACCACCAAGCCCATGCTCGACATGCGGCTCTTCGCGAATTTCGCCTTCTCCTCGGCCTCGGTCATTGCTTTCATAATGGGGGCGGGGCTGTTCGGATCTACCTATCTGCTTCCGGTCTTCGTGCAGCAGATCCAAGGTATGACCCCCACGCAGGCGGGCCTTCTTCTGATGCCTTCGGGCTTTGCGATGCTACTGGTCTTTCCCATTGCTGGGCGATTATCCGACAAAGTGCCTGCACCTATCTTGATCGGCCTCGGCATGGCGGTCTTTGCCGGGTCCTCGTGGTTGATGACAGCTGTAAATGTCCATACGGCCTTCTGGACGCTCGCCTGGTGGACAATCCTCTCACGCGTTGGGCTGGGTCTCGTGTTTCCCGCCATCTCATCGGGCGCGCTCAAAGTTTTGCCGCCGCACCTTCTCGGCCAGGGTTCGGGCGCTTCGAACTTCGTCCGGCAACTTGGCGGTGCTTTCGGGGTGAACCTTCTGGCCGTGTTCATTGAACGGCGCACGATCATGCACGCAGATGCCTTTGCCGCGACCCAGACCAGCGACAATACCACAACGATGGAACTCTTGCGCGAGGTCGCCAGCCTCCTGCACATCTCGGGACTGCCAGACTCTCAGCTCATGCCCGCTGCAGCATCGTTTTTGGGCCAGACCGTGATAATCCAGTCCTCGAACGCGGCCTTCCAGGACGGCTTCCTTATCGTATGCGGTATATTCCTGCTCGCGCTGATCCCGACCTGGTTCATGTGGCGTACGCCCTCCTCTGGTACCAAGGCGGGGTAACGGGCAGCGTCACGCCCGGTCAGGTTGGCGGGCACCGCAAATCTGTTCTGGATCCGCACCGCGATTTCATTCTGGACCAGATAAAGCATACCCCTCATCTGACCTTGCATGGCCTGAGCGCCCTTCTGGCCAAACGGGGTACCAAAGTGTCCCACAACGCGGTGTGGCATTTCCTGCGCCGCGAGGGGCTGAGCTTCAAAAAAACACTGTTCGGTCTTGAACAGGGTCGCGCTGATGTTGCTCGACGAAGGCGGCGCTGGAAGAGCTTGATGGGAAGGCTCGACCCACGACGGCTGGTATTTATCGACGAGACCTGGATTAAAACCAACGGGAGCGGGAAAAAGGTGGGGTTAAGAACCTTCAGGTAACAGAGTCCTTTTCTGGAAAGGGTACTCGGTGATGGGACAATTGAGGATGAAGGTCTGGGTTGAGGTTATCGGCACCGATGGCGTTCCGCAGCGTCGAGAAATTGCAACCGTCGACCGCAGTGTCGACGGAGTGGGTCTCGACGCGCTCGGCCTATCCCTGGCAGAAGGCAAGGCGATACAGTGCCGTCTGCAGGAGGAGTTCACGCAGTTTCAGGCGGATCAAGCCAGTAGGCAGGATAGGAAATGTCACGACTGTGGCCGCCTTCGCGGGGTTCATGACTATCGGTCTCGTACGGTCCATTCGCTCTTCGGTATTTGTCGCCTGCGGATGCCTCGGTTCCGCAGCTGTACCTGCGGAAAGCTGGCAAAGGCGAACACCGGAAACATCGAGCCCTTGTTGAAGGGCAGAGCGACGCCGGAATTGGAGCGCGTACAAGCTGAGCTCGGTTCGCGCCTGTCGTTTCGTGAAGCAGCCCGGGTGCTCAATCTCTTTGTGCCTGCCGCGCTGCCACACAATCATCGGACCGTCCGCAACCGGCTCGCCAAGGTGGCCGATCAGATCGAAAAGTGGGATGCCGCGAGCCCCTATCGCATGAGCCGGGCCGGCGGATCCTCAATTTCCGTCTTCATTGATGGTG
>NZ_JACIYP010000430.1 GCF_014359905.1 Hoeflea sp. | reverse complement strand
ATCCATGGGCACGCTGATGGTGGCCATCTCCGACTTTTCGCCCGCCGCGACAACGGCCGCGCTTTACTATCTCGTTCATTCGACATTCGTGGCAGCTGCCCTGTTTCTTCTGGCCGATCTGGTGATCGCGCGTCGCGAGGTCGATGACCTCGGCGCCCGTCCGGCAACCTTGCAGAACGGGTTGTTCGCGAGCCTCTTTTTCGCTGCGGCGGTCGGCATGGCCGGAATGCCGCCGCTGAGCGGATTCATCGGAAAGCTGATGGTTCTGGACGCCCTGCGCGCGCCGGGCACCATCGCCTGGGCCTGGAGCGCGGTGCTGATCGGCTCGCTCGTGACCATCGTCGGGTTCGCCCGGGCCGGGAGCACGCTGTTCTGGAAATCCACCGCCATACTGCCGGCTGCGTCAGGGGAACCCGATGCGCAGGCGGAGCCAACCGGCACCGGCCGACCTGCCGGTGTTGCGGAACTCGCCCCTGTCATGACGGCGATCGCGTTGCTGGCCCTGCTGACCGCTTTCGCCGGGCCGCTCGTCGGATATCTCGACGGCACGACGGCGCAGATCTTCGACAGGGACGGGTACGTGACTTCGGTCCTTGGAACGGAGGGGGAGACCTGACATGATCGGCCGCCTCATCCCGCATCCGCTTCTGAGCATCATGCTGGTCGTCGTCTGGCTGGGCCTCGCCAACACCGTGACGCTGGGCAACCTGTTGCTGGGCGCTTTCCTGGGCCTCGTCGTGCCGACGATCACGGCGCCCTATTGGCCCAACCGTCCGAAGCTCCGCCGTCCGCTCGTGGCTGTCAGATATGTCCTGGTCGTGCTCTGGGACATCGTCGTGGCCAATGTTCAGATCGCCTGGATCGTCCTGTTCAAGCGAAACGCCGACTTCCGGTCTCACTGGATCGACATCCCGCTCGACCTCAGATCGCCCGAGGCGATCACGGTGCTGGCCGGCACGATCACGATGACGCCCGGTACCGTCTCGGCGATGCTGGCCGCCGATGGTCGGTCCATTCTCGTCCACTGCCTGCATACCGAGGATCCGGACCAGGAACGGGTCAGGATCAAGCGGCGCTATGAACGGCCGCTCATGGAGGTATTCGAATGATATCCGTCGCCCTGATGATCGCATTCGCCTGTTTCGGGCTCGGGCTCCTGTTCTGTCTCTGGCGGATCGTCATCGGGCCGGATGCGTCCGACCGGATCCTCGCACTCGACACCATGGTGATCAACATGATCGCCTTGCTGATCGTCTATGGGATCTGGAAGGGCACGGCGGTCTATTTCGAGGCCTCGATGCTGATCGCCATGGTCGGCTTCGTTTCCACCGTCGCCTATTGTCGCTTCGTTCTGCGCGGCGACATCATCGAGTGAGGTGCACCATGTCCGCCATCGCGGAAGTCCTGATCTCCGTCTTCATCGTCCTCGGTGGCGTGTTCGGCCTCGTCGGCTCCTTCGGATTGGTCAAGCTGCGCGACACGATGCAGCGGCTGCATGGACCGACCAAGGCGACCACGCTGGGGATCGGGTGCGTACTCATCGCGTCGATGCTCCATTCCATCGCGATCAAGGGGAGCGTCTCGTTCCACGAGCTCCTGATCACGCTGTTTCTCTTCCTGACCGCGCCGATCTCCGCGAATTTCATCGCCAAGGCCTATATCATCCGCAACCTTGAAGAGGACGAGCTTCCGGCCTCCGGAACCGGGCATGGCTGGTCGGCCTATGACGATCCGCCCACGCTGACCAAAGGGAACTGAAACCGCAAGACGGCATGGAGGGCCGAACACGAGCGGCATTTGCAACGCCGATCAACGCGTCTTCGGCCGCTTGTATGCCCCGGTTGGCAGGATTCAGGCCCAGCCGGGCGGGGAAGTCTGGTCCGGCGACACCCAGCGACGGCTTCGCCGGGCGGGACACGATCCCGATCTTGGTGATCGGACTGTCCAGCGCCGGGTTGCGTGCAGGTCTGCTGCAGCGCTGGAGCATTCGAACTCCGTCTCGAGCAACGCGCCGTCGTCCTGCCCGATGTCCAGCGCCCTACGACGACAGAAACACTCGTCA
>NZ_JACIYP010000043.1 GCF_014359905.1 Hoeflea sp. | reverse complement strand
TGGGCGAGCAGGTCGCCAAGCTGCTGCATTCCTCGCCATATTTGATCGCCGTGTCGCCGGACTTGATGTCCTTGAGCGCGATCTTGTGGCCGATCGGCACGTCGGCCTTCGACACAAGCTCGAAGCTCGAATTGTCGTGCGTGACCACGCACAGCATGTTTGTTCCGGCCGTCAGGCCCTCGACAACCACAACGCCGACATTGTCCGCGTGATCATGAACCAGCAAATGGGGGGCCCCCATGGCAACTCTCCTTTTTCAGGGTTTGAGAATGATTTTCGGGGCGGATGCCCGCCCGTCGAGAATGTCGGAAAAGGCGGATGCCCCTTCCTCAAGCGACCGGACCTCCATCCAGTCGAGTGAACCAAGACGGCCGTCGAAGATGGCGGCGGCGGTGTCGCGGAAATCCTGCGGCGTATAAGTGTAGGCGCCGATGAAGCCGATTTCCTGCAGCGTCATGCGGCGGATGTCGAGACCGGCGGAGGCGTCGCCAAGGCCGATATGGACGATCACGCCGCCCGGGCGCGCGGCACGGCTGGCGGCAGCGCGCGTCGCGCCGAAGCCGACGCCGTCGATCACCAGATCGTAGCCGCCGGGATTGTCCGCCGCGATCGCACCGGGACCCGCGATGGCGAAATCGCCGGCTGACTTGAGCGCAGGAACCCGGCGCGGATTGGCTTCGCTGATGGTCACGTCGAAGGCACCTTGGGCTTTCAGCGCCAGCGCCGCGCCGAGACCGATGGCGCCGCCGCCGATGACAAGGCAGCGGGCCCCATCCAAGGGTTGATCGAGTGCGTGAGCACCCAGCCGCACGCCGTGCCATCCGCAGGCCAGCGGCTCGGCCAGGCAGGCCTTTTCAAAGGAAATTCCCTCGGGAATCTCGACCAGATTGTCGGCCGGAATGGCGATGTACTCGGCAAAGGCGCCCTGGCGCGGAACCATCGACAGGATCTGCCGCTGTGGGCAGAGATTGTTGCGGCCTGACGCACAGGCGCGGCAGGCGCCGCAGGTGGCGAGCGGATTGACGGTGACGCGGCGTCCGGCGCCGGGGCCTTCGACCACGACTCCGGCGGCTTCGTGACCGAGGATCAAGGGCGCGGGACGGCGCTCGTCATGGCCGAGATAGGCATGCATGTCGGAGCCGCAGATGCCCACCGCTTCCACCCGGACCAGGCATTCGCCATCGGGCAACACGGGTGCCGGCTCCTCGCGGTAGATGAGGTTCCTGGGTTCGGTGTAGACGAGCGCTTTCATCTGGCGGTGTATCCTCCGTCGACGAACAGCACCTGCCCGGTCACGTAGGCCGAGGCGTCCGAGGCGAGGAACAGCAGCGGGCCTTCAAGGTCGGCCATCTCGCCGTTGCGGCCGATGCAGGTGGCCGCCGCGTGGGCTCCGGACACAGCCGGATCGTTGAAGACCGGGCCGGTCAGTTCGGTCGGGAAGAACCCCGGCGCCAGCGCATTGGCGTTGATGCCGTCGCGCGACCAGGCCTCGGCCATGGCGCGGGTCATCTGCTCGACCCCGCCCTTTGAGGCGCCATAGGCGATGCCGTTGGCGAATGCCCGGCGCGATTGCAGCGAGGCGAAATTGACGATCCGGCCCCAGCGCCTTTCCCGCATCGCCGGAACCAGCGCCTGGGCCAGGAAGAACGGCACCGTGAGATTGAGCGCGATGGTGCGCTCCCAGCCTTCGCGCGTCACCTGATCGGCGGGCTCACGCAGATTGAGGCCGGCGGCATTGACCAGGATGTCGGGCGGGCCGAACGGCTCGGACGCGCGCGACGCAAGGGATCCGAGATCGGCATCGGCCGAAAGATCGGCGGCAAGGGCTGCCGTCTCTCCGCCTGCCTCCTGGCGCCATTGGTCAAGCGCGTCGGCGCGGCGCGCGAGGCCGACAACGTGCGCTCCGGCCTTGACCAGATAGCTCGCCGCGGCGCGGCCAAGCCCGGAACTCGCACCGGTGACAAGGGCGA
This sequence comes from Hoeflea sp., assembly GCF_014359905.1. GTDB lineage: Bacteria > Pseudomonadota > Alphaproteobacteria > Rhizobiales > Rhizobiaceae > Hoeflea. The sequence goes on along the minus strand of NZ_JACIYP010000043.1, from coordinate 41,403 downwards.
CCCTGCCCTTCAGGCTGAACATGTCGATGCCGCTCATCTCAGACGTCCTGATCGACGCCCGAGAGGTCGAAATTCTCGCCGGGGAAATATTTCCTCAGGCGGACATCGGCGGTGCGGGCATGGCCTTCCATGCCTTCGAGCCGGGAGATCCGCGCGGTGGCCTCGGCGATCGGTTTCGAGCCCTCGCGGGTGGCGCGCTGCCAGGTGACGATCTTCATGAACTTGTGCACCGAGAGCCCGCCGGTGTAGCGCGCGGCCCCCGAGGTCGGCAGCACATGGTTGGTGCCCGACGCCTTGTCGCCATAGGCCACGGTGGTTTCCTCGCCGAGGAACAGCGAGCCGTAGCAGCCGAGCCGACCCAGCCACCAGTCGGGATCGGCGGCCTGCACGGTCAGGTGCTCGGGCGCATACTCGTCCGACGTCGCCGCCATTTCCTCGCGGCTGTCGCAGAGGATGACTTCGGCGAAATCGCGCCAGGCGGCCTGGGCGTTGTCGCGGTTGACCTCGGGCAGCGTGGCGATCAGCCTGGGCACCAGCGCCATCACGGTCTCGGCCAGCGCGCGGTCGTCGGTCACCAGCCAGACCGGCGAATTGTAGCCGTGCTCGGCCTGGCCGACGAGGTCGGCGGCGACGATCTCCGCGTCGGCATGCTTGTCAGCCAGGATCAGGCTGTCGGTGGGGCCGGCGAACATGTCGATGCCGACGCGGCCGAACAGGATGCGCTTGGCTTCGGCGACGAACTGGTTGCCGGGCCCGACCAGGATGCCGGATGCGGGCACGCCGAACAGGCCGAAGGCCATCGCGGCGACGCCCTGCACGCCGCCCAGGGCGAGGATGCGATCGGCGCCGCAGATATCGGCGGTATAGAGGATCGCCGGATGCACGCCGACATCGGGCCGCGGCGGCGAGCATACGGAGATATGCTTGCAGCCGGCGACCTTGGCGGTGGTCACCGTCATGATCGCCGAGGCGACATGGCTGTAGCGGCCGCCCGGCACGTAGCAGCCGGCGGCGGAGATGGGAATCGTCTTCTGGCCGGCGATCAGCCCGGGCACGATCTCGACCTCGACGTCGCTCAGCGTGCCCTTCTGCGCCTCGGCGAACTTGCGGACATTGTCATGGGCGAAGCGGATGTCGTCCTTGATCCTCTCGGGCAGGCTCGACGCGGCCTCAGCAATCTCGTCGCGGGTGACGATGATGTTGCCGGCGTAGCGGTCGAATTTCTCGGCAAAGCGGCGCGCCGCGTCCTCGCCGCCGGACTCGATCTCGTCGAGGATGGACTGGACGGTTTCACGGACGGAACCGGAATCGGTGGACGCGGTTTTTTCGGCTTTCTTGAGATAGATGCGGGACATGTCCCCGGACCTCCTGTGGATGGGTGTCAGACTATTTGTAGATGTCGGGCAGCAGCGTGGTCGACAGCGCCGGGATGTAGGCGATGAGAAGCACCACGATCAGCATGAAGAAGACGAAGGGCACTGCCCGCCAGGCGATCTTGAGGATCGACTCGCCAGTGATGCCGGAGACGACGAACAGGTTGAGGCCGAGCGGCGGGGTGATGAAGCCGACGCCGAGCGCAGTGATCATCATGACGCAGAACTGGATCTCGTTCATGCCGATATTGTCGGCGAGCGGCTTGAGGATCGGCGCCAGGATGACGATGTTGGGCGTGGTCTCCATGACGCAGCCGGCCGCGATCAGGATGAAGATCATCATCAGGATGATGACCATGGGATCCTCGCTGAGCGAGGTCACCGCCAGCACGAAGCCCTGCGGCACGCCCATGATGGCGAGGGCCTCGGCCATCGGGGCGGAAAAGGCGATGATCGGCAGGATGACGCCGTTGACCTTGGCGGAGCTGAGCAGCATCGGCGGGAAATCGGCGAGCGTCAGCGTGCGCAGGATGAAGCCCATGAGGATGGTGACGACCACCGCCAGGGCGCCGGCCTCCGTCGGCGTTAGCCGGCCCGAGAAGATGCCGTAGAAGATGATGCCCGGCACGATGAAGGCGTACCAGCCGGATTTGAGCGCCTTGCCGAGATTGGAGAAATACTCGCCCATGGTGACATTGCCGCCGCTTTCATAGCCGTGAATGCGGTTGACGACGATGTTGGTGGCGAGGATCGACAGCAGGATCGCCACGCCCGGGATCACCGCCGCGAGAAACAGCGTCGAGGCGGAAATGCCCAGCACGAGGCCGATGATGATGTAGGCGATCGAGGGCGGGATGAGGATGCCGGTGCAGGCGCCCGCGGCCACCAGGGCGCAGGCATAGGGGCGCGGATAGCCGCTTTCGACCAGCCGGGCGATGGTCATGCGCCCGACGGCTGCGGCGCCGGCAGCATCCGAGCCGGAAATGGCGGCGAACATGCCGCAGACCAGCACGGTGGCCGAGCCGAAGCCGCCCCTGGCGAACTGGGTGAGCGCTTCGGCCACGTCGAGGAACTTGCGGCTCAATCCGGTGCGCACCAGCACGTCGCCGGTGAGGATGAACAGCGGCACGGCGGTCAGCGCGAAGGCGTCGATGCCGGTGAACAGGCTTTCGCCGACCGCGCTCAGCGGCATGTCGCCCGACATCGTCAGCATCAGGATCGCCGCCGCGCCGATGGCGGCCCAGACCGGCACAGCCAGGATGATCAGCGAGACGAACAGCATCACCGGGGCATAGAAATCCCAGCCCAGTTCCACCGTCTGATTGAGTTGTTGCCAGAGCATTGCCTATCCCTCAATCAAACAGGGTGTCGCCTTCGTAGACGGGTGTGCCGTCACGAAAGCTCTTGAAATCGCGGGCGAGTGACTGGGCCAGGCGCCACAGCATGATGGTGAACCCGACCGGCACCGCCATCAGGAACCAGACCATCGACACCCTGAGCCCGGCGCTGACGGAGCCGAACTTGGCCGAGACCAGCACCGTTTCGAAGGACCAGTAAAGCGCGATGAGGGCGACGGCGACCATCACGAGGTCGCCGAAGATGTAGAGCGCCGCCTTGGCCCGCACCCCGAGATAATGCATCAGCACGTCAATGCGGATATGGCCGCGCTCGCGCACCGCCGAGGCCGCGCCGATCCAGACCAGATAGATGAAGGCGTAGCGCACCAGCTCCTCGCCCCAGATCGACGAATAGGCGAAAACCTCGCGGCGGATCACTTCGACCGCCATGGTCACAACCAGCAGAACGTAGAAGAAGAGCAGCGCCCAGCGTTCCATGTTCCTGTCCAGCGCGCTTAGAAAATTCGACACGACGCCCCCTCGCGGCCTGGGCTTGAAAAAGTCCGTCCGCCTGAGATGGTGGTTTGGTGGGCGCCTGGCCGCCGGAGATCACGCCGGCGGCCAGGCTTGACGAAAAAATCAGGCGTCGTGGACGTAGTATTTGCCCTGCGTGCCGGCAGCTTCGACCAGCTGGTCGAAGGTATCCATCGAGCCTGCCAGTTCGGTCTTGAACGTGTCCCACTCCGAGCGCTGGTAGCCGACCGTGTCCTGCCATTCGGCAAGCTGGTCCTCGGTGAGCGAATGGAACTCGACGCCGGACTTGGCCATCTCGGCCATGGCGAAGGCGCGGGCCGACGGCACCTTGGCGAGGTTCTGGTGGAAGCTCATTTCGGACGCCCAGGCAATCGCCTCCTGCACGTCGCCGGGCAGGCTGTTGTACCATTCGAGGTTACAGGCATAGACCTGGCTGTCGGGCACGGCCTGGGTGAAGGTGACGTGGCTCAGGATATCCTTGAAGCCGAAGGCATAGAGAGCGCCGACGGACGGATCGAGCGCATCGGCCACGCCCTGCTTGATCGCCGAAGGGGTTTCGCCCCAGGCCACCGGCGTCGGGTTGGCGCCGCCCATGCGGTAGAACTGCTGCAGCATCTGCGATCCCGGCACCCGGAACTTCACGCCTTGAAGATCAGCCGGGGTGATGATCGCCGAGCCGCCCTGGCGCACGGCCATGACGCGCGGGTCGATGCAGAAGTAGAACATCGGCTTGAAGCCGCGCGCCTCGACCAGCGCGTCGACTTCCTTCTTCCAGATCTCCGACGTCACCAGATTGACGAAGCGCTGATTGGCACCGCAGAAATAGGGCATGTTGATCAGGTCGACCGCCGGGGCGAAGGGGGCGAAGTTGGACAGCGAGAACTGGCCCGCATCGACCGTGCGGCCCTGCACCTTCTGCGCCAGCGCCGAGCCGATGCCCAGTTGTCCGCCCGGTGCGAGCTTGACATAGATCTTGCCGTTCGAGGCGTTCTGGATGTTTTCCTTCACGTCGAGCTGCATCATCGGATAGCTGCGCGATGTGCCGATCACATACTCGGTGGCGAGCGTCATGATGTGCTCGGCAGCCGCTTCGCGCTCGCTCTCTTCCCTGGCGGTCTGAGCCACGGCCTCATCGGACCACATGACCCCCGCCGCGCCGACCAGCATGGCGGCGGTGAATGCGCCGGCGCCGGTCAGTTTGAGAAAATTGCGCCTTTCGGCGGAAGCCAATTCGTTTTCCATCTGTCTGTCTGTCATCGGGTTTCCTCCTCCCTGTGAAGTGTCGTGGACTCGCCGCGCCTATTCCGCCCTTCGAGCAGGAGAATGCCGGCGACAAAGAAACAGCAGGAGATTGCAAGCACCAGCGCTTGCCACACATCCGACAGGAAAGCCGCGCGAAAGAATGCGCCCGCAGCCACATCGGCGGTGAACAGCGCCATGAACAGGCCTGCGATCCGGAATGCGGGTTTTTCAGCTTGCATCAAGACCCCTCCCAAGGTTTCAACAAAAACCAATGTAAGCGCTTACATTTTGATGTGCAAGCGCTTATAGGTTGATGTAGGGTTTTTCTTTGTACGGAAGATCAATGACGGACAGTGCGAAACCAACGCTGGATGACGTGGCGCGCGCGGCAGGAGTGTCGACGGCGACGGTGTCGCGCTGCCTGAATTCGCCCGACCAGGTGATCGCGCCGACACGGATCCGGGTGATGCAGGCGGTCGAGGCCCTGGGCTACACGCCGGACTTCGGCGGCCGCGCGCTGGCCTCGCGGCGGACCAATACGGTCGGCGCAATCATCCCCACCATGGACAACGCCATTTTCGCGCGCGGGCTGCAGTCGTTTCAGGAGGCGCTGTCGAAATTCGGCAAGACGCTGCTGGTGGCAAGCTCCAACTATGATCCGGCGCAGGAACGCGAGCAGATGGAGGTGCTGGCCGGACGCGGCGCCGACGGGCTGTTGCTGATCGGCTCGGCGCGGCCCGAAAGCAGCACCGAGTATTTGCGCCGCCGCGGCATTCCCTTCGTCGGCGCCTGGAACCTGGGCGGCGAGGACGGCTATTTCGTCGGCTTCGACAACCGCGCCGCCGCAGCGCAGCTCGCCGAGATGGTGATCGCGCGCGGGCATCGCCGGCTGGCGATGATTGCCGGCATCTCGCACATGAACGACCGCGCTGCCGACCGGACCGAAGGCGTGCGCTTGGCCGCGGAGGCCGCCGGGATCGCCCGGGCGGACCTGCCGGTGATCGAGGCGGCCTACACATTCGAGGATGGCGCACGGGCGATGGGCGAGCTGATGCAGATCCGGCCGCGGCCGAGCGCGGTGATGTGCGGCAATGACGTGCTTGCCGTGGGCGCCATGCAGAAGGCGCGCGAGCTTGGCCTGAAGGTGCCCGACGATGTGTCGATCACCGGTTTTGACGACATCGATCTGGCCGGCGTTGTCGACCCGAAGCTCACCACGGTGCGGGTGCCGCACCGGCGCATGGGCCAGGCCGCGGCCGACATGCTGATCAAGCTGATCAAGAAGGAACCGGTGGAACGGCGGATCGAGATCCCGACCAGCATCATCCAACGCGGCACGCTGGGTCCGCCCCCGGCGGATGACGGGCACGGCGCCTGACGTCAGCTCTGAGCTTCAGTGAAAATTCCGCCCCTTGGGCAAGGCGCGGCCTGCGGCCCGGGCGCGGGCCAGATCCTCGAAATCGGTGCGCAGTTCCGGCGCGTCGCGGATCAGCCGGGCGATGCGGGCGGCAGGCTTGCGGTCGCGGAGCCGACTGTCCTCGGCCACCGGGCGGCGGACCTCGTCGGCATTGGCGAGCCCGCCCATGACGCCGGCCATGTCGGAGATCTGCGCCATCATCGGGGTCAGGTCTTCCAGATATTCGGCCACGACATGGATAACGCCGTCCTCGTTCTGCAGCCGGCCGCGGACGCCGACGCAGCGGCTGCCGAGCACGACGGCGCGGAATTTCTCGAAGACCTTGGGCCAGACGATGATGTTGGCCACCCCGGTCTCGTCCTCGATGGTCTCGAACACCACGCCCTTGGCCGAGCCCGGCCGCTGCCTGACCAGCACGAGGCCCGAGACCTTGACGATCCTGCCGCTGCGAAGTCCCTCCAGAGCGGAATTGAGGCCACAGCCCGACTGGCCGAGCCGCTCGCGCAGAAACGACATCGGATGCGCCTTCAGGGAAAACGACAGCGACTGGTAGTCATTGATCACCTGCTCGCCGAGCGGCATCGGCGGCAGGTCGACATCGGGCTCGTTCTGCAGCTCCTGGGTATCGGCCAGGGCAAACAGCGGCAGCCGCTCGGCGCTCGAGAGCGGATCGAGCGCCTTGACCGCCCACAGCGCGTCGCGACGCTCAAGCCCGATGGAGCGGAAGCAATCGGCCTCGGCCAGTTGTTCGATCGAGCGGCGGGAGAGGCCCGAGCGCATCCACAGGTCGCGCACGCTGTCATAGCCGCGGTTGCGCCGTGAGATCAATTGTTCCGCTTCGGCTTCGGCCAGGCCCTTGACGTGCCGCAATCCGAGCCGCACCGCGCAAGCGTGCTTCATCACGCCCTGCATGTCGCGGTGACGGGGCGAAAGCGGCTGCGGTTCGGCATCGGACTCCAGCGTGGCGTCCCAGTCCGAGGCGTTGACGTCGACGGCGCGGATCTCGACGCCGTGCTCGCGGGCGTCGCGGATCAGCTGCGCCGGGGCGTAGAAGCCCATCGGCTGGGAGTTGAGGATGGCGGCGCAGAAGACATCCGGATAATGGCACTTGAGCCAGCAGGAGGCATAGACCAGCAGCGCGAAGCTGGCCGCATGGCTTTCGGGAAAGCCATATTCGCCAAAACCCTCGATCTGGCGGAAGCAATGCTCGGCGAAGTCGCGCTCATAGCCGTTCTTCACCATGCCCTCGACCATCTTGGTCTGGAACGAGCCGATGGTGCCGACGCGGCGGAAGGTGGCCATGGCGCGGCGCAACTTGTCGGCCTCGCCCGGCGAGAAGCCGCCGGCGACGATGGCGATGTTCATCGCCTGCTCCTGGAACAAGGGCACGCCGAGGGTCTTGCCGAGCACGGCTCGCAATTCCTCCTTGGGGAAGGAGACCTGTTCCCTGCCCTGCCTGCGGCGCAAATAAGGATGGACCATGTCGCCCTGGATCGGACCGGGACGGACGATCGCCACCTCGATGACGAGATCATAGTAGCAGCGCGGCTTCAGACGCGGCAGCATCGACATCTGCGCCCGGCTTTCGATCTGGAACACGCCGATCGTGTCGGCGCGGCAGATCATGTCATAGGTGGGCGTGTCGCCGTCGGGCAGCGAGGCCAGCGTCTCGCGGCGGCCGTAATGGTCCTCGAGCAGGCGGAAGGCCTTGCGGATGCAGGTGAGCATGCCGAGCGCCAGCACGTCGATCTTGAGCATGCCCAGGCTTTCGAGATCGTCCTTGTCCCATTCGACGATGGTGCGGTCCTCCATCGCCGCGTTCTCGATCGGGATCAGCGAGGACAGCCGGTCGCGGGTAATGACGAAACCGCCGACATGCTGCGACAGATGCCGCGGGAAGCCGACGATCTGGGAGGCGAGGTCGAGCATCTGCGCCAGATGCCTGTCGGAGGGGTCGAGACCGGCGCGGCGCGCGTCCTCGGGATCGACCTCGCGCGACCAGCCGCCCCATTTGGTGCCGGAGATGGCGGAAATCGCATCGTCGGAGAGGCCGAACACCTTGCCCACCTCGCGGATCGCCGAGCGGGCGCGGTAGGTGATGACGGTGGCGGCGAGGCCCGCCCGGTCGCGGCCGTATTTCCGGTAGATGTACTGGATCACCTCCTCGCGCCGCTCGTGCTCGAAATCGACATCGATGTCGGGCGGCTCGTTGCGCTCCTCGGAGATGAAGCGCTCGAACAGCAGGTCGACCTTGCCGGGATCGACCTCGGTGATCTCGAGACAGTAGCAGACGGCGGAATTGGCGGCCGAGCCGCGGCCCTGACACAGGATGTTTTCAGAGCGGGCGAAGCGGACGATGTCGTAGACGGTCAAGAAATAGGGCGCGTAGTCGAGCTTTGCGATCAGCCGGGTTTCATGGGCGATGGCTTTCACCACCTTCTCGGGCGCGCCTTCGGGATAGCGTTTGGCGAGCCCGATGGCGGTGAGTTGTTCGAGCGCCTGCTGCGCGGGCAGCGGCTCGGGCCCGAGTTCGGGGAACAGTGGCGCCTCGGGATATTGGTAGCGCAACTCGTCGAGCGAAAAGCGGATGCGGCGGAACAGGATGGCCGATTGCGCAACCGCCTGCTCGTAGCCCTTGAACAGGTGCAGCATGTCGGTGTGGGACCGCAGGTGCCGCTCGGCATTGACTTCCAACCGGGCGCCGATGGTGGCGAGCCGCTCGCCCTCGCGGATGCAGGTGAGCACATCCTGCAGCGGGCGGCGCTCGGGCGCGTGGTAGAGCACGTCGCCGATCGCCAGCAGCGGCAGGCGATGCGCCTCGGCCAGCCGGGCGACCCGCGCCATGTGGCGCTGGTCGGCGGCGCCATAGGTCCGCGCCAGCGCCAGGTGGAGATGATCGGGGAAGGCTTGGCGCAGCCGCCCGAGAATGGGATCCAGCCCGGCGGCGCCCGCGGGCGGAACGACGGCCATCAGCAGGCCGGCGCCATGGGCGAGCAGGTCCTCGAGCGTCAAATGGCATTCGCCTTTTGGCGCGCGGCGCTTGCCCAGGGTCAGAAGCTCGCACAGATGTCCCCAGGCCGCGCGATCTTCCGGCCAGACCAGGATGTCGGGTGTGGCGTCCATGAACACCAGCCGGCAGCCGGGCGCGAAGGCGAGGCCCGCTTCCTTGGCCGCCATGTGACCGCGCACGACGCCCGCCAGCGAATTGCGGTCGGCGATGGCAAGGCCTGCCAGCCCGAGGCGCGCGGCCTGCACCACCAGTTCCTCGGCGTGCGAGGCGCCGCGCAGGAAGGAGAAATTGCTGGCCGCGGCCAGCTCGGCATAGGCCGGTGCGCCGTTTGCCGGGGACAGGCCGGGCGGGAGGCCGGACGGAAGGCTTGTCATGCGAAAAGCCCGTGCATGTACCAGGCGGGTTCGCTGGTCTCGCGACCGTAGAGGCCGTGGCGGAACAGCCAGAAGCGGTAGCCCTGGCGGTCCTCGACGCGGAAATAATCGCGGCTGCGGGCGCCGCGGCCGTCGCGCCACCACTCGCAGGCGATGCGCTCGGGCCCTTCCGAGCGGGCGACCTCGTAGGAGACGCCGCGCCAGCGGAACTTCAGCGGCGGACCGTCGGGCACCTCGGCGATGGTCTGCATCAGTTCGGGCCGGTCGAACAGGATCAACGGGCGGGTGATGATCGCGTCGGGCGTGGGCAGATCCGGCAGCAGGGCCAGGGCCGCAGCCCCCGAGGCCGCCCTTCGGGCGCCAGGATGGGCGGCGAGGCGAGCCACCGGCTCGCGGCCGAAGCTGCGCTCGGGAATATGGGTGTCGGCCAGAACCAAGCGCTGGACACGGTCGAGGCCGAGCCGCGCGCCCAGCCGGTCGACCAGCGCGTCATGGCCGTGGCCTGCGGAATTTCCCGCCATCATCTCGGCCTGCATGCCCTCGAAGGGATCGGCATGGACGACATCGAGTCGCATCAGGTCAAAGCCGAAGCCCGCGTCGAGATCGTCATGCAGGCCGGCGATGCGCTCCTCGAACAACCGGGCGATCATCTTCGCGTCGCGCAGCGGCCGCGCCGTCTGCACCTCGAGCCCGCTCACATGGCCATCGACCCTGAACAGCCGGATCCGGCAGCGGCGCAGGCCCAGGCCGCGGCGTTCCAGCGGTTCGACGATGCCGGACGAGAGCGCCGCAATCACCTGGCTGATGTCCTCCTGGCGGGCGATCGGCTCGGCGAATCGGCGCTCGGTGGAAAGCTCCGCCACCGGCATGATCGGCGAAATGGCTTCCGCCTCGCGGCCCAGCGCCTGGTCGAGCCGCTGCATCAGCCGCACGCCAAAGCGGGCGGCGAGCGGCGCCCGCGGAAGCCCGGCGATGCAGCCGATGGTCTTGAGCCCGACGCGGCCGAGCGAAGCCACCAGGGCAGGCTCGAGCCGCAGGCCGCTGAGGCTTAGCGGCAGGACCGCCTCGCCATGGGCGCCCTCGGGGATGATCCGGCCCTGGCCATAGCGCGCCATGGCCCAGGCCGCGCCCGGCGTGTCGGCGAGACACAACCTGACGTGAAAGCCCTGCGCGCAGAGCCTTGCTTCCAGATCGGCCACCAGCGCCGCTTCGCCGCCCAGAAGATGGGCGCAGCCGGTCAAATCCATGAACAGGCCATGATCGCGACCGGGCGCCGTATCCAGCGCCACAAGCGGCGTGTAGCGCTCGCACCAGGCGGCGATGGTCAGAAGCAGCGCCCGGGCGCCCGCGTCGTCCGCCGGATGACAGTCGAGATCGGGGACGAGCGCGCGGGCGTCGCTCAGGCTCTGGCCCAGCCGCACGCCGCGGGCGCGGGCGCGCGCGTCGAGCGCCACGATGCGGATGGCGTTCCGAACCGTGTCGGTGACGACGACGGGCGGGGCGTCAGGATGCGCGTCCGAAATCCTGCCGGTGATCCAGGACTTGCCCCATCGCGCCCGGTGGATCCTGTCGGTCTGAAGATGCGGAAAGGCGATCGAGAGGATGCGCTGGCGGGTTGGCTGGCTTACGGTCCGGGTGGGAAGCGGCATGGTCGAAGATCCTGGTCCTGGGGTTCCAGGCGAGAAGCCATTGGCCTGTGCGCCCGGTGCGGTTGCGTTCGAGCGTCAGGGACAGCCGCATTGCCCCGACGCCGCGTGGATAGATGTCGTCCGCCCCGGACAGTTCGGTCGTCACATGCCAGCGCGTCGCCGCCGCACTCGCCTCCTCCTCGCCGCTCTGCCTGAGGACCAGCGCCAGCACGCCGCTTTGGCGCGCCCGCAGCATCAGACGTCGCGTCGCGGTGATGTCGAAGCGCGCGGGATTGCCCTTGATCTGGAAGACCAGCGCCGCCAGCCCGGCGCAGCCCGCCGCCTCGTCCGCCGCCCACATGGCGCCCTGCAGATCGCCCGGCTCGACCAGCGTCATGGAGGATGGATCGAGTCCGTACTGGGCAAGGCCCGCGGGAAACAACCCGCCGCCATCGATGCGCGCGGCGGGATCGCTGACCCAGACGACGCCGCGGCGACCGCCGCAGTCCGCCTGAATGGCCCGCGCCGCCAGCCCCAGCGCAAAACCCGCCGCGGCGCCGATATCGCGCGCGAGCGGGCTGCGCACCTCATGCAGCCCGCCGCAGGCAAGCCCGCCGTCCAGGCAATGGTCCACCGCGCCGGCGCCGAGCGCCAGGGGCTGTGAGATCCGCTCGTTCCCGGATACCGCCGCATAGGCGCGCGCCTGCTGCTCATTCGTATGCGCCGCGAGAATATCCGTCGCGATCTGCTGCCTCGAGAGACTCATGTCCTGCCCAATATGTTCCTGTTACGTTCCATTTAACGCCAGAGTCGGGACGAGAGTCAATGCGCTGATTTTGACATGCACGGGATGAGACGTGGCGATGGGGGGGCATCCGATCCAGCCGTGTCCACAGGTCTGGCGGAGGGCCTGGCCGAGCGGCCGCTTGCCCCGAGCCGAAACGGCAAATTGACCTGGATGATGAAAAGGCCGATAGATCCCCCGAATGAACCCGAAGCCCCGGATGGTCCCCGGCCCCCGAAAGCAGTCCCGATGATGATGCCCAGCCTGCAGCACTCCATTCTCACGGGTTTCCTGGCGCTTGCCTGCCTGCTGACGCCGGCCGGGATCGCGGCGTCATCCGCCCAGGACGCCGCCCGAATCTCGCCCGACCAGATCTTCTCCGTCACCACCGGCGACTGGAACAAGGACGGCGCCCGGGATGCGGTCATCATGATAGAGACCGAGGCGCAGGAATTCGACCTGCTGTTCTATCTCACGGACGAAGAGCTGCGCCTGAAGCTGCACGACCGCGTCCCCTCCATGGTCTGGGGCTCCACCACCATGTTCGGCCAGGAACCCTCGGTGTCGACGCGGGAGAATGGCTCGCTGCTGGTCACCTCGCAGAATTCCGCCATCGGCCGCAACCGGTGGGAGCAAGCGCTGACCGTCGTATACCGGGAAAACCGGTTCGTCGTCGCCGGGTTCACCTACAATTACTACGACACGCTGGATCCCGACGCGGGGGGCTCCTGCGATCTCAACCTGCTGACCGGCAAGGGCACGGTCGACAACGCGCCTGTGGGGTTCGACCGCAAGCCGGTCTCGATTCTCGACTTTCCGGACAAGTCGGACGCGCTGCGCAAATTCTGCGGCGAGCCGCAATAGCACGCACGCAGTCGCCCCCATGACCTGGCTCAGGGGCGCGCGGGCGATCCGGCCCTGGCCAAAGCGGCGAGGATCACATCACCGCGCCCATCTGCCAGGGCACGAATTCGGCGCCGCCGAAGCCCAGTCGCTCGCTTCTGGTGTGCTCACCGGCGGCGACGCGCAGGAACAGTTCGAAACTCTCTCGACCCCTGGCCTCGATGCTGACGCCCTCAAGCTGCACGACCCCCTGGCCGCCCGTCATCCGGCGCTGTTTTCCAACGGCTAATGCTGCAGGACTGTTGCCGCAGGGCTCAGGGACACGTAAACGGCGCATCTGCTCCGACCGGCAGAAAGTTCTCCGCCCGCAACCCTGCTTGAATTCGTCACCAAGAACTGGGAAAACACCCTCCATGACCCAAAATGACCCGCGGCAAACAGCCATGAAAACTCACGCGACCGGAAAGCGGATGTCTGGTGGCGGGCTTTTCAACACTCTCGAGGCAGCAGGATGAGCGGCCCGGAGTGGAAGCTGCTCGACGAGCGGCGCTGGTCTGCACAAGGCGAGCCGCTTAAACCAGCGGGCGCGCCGGAGAACCATCCGCCAAACCGGTTGCAGACATGGATCATCGATTTTGCCCGCACGAGCATGCTGCGCCGTGGGGTCTTCCGCGCCACGCTCAGCCGGCTGATTTTTCTGCTGGGCGGCGGCCGTCCGCTCGATATCGAATTCCGCGACGCCGTGTTCCGGCTCGAAGGCGGACGCAACCTGATCGAGTATGGCATCCTGCTCAATCCCGCCTACAATGCCGAGGATATCGATTTCCTGCTTGGCGCCGTCTCTGACGGCGGCGTTTTTGTCGATATCGGCTGCAACATCGGTCTTTACAGCCTGCCGCTGGCGCGGGCCGCCGGCCCGACGGGACGCTGCATATCAATTGACGCAAATCCGCTGATGACTGAACGGCTGGCGCGGAACGCTGCGTTGAGCGGACTTTCCAACATCACCGCCATCGCCAGCGCTGTCAGCGACCGCGAGGGCTCCGGACACCTGGCGGTCCGCAAGAATGACGACGCCATCGTCGCCGTCGAGGAAACCGGTGCGGGACCTATTCCGGTCCGGCTGCTGGCGGCGCTTCTGAGCGATGCCGGGATCACCCGCATCGACGGCCTGAAGATCGACATCGAAGGCCATGAAGACAAGGCGCTGGTGCCGTTCCTCGAGACAGCCGATCGCTCCATGCTGCCGCGCCGCATCGTGATCGAGCATCCCGAGCCGCAAGCCGATTACCCGGGCTGCACCGCTGCGTTCGCCCGCCATGGATATGAACTCGCCGGCCGTACGCGCAACAATTCGCTCTACAGGCTCGTCCATGACTGAAGGCATGGATGGCGCCGGCAAGGCGCATGCGATTGCCATCATACCGTATGGGACGAAGCTCACGCCGGAGCTCGCCCGCATGCCGCTCGATGCGCTGGCGTGGCCGATGGGTCGTCCCGAACGGCTGATGGCCGGCACGGTGTCGGACATGGGGCCGGACGATCACCTGATTGCCTATGTCACCTCGCGGCTGCTCTACATGCCGCGTCCGGGCGTGCGCGCCCGAGTGTCGGTGATGGTGGTCGAGCCGCACGCGGTGCACGGCCGCAAGATGGCGTGGCTCCGGGTGCTGTGGTGGCGTTTCTTTGCCGTCTTGAGCTGCAAGCCCTCGCTGCTTGCCGCGATCCCCAACAGCCACCGGTTCCTGTTCGGGTCCACCTGGGTCCCCGAGTGGCGCACAACCGACATGACCAAGTCCCGGATGCTGTCGCTGATCGCTTCGACGAAGGATTACCTTGAAGGCCACAAACTGCGCCACCGCACCGTCGACTGGATCAAGGCCAATGCGATCGACGCGGACATTCTCGGGCGCGGCTATGCGCCGTTCGAGCAGAAATCGGACGGGCTGGCGCCCTATCGCTATTCGGTGATCATCGAAAACGTGCGCGAACCCAGCTATTTCACCGAGAAACTGATCGATTGCCTGTTGTGCGAGACCGTGCCCATTTATTGGGGCGCACCGGATATCGCAGATATTTTTGACCCGCGCGGGATGATCGTCTGCCAGACGTTCGAAGACCTGCAAAACGCGATCGGCTCCGTTTCCGAGGCGGACTATCAGTCGCGGCTTGAATTTATCGCCAGGAACAAGGAAAAGGCGTCTCGATACGCCAATCCTGACCGTGCCGCCGCCCATATCGTGCACATCGCCGCCCAAAGGACACAGCCGAAGCCATGACAGATTCCCCATCACCCAAAATTGCCCTGATCACCGGCGTGACCGGCCAGGACGGTGCCTACCTGTCCGAGTTCCTGCTCAAGAAGGGCTATGAGGTGCACGGCGTCAAGCGACGGACATCGCTGTTCAACACCGCGCGCATCGATCACCTGTTCGACGGCGAATACGGGCGGACCGGCCAGTTCGTGCTGCACCATGGCGACATGACCGATTCCTCCTCGCTCACGCATATCCTGCAGCAGACCAAGCCCGACGAGGTCTACAACCTCGCCGCCCAGAGCCATGTCGCGGTCTCGTTCGAGGAACCGGAATACACCGCCAATTCCGATGCGCTGGGCACGCTCAGGCTGCTCGAGGCGATCCGTATTCTCGGACTGAAGGACAAGAGCCGGTTCTACCAGGCCTCGACCTCGGAGCTCTATGGCCTGGTGCAGGAAACGCCGCAGACCGAGCGCACGCCGTTCTATCCGCGCTCGCCCTATGGCGTGGCCAAGCTCTATGCCTACTGGATCACGATCAACTACCGCGAGGCCTACGGGCTCTATGCCTGCAACGGCATCCTGTTCAACCACGAGAGCCCCTTGCGCGGCGAGACCTTCGTCACCCGCAAGATCACCCGGGCGCTGGCGCGCATCAAGCTCGGCCAGCAGGAGAGCCTCAAACTTGGCAATCTCGACGCGCTGCGCGACTGGGGCCATGCGCGCGACTATGTCGAGATGCAGTGGCTGATGCTGCAGCAGGACGAACCGGACGACTTCGTCATCGCCACCGGGGTGCAGTATTCGGTGCGCGATTTCGTGCTGGCGGCAGCGGCGGCGCTCGACATGACGATCCAGTTCGAAGGCGAAGGCGTCGATGAGGTCGGCCGCGATCCATCCGGCAAGGTGATCGTCTCCGTCGATCCGCGCTATTTCCGCCCGACCGAGGTGGAAACGCTCTTGGGCGACGCCTCCAAGGCCAAGCAGAAACTGGGCTGGACCCCGCAGACCTCGTTTGCGGACCTGGTCGCCGAGATGGCGGAAGCCGATCTCAAAGAGGCCGAGCGCAATGGCTGAAGCGATTTTCCCGCCCGCAACGAGCGGTGTTCGATGAGGATCATCCTGACAGGCGGCAACGGCATGGTCGGCCGCAACATACGGGACCATGCGGGAGCCGGCGGGCACGAGCTGATCGCGCCGCCGAGCCGCGAACTTGACCTCACCGACGGAGCGGCGACGGACGCCTATGTCGCTCATGTGAAGCCGGACATGATCATCCATGCCGCGGGCCGGGTCGGCGGGATTCAGGCCAACATCGCCCACCCGGTCGAGTTCCTGGTCGAAAACCTCGACATGGGGCGCAACATCGTCATGGCCGCGCGCAAGGCGGCAATCCCCCGGCTGATCAACATCGGCAGTTCCTGCATGTATCCGCGCGGGGCGCCCAATCCGCTTGAGGAAACCGCCGTGCTGACCGGCGAACTGGAGCCGACCAATGAAGGCTACGCGCTGGCCAAGGTGCTGACGGCGCGGCTGTGCGACTATGTCCGCAGGTCAAGCCCGGAGCTTGCCTACAAGACGCTCATTCCCTGCAACATCTTCGGCGTCCATGACAAGTTCGACCCCGCCGTGTCGCATCTTCTGCCCGCCATCATCCGCAAGGTCGATGAGGCAAAGCGCACAGGTGCGGCCAGCGTCGAGATCTGGGGCAGTGGCGAGGCGCGTCGCGAGTTCATGTTCGCCTCGGACCTGGCCGACGGCGTCTGGGCCTGCGTGGCGCGCTTTGACGAATTGCCGGGCATGATGAACATGGGCGTCGGCAGCGATCATTCGATCAATGACTATTATGAGGCGGTGGCCCGCGTGATCGGCTGGCAGGGCAGCTTCAGCCATGATCTGAGCAAGCCGGTCGGCATGAAACAGAAGCTGGTCTCGGTCGCCCTGCAACGCCAGTTCGGCTGGATGCCTTCTACCTCGCTTGATGATGCAATCGCCCAGACCTATGCCCATTTCCGCGCCCTGACGGCCGCGGCCGAGGAGACCCATCCGTGACAGAAAAAGCGTTTCCACTTGCCACCAGTTCCTGGGACGAGAAAGAATATGCGGCGATCGACCGCGTGGTCAAATCCGGCTTCTTTTCGATGGGCAAGGAAGTCGCAGCCTTCGAAAAGCTGTTCGCCGAACAGCTCGGCGCGCCTTACGCGGTGATGTCGAATTCGGGGTCGTCGGCCAATCTCCTGTTTGTCGCGGCCCTTCGCTATCACTCGCGCTATCGTCTCGCGCCCGGTGACGAAGTGATCGTGCCGGCGGTGTCGTGGAGCACCACCTACTATCCGCTCTACCAGTATGGCTTGCGGCTCAAATTCGTCGACATCGATCTCGACACGCTGAACTTCGACCTCGACCAGCTCGAAGCCGCCATCAGCGGCAAGACCAAGGCCATCCTGGCGGTCAACCTGCTGGGCAACCCGAACGATTTCGACCGCATCCAGGCGATCATCGGCGACCGGGACATCATTCTGCTCGAAGACAATTGCGAATCCCTCGGCGCGACGTTCAACGGGCAGCAGGCCGGCACCTTCGGTCTGGCGGGCAGCTATTCGGCGTTTTTCTCGCATCACATCTCCACCATGGAGGGCGGCGTCACCGTCACCCATGACGAGGAGCTGTTTCACATCATGCTGAGCCTTCGGGCGCATGGCTGGACCCGCAACCTGCCGAGCCCGAACCATGTCATCGGCGTCAAGGGCGACGATCCGTTCGAGGAGGCCTTCCGCTTCGTGCTGCCGGGCTACAATCTGCGCCCGCTGGAAATGAGCGGGGCGATCGGCATCGAGCAGATGGCCAAGCTGCCGATGATCGTGGAAAACCGCCGCAAGAACGCGGAGCTGTTCAAACAGGTGATGGCGGGCTTTCAGCAGATCCGCATCCAGCGCGAGACCGGCCAGAGCAGCTGGTTCGGTTTCTCCATGATCATCGATCCGGATTGCGGTGTGAGCCGCAAGGATCTGGTCGCCTGTTTCGAGCGCCATGGCATCGAGGCGCGTCCGATCGTGGCGGGCAATTTTGCCAAGAACGAGGTTGTGACGCGCTACATGGATCATGAAATCCATGGCGGCTTGCCGAATGCCGAACTGGCAGACACCAACGGGCTGTTCATCGGCAATCACCATTACCCGCTCGACGCGCCGATGGAGCAGCTTGACGTGGCGCTGAAGGCGGCCTTCCGCGGGGACTGACTGAGCCGAGGCAGCAGTGTCAAGCCAACCTGACCCAGCTTTCCGGCCAGATGTCCTCATTCACTAACTTGGGGTCGGCGAACCAGCGGTCCGGCGAGACCACGATCTTGTCTTCAGACGGATTGAGCCATGCGCCCCACCAGGAGAACGACGAGTTGGCGATGACGTGATGCCGGCAGGCGCTCATCAGCCGCAGATCCTCGTAATTGTGGTCTGAATCATTGTGGTCCATCACCCGCATCGCGAAGGGCAGGATGAGATTGTCCCGCACCCAGGCAGGATCATCGGAGAAGGTGTAGATCACCGGCTTTTCGGTCATCCTTGCCGCAATCAGATCCACCGCCCGTCTGTAATAGTCGAGCGAGCAGGTGCCGTGGGTGGCGTTGGTGCGCGAATCCTTGACGTAGTCGCCGCGCCGGATGTGCAGCGAGATGGCGGGCCGTTCGGCAAGCTCGGCGAGGACGGCGGCATTGGCCGGCGAAGGCGGCGTGACGATCTGGAAATCGGCGCGAATGGCGGCCTCCACCGGTTTGAAATAGCGCTCGCTCTGCCAGTATCCCTTGAGATAAACGCCATCGCCTGCGCTCTCGAACGCCGCATTGTAGCTCAGGCCGTTTTCCCGCAACAAATGCGGCTTGAGCTTCAATCCGCGCCAGATCAGATAACGCAACCGCTGCTGCCGCCGCTCGGGCGGCATTTCCGCGGGCAGACCCTGCCGGGCGGCGATGGCGAAATGATGGAGCCCGAGGCCGAACTGGGTACTGCCGTCGAAGATCCGTGTGTCGAGCAGAAGTTCCGCGCCATGGCGCAGCGCCAGCGCCCTGCCCGCCGCATACTGGAACATCTGGTTGCCCAGCCCGCCATTGATGTGGGTGATGATCATGGAATGCCGTCAATCCCCGTCCTGTTTTACGACCGCGCCTGTCGCCACGGCCTGTATGCATGGTTTCGAGGTCGCATCCAATACCCCAACACGACGATGGCCGCCCCCCTGATCCGCGCAGCGTCCACCACGCTTGATTGGTTTGCCTTGCGCCGGTATGTCATCACCTACCAGCATCCCGACACAGGCGAGCTTCATGTCCAACAAGATCCGGCGCTTTTTCAAGGAAGCCATCCATCCGCATTTGCGGATACACCGGCGCGAGCACCGGCGCTGGCTCAAGGACAATGGCGAAGCGTTGCGTCTGGATTTCCCGATGCTTGGGCCGGAGTCCACCGTCTTCGACATCGGCGGCTACACCGGCGGCTGGACCGACGCCATTCATTCTCGCTATGGCTGCACCATTCATGTCTTCGAACCGCATCCGCGGTTTGCTGCGGACCTTGCGGCGAAATATTCGGACAACGACAAAATCCATGTGCATGCGTTTGCGCTCGGAAGCGAGAGCGGCAGACTGGCGCTTTCCGACGAGGGCGACGCCTCATCCGCCCTTTCGGGCGCGAGCACCGATCTCAGCGGTGACGTTGTCGCGGTTTCGACGTTCATGGCCGACTTCAAGCCCCGGACCATTGACCTCGCAAAGATCAATATCGAGGGTGGCGAGTATGATCTGCTGCCGGCGCTTGCCCGGGCTCGCCAGCTCGAGCGGTTTGCGATGCTGCAGATCCAGTTTCACATGTTTGAAAAGCAGCAGATGGCCGAACGGGACGCCATCCGGGCCGAACTCGGCACATCGCATCATTGCGACTGGTCCTATGACTTCGTCTGGGAACAATGGAGCCGAAACGGCCCGGCCGCCTGATCGAACTTGCAGCAGGCGCGCCCAAGCCGGTGATCCCGCCGGCCGTCACAAGCGGTAATCAACCCTCTCAAAAAGCGTATTGAGGCGGCGGCTGAACCGGTCGTCCCTGAAGGCTTGCGCGAGGCGTTGAAACGGCCTTGCGATTTCGCGGACCAGCTTGCCCGTCCGCGGCCTGGATTGCGCCCGCCGCTCTATGGCCAGTCCGCTCTGCAGGAATCCGGCCTTGTTGTCCCGGCGCAACAGGTCCTGAACCGCGATCGCGGGATCTATCTGGTAGGTTGCGTGGGTGTTGAAGAAGCCGAAGTCGGGATTGAACAGGACATGATCGGCCGGCTCGCACATGGCGCGGGTCAGATCGAGAGCGTCCTGAGCCGCCTTGCGCGACAGGAAATAGCCGCCAGCCCCGCCATGCAGAGACAACAGCTGCCGCAAAGTGCGTCCATCGGGCGCCCTCCTGCCCGCGCGCGCCATATGGCAGCGGCGAAAGGTGGTTTCGGCCTTGACCAGTTGGGCGTCAGGGGGGATCCAGCCGGTCGACCGGAAATAGTCCGCCGCGCCGCCTGCCAGATGCAGATCGTCTTCGGCGACGAAGGCCCAGGGCGCGCCGGTAGCAAGCACCTGCTCCCAGGCCTTTCGGTGGCTGAGAAAGCAGCCTATCTCGCTGGGTCCCAGGGGCGTGCCGGAACGGATGGAGGCTTTCAGCCGGGCCAGGGTTTCCTCCGGCAGTTGCCGGCCGGCGACCGCATCCACGCGCTGGACGGTCAGGCCAAGCCGGGCTGCCTGAGCCTCGAACCAGTCACGTCGCTCGATGGCGTCCTCCATGTTGATGTAGAAGATGGGGATCTGTTCGATTGCGGTCATGGCTTAAAACTCCCGGATCGGGATCCGCTTGATGACCGCAACGCCGCGGGCATTGTCGACCATGGCGCGAAGGCTGGCGCCAAGCCGGCGGAACGGCCGGCCGACCTCGCGCCGGATCAGGGCCAGGCCCGTGGGCCGCTTCTTCAGCCCTGCCTCGGTGGAACTCGCGGCGCGGTCCTTGTCGAGCGTGCTCTTGAAGCCGGACCGCTTTGCGGTTTTGCCGACCAGATAATCCTGGATGCACAAGGCCGGATCGAGCTGCAGGATCGACAGGTGGCCGACGACGCCGATCCATTCGTGGAACATGACATGATCGAGCGCGTCGCACACGCCCTCGGTCAGCTCGAGCAGTCTCGCAGCTCCGGTGCGGCTGACAAAATAGCCCGCCGTTCCACCGTGATAGGACTGCAATATCCGCAAATCGTGGCCGTGGGCCGTTGCGTAAAGCGCCGGCGCCATGCGGATGCGCTGCCGCGCGGTCTCGGCCTTGACGATATCGACGCCCGAGGCGGGCAGCCAGCTGTCATTCTCGAAAAACAGGCCGGCATCGGCGCTGAAATGGATGTCGTCCTCGGCGACGAAGGCCCAGTCCGCATCGCCGTCGCGGATCATCGCCCAGACCTTGCGGTGGCTGAGATAACAGGCCATTTCGCCAGGGCCGAGCCCGAGCCTGCCGCTCTTGAGCGCGGAAAGCCGGGCCTGCTCCGCCGCATCGATGGTGCGCCCGTCGACAGCGGCAACGCGGGTCGGCTCGATGCCCGCGCGGGCGCATTCGGCGCGGAAGCTTGCGTCACGCTCGGGCGAACGGTCAAGATTGATGTAGTAGCAGGGAATGGTCATGTCCTGGTCCTGATCCCGGGCTGCCGAAGACAGGCATGGCGGCTCGCGCCCTCCGCCTGAGGCGTTCATGCAGAATATCGGCGCCGATGGCAAGCCGGTTTGCCGGGCCGGGCGCCGCTCAGCCCCCCGGCTGGCCGCCTGTCCGGTTGCCCAGTCTGCGTTCCCACTCGAGCGCATGGCGGATGATGGTCTCGAGGTCATCGAGTTCCGGGGCCCATCCGAACGCCTCCCGCGCAAAGGTCGAATCGGCCACGATCATGGCGGCGTCGCCGGCCCGGCGCGGCGCCTGGGTCACCTTGAAATCGACGCCTGACACGGCCTTGACGGCGTCGACCACCTGGCGGACGGAATAGCCGCTGCCATAGCCGCAATTGGCCGCAACCGACGGCCCGCCGGCCCTGAGATAGGCGAGCGCGCAATAATGGGCATGGGCGAGATCGGTGACATGGATATAGTCGCGCACGCAGGTTCCGTCCGGCGTGTCGAAATCATCGCCGAAGATCTGCATCCCGTCGCGTTTTCCGGTCGCGGCTTCGGCGGCGATCTTGATGAGGTGGGTCGACTGGCGGGAGGACTGGCCGGCCCGCATCTTCGGATCGGCGCCCGCCACGTTGAAATAGCGCAAGGCCGCGTAGCGAAAGCCCGGATTGACCGCCGCCACGTCGCGCAGCATCCACTCGGTCATGAGTTTCGAGGTTCCATAGGGCGATTCAGGGGCGAACGGCGCGGATTCGGAAACAGGCTCGAGCCCGGGCGCGCCATAGACCGCGGCCGAGGAGGAGAAGATGAAATTCTGGACCTTTGCTTCCAGCGCGCGCTCAATCAGCAACCGCGACTTGCAGGCGTTCTCCAGATAATAGTCGAGAGGCAGCTCCACCGATTCCGAAACGATGATCAGCCCGGCAAAGTGGAGGATGGCATCGATGGCATGGCTGGCGAAGATGCGGTCGAGCGCTTGCGCGTCGGCGATGTCGGCCTTGTAGAACCGGGCCTGAGGCGGCACGGCCCATTCATTGCCGGTCGACAGATTGTCGATGACCACCACATCCTCGCCGTGATCGAGAAGTGCGAGAACCATGTGGCTGCCTATGTAACCGGCGCCGCCGGTGACAAGGACGCTCATGGATCGACCCCGGTTGAGGCAAGGTGCCGGACGGAACAGGCGCGGATGCGACGGCGATAGAGGAACCGGTTGAGCTCGCGGGCGAGCCTATGCAGCAGCGGCTTCCTGCTCTTGAGCGAAATCGTGCTGCCGCCGGTCTCGACGGTCCGGTCGCTCAAGCCCGAGGGCACGGCGCAACTCATGGCGATGCCGGTGACCCAGCTCATCTGCAACAGCCCGTCGACCGGGCGGTCGAAGCGCTCGGTGACCTGCAGGAGATGCCTGGCATGGGCCGCACTGACAAGCTGCGCTGACGTGCGCCGCATTCCGACCGGCGGCCGCACAATGCTCACGCCGTCGCGGCTTGCCAGGGTCTCCGCCCTGCCGTTCACCGGCCTGACCTGAAACTGGATGTAGCCAGCCTGATCAATGCATTCGGTGGCAAGGTCCAGGGCGCGCGCAAAAACCTCCGTATCGATTTCGACATCATCCTCGATCACCAGGCCGGCCCTGAGGCCCTGATCGGCAATCATCTGCCAGGCCTTGCGGTGGCTCAGAAAACAGCCGATCTCGCCCACCGTCATCTCGAAGGGATAATGCGGCGCATGAAGGCTCCCGTGCGACAGGACCGCATCGATTTCTCCCGCAGACAGCGCCCGGCCATCGACCGCATCGATGACCGATGCAGGCAGCGGACAGGCGGCGAGAATGCGATCCACCTGCGGCCGCCGCGCCGCGGCGCGCGCCAGATGGATGATGAAGGCCTGGATGTCGCCCGGTTTGTTCATGCCACGCCTGCTGCTCTCCCCACCCTGCCGCCCTGGTGGCAGCGGAGTGATCTCTTCTAGACGACGGGCTTTGCAGGCCGCAAGGGGCAAGGCCAACGCTTTGGGCAATGCGCGTTGTGCGTCGCCTGCTTAGTGCGGTCGCCTTCAAGGCTGTCTGAAAGGGAAGGAACTTGAGAGAGTGCCGTCGCGAGAAGCTTCTTCCACGCACAGGGCGGCGGAGGCCCATTTGCTTCCAAACGCCGCAACGGTGGATACGGTACACATCGTTGCGCCTTTGCCTTCCGCTGCGAAGGGGCCAAGGGCTGATGATCAAGGCTTTGCATTTAATGGAAAATTAGCACCTGTTGCCCCAACCTGCGGTCGAAATTCCGGGGCATGATGGTGATGAAACTGCGCAAGATACATTCCGTACGATCTGGCGTCCTTCTGTTCATCGCCGCACTCTTGATGAGCCCTGTGACGGCTTTTGCTCAGACGGATACCCCGGTGCTGGAGCTCGCCAATGTTCCCGATTTCAACGAACGTTACGCAGGCAACACCCAGGTCAACGGCCAGTTTCTCTCCGGGCTTGCCTATTCCGGCGCCGTCACTCAAGGCGCGCTTAACGATCTCAGACTAGGGCTGCTGCGGCAGAGCGAGACCGCTCCGGCAACGATCTGCGTGCGTGTGATGACCGATGACGGACGCTACTGGGCCGCCAACATGTACCGTGCCGCCGGCGGCTTCTCGGCCCCGCCAAAGGTTCCTGTCCCCACCCGTTACGCCGAGCAGCTCAGCATGTACGGCTCTGACAGCCTTCTTCTGCTCGCTACGCTTTCAGAAGACTGCAACGATTTTGCCGGAAGAACCTATGTGCCGGCCATCATCGGCGCCAGGCGTGACGCGGCCGGACTGCTCGCCTATGTCAATGTCAGCCAAAGCCGGGTCGTGGCCAGTCTGCGTATCGAAGACCAGGCCGCGGCGGAAACGGTGAAGTGCAAGAAGCCGGTTGGCGGCGCGCGCGTGACCTATTCCCATATATGCGACATTCCTGTCACCGAGACCATGAGGGGCAAGGCGCTGCAACTCGTCATCGGTGTCAAAGGTCTGACAGGCAAGACCACTGAACAGCGTTATGCTGTCCATGTGGAGTAGGCCTGAACGCATTGCCTGGCGACGGATTGGCGCTTCGATCGGCCTGGCGGTCGGTCTGGCGCTCCTGGTCAGCCTCGCCTTGCATCTGATGTCCGACAACCCGAAAACTTTGGCGTCGATCAAGGCCGAGAGCGAGATTGTCTCCTTTGCCGTCTCCAATCCGGAGCTGGCAATCCTGTATGGGCAAGGCTTTCGAATTGCCAATTGGCCCGATGGCAGCCTCGACGATGTGTGCTCCGAAGGTGCCTTTCTGCCGGGGGTCGGCGCCAGGGTCAGCTATCAGCGCATTGAAACAAACCCGCTGCAGGTGACTGTCGAAGGGACGGGTGATTTTCGCAAGGCAACTGGCGAAACCGTATCCTTCGCCGGCGAGCTTATCCTCATTGCTGATGTCACCTGTGCCCCTGACTTGCTCTCCCGTCGCCTGCCTGTCTGGGGCCCGGGCAGCATCGGCGCCCGTTTCGCCATGCGCAGTGATGGACCGGGGCCGACCCTTCTGAGCGGCGAGCTCGACGTCTTCGGTCGGACCATAGATGTCCCGATGCTGGATGGGGGTGGCTCGATCTACGTCGCCATTGAGGAAATGCAGATTCCACCTGGCAGCCTCATAGAAACCGATGCCGCGCGGCTGGAGGGCGATAAGGATCTTGCTCCCAATCCTGAAGCAGCGATGTTCGGTTTTATCACGGTCTCCGATCAGCCCGGCCTTGTGGTATCCGTTTCGACGGAATCCCTTGAATTGACCATCACGCCTCCAGGCGGGCGCGCCAACAGCAGCCGCGTCGATCTCGGTCTTCTCGTGCAGCTCATCAACGATCCGGTGTTCCTGAAGATCCAGCTTTTCTTTGTGCTCGCGTTCGTTCTGTGGCCCATGTTGATGGATGCGATCAGCCTGGCCTATTCACGTCCGGACAGAATGGATCCCGGCGATCCGCCAAGCCTGCCGGATATCCAAGCCACGCCTCAGGAAAGCAAAGAAGCCGCACCATGAGACCGATGAGCCGCATGATGGTCTTCTGCGTTCTGATTGCCCTGGGCGGATTTGGCTCCCTTTCCGCCCGGGCGGAAACGGTCTTGCTGGCAAGGGGTGACGATACGTTTGGGCAGGGCTGGCTTTTCCTGGATGCCTCGGGCGCGTGCCGCATTGCCACGCCGCGGCATGTCGTGGAGCGGACGGACGGAACCCTGTCATCACCCGACCTTCTCGACAGTTTTGGCCGGCTACACCCCACGCGATCGCCTGTTGCAGCCGTCGATGAAGACCTAGACCTTGCATTCCTGACCGTTGGCGGCGCGATTGCCAAGGAAGGCTGCAGCAGAGATCGCGTCCGGTCGGCGCCGCTTCAACCGATCATAGACAGCATCAAGCAGGCAACGCTAGAAATCACCACACCGACCGAGCGCCAGTCGCTGTCGGTTGCGTTCCGTGCCCTGTCGCGGGACGCCGACGGAGGAAGGATCATCGCGTTGTCCTCGCTGGATCCATCCGCGTCATTCCAGAAGGGCATGAGCGGCGGCACCGTGATGTCCAAGGGCCGTCCCATCGCCATGCTGTACGAAGTCGAGCCGGACGAGGGCCTGGGCATTGCCCTGCGCTACGATATCATTGCCGCCGAACTTCAGAAGATTGGAGCTCCAGTCCCGGAAAGCCGGAGCCTGGCTGAAGCGACCCGACCTTATGACAGCCTGGTTCTGGTGAAGGGACGGATCTCGCAGAAGGATACCAGCATCGGCAGCTTTCTGTCCGGTGACTCTGCCCTTCATCTGGCGCCTGTGGACGGGCGCGTCTCCCTCGTTCTGGATCTCGACCAGGTCTCGGCGATCCAGGGTGTGCGGATCAACATCCAGAGCCTGTCAGGCCAGGGCGCAATGATCATCGAGGCAGACAATGACGGTCAGGGCTTTGTTCCGGGCGCACGTTGCGAGCTTGCCGCCGAAACGGTCTGCATGATGGCCACGCGGCGCGCATCCAGGCTGAGGCTGAGCTTCACGGGCTCAGGGGACGCAGGCTACTCAGTGGAGACCCTGCACCTCGTGAAAGGCTGAGACGGGCAAGGTTTCCCATCGCTGTCAGGTCGTAACGTTTGCATTCACTCTTTAAGCGGAAGCTTGTCATCGTCGAACAGGTGAAAGGTGACCGGAAACAGGAAGCCGCCATCCAGGTTGCAACTGCCAAACCCTTTCAGCGTGAAGCCCTCATATTCGGTGAATTCGAAGCTGCAAGTTCGCTGGTTGTTGTACGCAAAGATCGGCGTCGCTATCGTCACCATTCCGCCGCGTATGTTGCCGGACCCGTTAAACTCGGTTTGCTGGCGCTGATCGTTCAAGAGCATCGTCTTGAATTCAAGCTCGGTGCTCGATGGATATTCCGACTGAAAGCTGAACTTGTAACCAAGGCTCTCAAGCAAGCCAAGAAGGTATCCGTTGCGAATGTTGTTCGCCGCATCCTTGTCGCTTCCGGCCAGGACCTCCTTCACACTCTCTGGCAGTCCAGCTGTAACGACAAATGTGCGAAAACCAGCAAAATGGGCGCGCAGAGCCAAGGACCGGACGTTGGGATCATCCAGGGTAAAGGCAGTGCGGATCGCCAGCTGGACGTCCGTCGCATTGCCGTTCTCCAGGATTTCCTCAAGCTGCGCCAGGCGCATCAGCGGGTCCGGATCATTGATGGCATCAATGACCGACTGCAGTTCCCCATAGCGCTCAGTAACATCCGCAATTGCCGGCGGGCACAGTGCGAAGGCCAGAAATGACCCGGCGAGCCAGAGCTTCACATTTCTCTTCAAGACGGGGCCTCCACAGATATGGCAAAACGTGCAGTAGACCTATCCCGCACAATCATAAACTTCGGTTAAGCTGCGGCAGCGATTTGGACTGGTTGATCGGGAGCGGACCCTGCTATCCGGAAGGATCAGGGCAGACGCCTTGCCCGGCGGTTTCGGCGCTTCAAGTGTCGGACCGGGAGCCGACTCTCGATAAGGCCCACCCATCGCGCACTTAAGGGACTTCGAATTCCCCTCCGTGCAACACAAAATCACGTGCGATTTCACCAAGGGAAGCCGCGAGTCCCAACCTATGTGGCGAAAAGTCTCAAAACCGCGGAGACAGTCTCAAGGAGAGGACTCTAAGAAAAATGGCGCGCCCGAAAGGATTCGAAGCTCTGACCCCCAGATTCGCAGTCTGGTGCAAGGCGTTGTTTTGTATGGAATAATCCTGCAAACCTGATGCTTTTTGAACCCTATGATTTCAAGGGGTTAGCAAGACTGGTGCAAACCATTTTCGCGACAAAGTGCCGATGCTCTTGGGTAGGCAACTGCCAAGACAGCCCCGACGCTTGGTTCCACCAAGCCCTTCCGGCATTTCGGCTCAGTTTGTGTGCAGCAATAGTCAATTTCATGCACATCCCATCGGGAAACCCAGCAGATGGAAATCATCGCTCAAAGCCGTGCTGCCGTCGTCGCTTATCTTGTCTAGCTGTGCCTTCATCTCGTCGAAAGGGCATCCCGCGGGATTGGCACCATTGAGGAGCGAACAGAAGAATGCCCGAGACAACAGAACGACCTTCTGTCCTGTCTTGAAGTGCGGACCGGCTCCTGCTTGGCACAGAACGGTCCACTTCGTCAGCTATCATTGCAAACGCATCGTCGGAACAATGACGGCGGCCTCCATGCCCCGCGTCCGGCCGGCAATCGGCGAGACAAGTTCAAACTTGCAATCAGCGCGTTCTGCAATGGTGCGAACAATGGCCAGTCCCAGCCCGCTTCCCTCGGCCGACCCGGATCCACGTTCAAACCGGCGGGTCAGGCGGGCGAGGATTTCCGGCTTGATCACCGGGCTGTCGTTTTCGATGGACAGTCGTCCCGATGCCGAAAGCCTGATCCTGACGGGCGATCCGGGTGTGCCGTGCTTGAGAGCGTTCTCGATCAGGTTGCGGCACACGATGCCGAAGGCATCTGGATCAATATCGGACATCACCGGATGGTCTGGCGGAATGAAGTCGATCTGGCTGCCCCATGGGGTCCGCTCGAAATCGGAAACGATCAGGCGCAGCACCAGGCGCAGGTCTGCAGGCTTGCCTGTCCGCAGCCGCCCCCCTTCAGCCCGGGCAAGCTGGATCAGCTTCTCCGACAGACGCGTCAGGCGTTTCAACGTTGTCTCGATGTCGGCTGCACGATGTGCCGCGACGGGGTCGGATGTTTCACTCTGCAATCGCTGCGCCTGGGCAATGGCGCCGGCCACGGGCGTGCGCAGTTCGTGGGCCGCATTGGCGGCAAGGCTGCGTTCCGCCTCGAAAGCCGCGTTGAGCCGTGCAAGCAGATCATTCGTTGCCGAGGCGATGGGCGCAAGCTCGCTGGGCAAATCAAGATTGGAGGTTGGCGAGAGATCGTGGGCACCGCGGCTCGCCAGCGCATTCCGGAGCTGTCTGACGGGTCGGAAACTGAAGCGAACCGCGCCGAAGATTACCACCAGGCAGAGCGGTATGACGACCAGCAGCGGTAGCCCGAGGCCAAGCTGCATCTCGCGTGCCATCGACGCCCGGTGATCGAGCGGCTCGGCCACGGCGATGGTAAGGCTTTCCTGCAGGGCAGCCTCATAATAGAGCCTGTGGGTGGCAGACTGCCGGAAGCCGACGCCGTCGTAAGGCGGAAAGATCGAGGGGTCGGCGGCATGGGAACTTATGAGGACGCGTCCCTGTGCATCGCGCACGATGTAGGTCAGGAACTCCGAGTGCTCCCTGAGGTTGGCGATCCGCTGCGAAAGTCCTTCTTCCTCACGGTCGATGATGTCGATAACCGCAAGCGGCAGCAGCCTTTGGGCCGTCTCCTGCAAGGCGGAATCGAACACCTCGTTCATTTCCTGGCGCAGCAGTGTCGCAGTCACTGTCGCTGTAATGATCCAAAGGAGCGTCACACCGAGACCGATGAGGATCGCCAGCCTTGCCTGCAGCGAACGGGGCGCCCTCATATAGCGCCCAGCCGGTAGCCGAGGCCTCGCTCCGTCTCGATCACCGAATGGCCGAGCTTCTTGCGCAAGCGGCTCACATGCACCTCGATCGCATTGCTGTCGATCTCGGTATCGAAGGAATAGAGCCTCTCCTCGAGTTGTGACTTGGAAAGCAGCTGCCCCGGACGCTGCACGAAGGCCTCGAATAGCACCCACTCCCGCGCGGTAAGAGGGACCATGCGACCATTCTTGCGAACGCTGCGGGCAGCGAGATCAATCTCGAGTTCCCCGAGCTTGATGATGGGATTCGGATTACCGCTGTAGCGCCGTGCGACGGATCCGATGCGCGCGGACAGCTCGGCAAGGTCAAAGGGCTTGACCAGATAGTCGTCGGCGCCTGCGTTCAAGCCCTCGATCCGGTCCGAAACCTGATCCAGCGCCGTCAGAATGATGACCGGGGTAACGTCGCCTTTGGCACGGAACCCCCTGAGAAAGGGAATGCCGCGCCCGTCCGGAAGCATCAGGTCGAGCAGCACGAGGTCGTAGGCTGCAACGGCGACGGCGTCGCTCGCCTCGTCAAGCCGCTTGACCCAATCCAGCGAATGGCCGTCCGCCACGATCTGGTCACGCACGGCCGACCCCAGAACCGTGTCATCTTCAATGAGGAGTATGCGCATTGCCGTTCGCCCGTAACGTTCGTGCATTGTCTTACATTGCCAACTGACGGCAAACTGAAGCGCCGTGGTCTTCAGGTTCAGGCCGCCGTCAGGTTCAGGGCGCAGATCACACTTCAAAGTCTATTACAGGGAGTATGGGGCATGAGAAAGTCGTTTGCCATTCTGTTTCTTTTCGCATCCCTCGGCGCAACGGGCCTTGCCCGTGCCGACGAGGATGATTGCACTGTGCCGATGGCACAATGGCAGCCGCGTGAAGCGGTTCAACGCGTCGCCGCGCAGCAGGGCGTAACCGTCCGCAGGATCAAGATTGACGACGGCTGCTACCAGATCAATGGCCGCGACGCGTCGGGGCGGGAAGTCGAAATCAAGGTCAATCCGCAGACATTGGAAGTCATTGATATCGAGTATGACGATTGAGTGTGAGGGGAGCGCTGGTGCCTGTGCGCAGCGATCCTGAACCGCGGTTTCGTTCCTGACGCCAAGCTGAAGCAGAAAGTCTCCAGGCGTCAGGAAACGATAAGGCCCAGGGACGAGGTTCCGGGTGTCGATCAAGACCAAAGGAGACACCCCATGAAGACCACACTTGCCATTCTCACAGCCACCACGGCGCTCGCCGCTTTCCTCGCGATACCAGCAGTCGGTGCGGTCCATTCCAATCGGGCCGGCGATTCCGGCCAGTTGATGGCGATGGATGACGCGTCGTCGCACGGCGCGACCTTCCTGCTCGCCAGCAATGACGACGATGATCACAAGTACAAGGCCCGTTACCGCTCCGATGACGATGACGATGGCGAAGATGACGACGATGATGACGACGGCCAAGCAAGCCCAAGCCCTGCGCCTGCCGGGTCCGTATCGCCTCCCAACAATGGTCTGTTTGATACCGGCGCAGCGTCGCAGGTCCAGGTGAACTGATCCAACCCTCGCGCTTCCCTCCTCTCAGCCCCGTCATCGCTTGCCGATGGCGGGGTTGCTTCGTTCAGACCGTCGGACGGCGCCTCAGCCAAACCTGACGGCAAGCTGAAGCGAAATCATGAGCTTGTTAAGGAAGGGATCAGGCGCACGGCCCATTCAAGGGGCATCTGATCAACCCTTGGAGAAACCTGATGAAATCGATCCTGGCCGCGCTTGCCATCACCACCGCGCTGACACGTCCCGTGACCGCCTGGGCGCGGCCGGTGACCATCGACACGACCCTCAAGAACTATGGCGGCAACGGCGCCTATCTGGCGATCTACGTGACCGACGCCAACGGTGTCTACAAAGGCAGTCTCTGGATGGCCGGCGGCAAGTCCAAATATTATCAGCATCTGAGCGACTGGCAGCGCGCCACCGGCGGAAGCCTGTCCGAGATCAACGGAATTACCGGCGCCAGTGTCGGCTCTGGCCGCAAACTCTCGATCACGCTCAACCTCGCTGACGCGCTCTTTGACGCCGGCTACCAGGTGCATGTCGATGCCGCCGTGGAAGATATGCGCGACAGCCCATCAGAAGTGGTCGTCCCGCTCACAGCCGCTGGCGCCGGCAAGGCAACACCCGGCCGTCGCTATATCGAGTCATTCACCTACAACATGTGAGAGCAACCGGCATGATCCGCTCCCTGCACAGATGGCCCGGCCTCATTGCCGCCGCCCTTCTTCTTGTCCTCAGCCTTTCCGGCGCCGGGCTGTCGGTCTTTCCGGCACTCGAGACCGTGACAGCGCCTGCACAGACGGAGGCCGGGCTCAGTATCGCCGACCTGACAGCACGGGTCCTGGCCACCCATCCGGGTGTCGAGCAGATCAAGCGCGCGCCCTCGGGGCGGATCACCGCCTACTGGTTCGACAACGGTACGCCAGGAGCTGCCGTTGTCGACCCGGCGACAGGTCTCGATGCCGGTTCTGCGGACGGATCAGCGGTCGAGCGCTGGTTGAAAAACCTGCATCGGTCGTTCTTTCTTGATGATTCAGGGCGAGTCGTGGCGGCCGTTGGCGCTGCCGCCATGCTGATGCTGTCGATCACCGGAACCGCACTGGTCGTCCGCCGTACGGGTGGCTGGCGCCGGATATTTGCGCCCCTGAAGGGGCCCTTGTCCGGCCGGTTGCATGTGGAGATCGCCCGTTTTTCGATCGCGGGACTGTTCCTGTCGTCCGTGACCGCCTTGTGGATGACAGCATCGACATTCGGGTATTTGCCGGACGGCAATGTGACACCGCCAATTCCCGATACGGTCAGTGGTGTGAGCGGTTTCTCCGTTACTGACATTCAGGCCCTACGCACCACGCCGTTGTCGGCGCTGCGGGAACTGACTTTTCCCTATCCGGACGATCCGACAGACGTCTTTACACTGAAAACCGATGCGGGACAGGGTTATATCGACCAGGGAACCGGCGCACTGCTTGCCTGGACCGAGCCTGGTGTGTGGGACCGGATGTCGGAAACCATCAACATGCTGCACACCGGCCAGGGTGCCGCGACACTCGGCCTTCTGCTCGGGTTGATGGCGCTCGGGGTGCCGCTGATGGCGGTAACCGGTGTCATCGTCTGGGTGGCCGGACGCCGCGCCCGGCCGAAGCTGCGCGGCAACGCCACGGCTGGACAGGCCGATACGGTGCTGCTCGTGGGCAGCGAGGGCGGCAATGTCTGGGGCTTTGCTGCAACCCTGCATGCAGCTCTGACGGCTGCGGGACAAAAGGTCCACGCAGCGCCGATGTCGGCCTTCGCGCCCGACCGCTACACAAATGCTGACCGCATCATCGTCCTCGCCTCGACCTATGGCGACGGCACGGCGCCGGCCTCGGCGAAGGGGTTTCTTGATCGCCTTGCCGCCCTGCCCGAGGCTCCGGCCATGCCGGTCGCGATCCTGGGTTTTGGCGACCGCAGCTTTCCGGATTTCTGTGGTTTCGCAAGACAGGTCGCAAGCGCGGCCGAGGCAAAGGGCTGGACCACGCTTCTGCCGATGGACACCGTGAACCGTCAGTCGCCTCAGGATTTCGCCCGCTGGGGCCGTTTGCTCGGTGCAGCATTGCACATGCCTCTGGAACTCGATCATCAGCCGGTGGCGCCCAGGACATCCGCACTGACGCTGATCTCGCGCCGCGACTATGGCGCCGAGGTGCAGGCCCCGACGGCAATCCTGCGCTTCGCCCTGCCGCATGTGCCTCTCTGGCGGCGGATAACCGGCTTCGGCGTATCCCGCTTCATGGCAGGCGACCTGCTCGGAATTGTGCCTGAAGAATCATCCGTGCCAAGGTTCTACTCGCTCGCTTCGGGCGCCAGGGACGGCTTCGTTGAAATCTGCGTCCGCAAGCATCCCGGCGGCCTGTGTTCAGGACAGCTTCTCTCGCTTGAGCCCGGAGAGGCCATCCAGGCCTTCATCCGCCCCAATCCGGGGTTCAGGCCGGTTCGAGGCAAAAAGCCCGTAATCCTGATCGGCGCGGGCACCGGCATCGGTCCGCTGGCCGGCTTCGCGCGGGCGAACACACGGCACCGGCCGATGCATCTGTGGTTTGGCGCCCGCCATCCCGACAGCGATTTGCTCTATCGCCCCGAGCTCATCGACTGGCACACAGAAGGGAGGCTGACCTCGGTCGCTGCAGCGTTCTCCCGGACGGAATCGCGCACCTATGTCCAGGACATCCTGCGCCGCGACCGGGCCAGGGTTGCGCGGCTGATCGCCAACGGCGCACAGGTTCTGGTCTGCGGCGGCCGCGAGATGGCCGCCGGCGTTGCCGAAGCAATGACGGACATCCTGGCTTCGCAGGGTCTGACACCTGCCATTCTCAAAGCGGAGGGACGATATGCCGAAGACGTTTACTGATCTCACGCGCCATGCGCTCAATGGCGAGACCATGGGCACACGCTGGTCCGCGCTGTTTCACACACCTGCCGAATTCGACGTGGCCCCGGTTACCGCTGCGATGGCGGCGGCGGTGACCGAGGTCGATCAGCAGATGTCGACCTGGAATCCAGATAGCGATCTGATGCGTTTGAATGCGGCGGCGCCGGGTGTCTGGGTCGAGTGTCCCCAACATCTGATGGTGGTGCTGGAGAAGGCACTTTCGATTGGCAGGGCTTCTGGCGGAGCCTTTGATATTGGCGTGGGCGATGCGGTTTCGGCCTGGGGCTTTGGCCCTGCGGCTGTAGATCCGGCCCGTATCCAAGCAGCCCTGTCTGCGCCCAGACGTCCGGCGCATGACATTCTGGAGCTAGACCTGTCCGGACGCCGTGCGCGCAAGAGCGCTCCGGTGACGCTGGACCTGTCAGGCATTGCGAAGGGTTACGGCGTCGACCGTCTGACCGAGGTCGCCAGGCAATTTCACATTTCCAACGCGCTGCTGTCGATCGACGGCGAGTTGCGGGCGATTGGCCTCCAGCCCGATGGCTCGCCCTGGGCGATCGCGATCGAGGACCCGGATTATGCGGCCCGCAAAGCATTGGCGATTGTAACCTTGCAGGATGCCGCTGTCGCCACCTCGGGGGACTACCGGCACTGGATCGAGGTCGGCGCGAAGCGATTGTCCCACACCATGGATCCAGGTCGCGGCGGGCCGCTGGCCCGGTCGCCTGCTTCCGTCACGGTCATTGCCGAGACATGCATGGCTGCTGATGCATGGGCGACTGTGCTGATGGTGAAAGGCATCGGTGAGGGCGTCGAACTGGCACGTCAAATGCAGTTGAACGCCCTGTTTGTCGAGCGCGACGGCGATGGTCTGCGTCAAACACCGGTCGGACCATTGTTCGAGCCCGCGGACCGCCACCCAGATCGCAGCGATCACCGGCCACTCGTTGAAGACAGTGACGACGATTCTCGACACATATCTTGCGCGCACTCGGACCCTGGCGGAAGAAGCGGTCGCGTTGTTCAAGAACGCAAAGAGCACAGAGTTTGGAGACCGGCTGCAAACTACGGAGAAAAAACACGCAAGTGCGTGAGCTGACTTGTTGAAAGAAATGGCGCGCCCGAAAGGATTCGAACCTCTGACCCCCAGATTCGTAGTCTGGTGCTCTATCCAGCTGAGCTACGGGCGCGCGTTGCAGGCGTCGGTCGCCTGCGAGGCGTTCTCCTAAAACGGACAGCGGGGGATTGCAAGCGGATTTGGCGAAAAAAGCGATCCCGGCGAAATTCCATCGCCACAGCCGGGCGGGAGCGGCAAACGACGCTTGCGGGACCGAGCGCAGGCTGCACGCCGCGGCGGGTCGTGATCCGCTCAACGGCTTCGGAAACTTCCGTCCCGGGGTCATCATGGCGGGTAGGAGTTCGGGCGCCCTCGCTCCACGGCATCATGGAACGGGACCTTCCTGGGCTTCCGGCGCTTGGGGGAGTTCCGGACTACGGTCCTGCGCGGCCTTGCGCCATCAGGCGCGGGCGCGGAACGTGTCGAGGGGCACCGGCTGATCGGGCAGTTCGATGCGGAAGGCTGTGCCCTGGGTTACCGTCTCATCCAGCGAGATCGATCCGCCATGGGCGATCACCAGCTCGCGGGCAATCGCCAGGCCAAGGCCGGTTCCGCCTGAGCGGGCGGAGCCGCGGAAGGGCTGGAACAGGTTTTCGCGCGCCTTGGCGGGCAGGCCCGGACCGGTGTCTGCGACCCGGATCTCGACAACGGCGCCCGTGCGGCGGGCCGACAGGATGATGCGCTGCACCAGCGCCGGATCGTCGATGGGATCGGCGCCAAAGGCCTGCACGGCGTTGCGCACGAGGTTGTAGAGCACCCGGAACATCTGGTCGCTGTCGGCTTCCACCTCGAGCGTCTCGTCAATATCGAGGACATAGGTGATGGCGGCCTCGGTTTCCTCGGTGACGATATCGCGGACTTCGCAGGCCAACGTCGCCAGATTGATGAACCGGCGCCGCGGCTGTTCCTCGCGCGCCTTGCCATAGGCGAGCACCTCGCCGGAATAGCTCACCGCCCGGTCGATGGTGCGCAACAGCTTGGGCGCAAAGCGCTTGACCATCGGATCGTCGATCATCGCCAGCCGGTCCGACATCAGCTGCGCCGAGGTCAGGATGTTGCGCATGTCATGATTGATCTTGGAGACCGCGAGCCCGAGATCGGCGAGATGGCGCTGTTCCTTCAGCGTCTGCTGCAGCCGCGTCTGCATGGCCGCAAGATGGCCTTCGGCCGCGCTCAACTCATCCACCGGCGGGCCGGGAACAATGATCCTGCTGGGGTTTTCCGGATCCTCGGAAAAGGCCTGCATGTTCTCGGTCACCCTGCGCACCGGGCGGAACAGCAGGCGGTTGATGGCAAAAAACACCAGGCTGGCGGTGATGATGGAGATCAGCACCGACAACAGGAACACGTTGCGGCCATAGATCAGCATGGCATGGCGCAGCGGCGCGTCCTCGAGCACCAGTTCGATCTGCATGGCGGGATCATCGGCGACCGGGCCGTAGACCCGGATCACCCGGTCGCCGCCAAACAGGATCGTGTCGAACGCATCAATGATGGCGCCCACCGGGGTGACGGCGGAAAGATCATACTGGTGGGTGACGACGGGGGGCATGTCGGCAGTGGCGATCATGCGCGAGGCGCCGTCCTTGCGCAGCACGATCGCCTTGGTGCCTGTGGCCATCAAGGCGCCGTCCTGGATGGACTGCGGAAGCTCCATCTCGTTGACGGCGTCGATCACCACGGCGGCGGCGGCGGCGGTGTTGAGCCTCTCGGCGAGCCAGCGCACGCGGGTGTTGGCAACGGAAGGCACAAAGATGAGAACTTCGGCGATCATGACGAACAGGATCGTGAGCCACAACAGCTTGGAGGACAGGCTCATGCCCCTGGGCGCGCTTGCAGCCCGGGATGACCCTGTGTCCGATGCCTTGGTGTCCGCCATGTCCGCCCCTCTCCCGCTTGCTGCCTAACCGAATCGCCTCAGGAAGCGGACGATCCAGCGCACGAACGGCTTGCGCGTCAAAGGACTATAATAGGTAATCGCAGCGCGTTTTCCAATTTCGGCCATGGTCGGGTAAGGCGGTACATAGCCGCGCACATCCTTGAGCGTCATGCCGTTGCTGACGGCAAGCGCCCACATGTTGATCATTTCCCCGGCGCCGGCGCCGGCAATGGAGACCCCGAGTATGCGCGCCTTGCGGTCGACCACCATCTTGATGAGGCCCCTGGTCTTGCGCTCGGCCTGGGCCCGGTCGTTCTCGGCATAGGGCCAGCGCAGGATCGAGATCCGCCCGCCATGGCGCGTGGCCGCCTCCGCCTCGCTGAGCCCGACATGGGCAAGTTCGGGATCGGTGTAAGTGACCCAGGGAATGATGTCGCGGTTTTCCTTCGCCGGCAGCCGGAACAGGATCTGCTGCACCACCAGGCCCGCATGATAGTTCGCGACATGGGTGAACTGCAGCCCGCCGGCGACATCGCCGATGGCATAGACGCGACTGTTGGAGGACCTGAGATTGGTGCCGACCTTGATGCCGCGCCGGTCGTGCTTGACCCCAGCCTCATCCAGGCCCAGACCTTCGACATTGGCGAGACGGCCGACGGCGAGCAGCAGATCGCTGCCATCGACACTTCCGTTGCCGGCCTCGCTCTCATAATTGACCCTGATGCCGCTCTTGCCGCGCTTTTCGACGGAAGCGACCTTAGAGCCCTCGAGAATGGTCACGCCCTCGGCGCGCACAGTGTCGAGCACGATGGCCGCCAGTTCCGGATCATCCTTGCCGAGCGCGCGAGCGCCTTCGACAACGGTGACCTCGGCGCCGAGCCTGCGGTGCGCCTGGGCCATTTCCATGCCGATCGGCCCGCCGCCGATGATGACGAGATGTCTTGGCGCGCGGGTGCGCGTAAACAGGGTTTCGTTGGTCAGGTAATCGACCGTGTCCAGGCCCGGGATCGGCGGCACCAGGGGCGAGGATCCGGTTGCGATGACATAGCGCCGGGCGCGGATTTCGGCGTCGCCGGCCATCACAGTGGTCTTGTCGATGAACTTCGCCTCGGCTTCAATCACGGTGACGCCCATGGCGCGGAACCGCTCGACCGAATCATTGGGGGCGATGGCGCCAATGACGGAACGGATATGGTCATGGACCTTGCGGAAATTGACGACAGCGTCGCCCGCCGTTACCCCGAACTGCGGCGCTTCGGCTATGGCGCGGGCGTGCTTGCCGGCCGCGATCATCGCCTTGGACGGCACGCACCCGTAATTGAGGCAGTCGCCGCCCATCCTGGCCTTTTCGATCAGCACGACGCTCACGCCAAAGGCGGCCGCTGCGGCCGCAACGGACAGCCCGCCGGAACCGCCGCCGATGATGCAGATGTCAGGTGTCAATCGGCTGGTCATGAAACTGTCTTTCCGTAGGATTGATCCGCTGGCGGAGTGTCGATCCGGCGCAACTCACGCGCGCTTGCGCAACTTCCGTATAAGGGTGGGGATCGCGGCGACGATTGCAAGCCCGAGAAAGGCGACGCTGATCTCCGGCGTCACCAGATCCGAGACCGAAATTTCGCGTCCGCCGGCGTCGGCTGCGGCGATGACGCTGTCAAGCCCCTGGCCGAGCCAGGAATAGGCGAGCGTACCCGGAATGATGCCGAGGAAGGTCGCTGCCATATAGGTGCGCAGCTTGATGCCGCAAAAGGCCGGCGCGATGTTGATGATCAGAAACGGAAACACCGGGGCCAGGCG
Source organism: Hoeflea sp. (assembly GCF_014359905.1). Lineage (GTDB taxonomy): Bacteria > Pseudomonadota > Alphaproteobacteria > Rhizobiales > Rhizobiaceae > Hoeflea. The sequence continues at coordinate 2,661 of NZ_JACIYP010000043.1, read as the reverse complement.
CAGCGCCAGCAGGTAGCCGAAGGCATCTTTGGCAAAGCCATCGGCAAGCCTGGCCACAAATGGCCCGGCGCGCTTGCGCAGCATGTCGCCGCATGCCGATCGTGCGGCCAGGAAGATCACCGAAGCGCCGATGGTGGCTGCGAAGACGGTGAGAATGCCTGCGATCCACCATCCGAACACGAAACCTGCGAAGATCGTCAGCACCGAGGCCGCGGGAAAGGCGAAGGCCACGGCAAGGGTGTAGATGACGAAATAGCCCAGAATCGAGGCGATGCGGTGGTCGGCGACGAAGGCCTTGAGCGTCTCGCGCTGCTCGGCGAGCACGGTCAACGAAAGATAGTCCTGAAGACCGGCAGCATAACCGGCGGCGAGACCGGCGGCGATGATGGCAAGCGGCAGAAACCGCCGCCAGGATCTGGGCGCGGTGTTTCCGGCCGCGGCATCTCGGACATTCCCTGGCGCAGGCCTCATTTTCGGTGTGTCTGGCACGGTGTTTTCCATCTGCCCGATCGGAAATTGAATGGTCATGTCGTGTCTCCGGGCTGCTCCCGCGCCATGAAGGCCGCGCGTTTGTCTCGAAGATGATTAGACGGTTGTCGTTTCCATCGCCAATGACAATCCCTCGCTTCCTGCCAAAGTCGCGTGATCCGGAGCCGTGCACCCCTCACGGCGGCGTGAGTTTGACGTCATCAAGGGCTCAGAGGGCATTGATGCTCCAGTCATACGCATAGCCGGAAATCGTCGCCGGGGCGATCTCTGCCGCTTTCTGTGGATCTGCCAGGGAGGACCAGTGGCCCTTGAGCCTGCCCTTGCCGCCGAAATCAGCGGCGTACCAGGAGTAGATCCTGGAGGCGGCGATCCGGCCATTGCTGACGGCCACGCCGCGGGGATGGTTGACATAATCAATGCCATTTTCGCGCAAGAGCGCATCCACATTGGCGCCGGTGAAGGCGCGGGTGGCAAGATTGGGGCAGGAATAGGAGGCGCAGTTGAGCCCGTAATGGGACATTCCGTCCTTGAACAGCGCGCGGACGATCCCGTGCTCGACATCATCGAGCGAGAGGCTCTCGCCATTGACGGTCATCAGCCTGGCCTTCCAGGGGCCTGAGCCGAACAGGAACGAGCCGCCAAGATTGATCGCCTTGATCGACTTCACCGGAAAGGCATCGGCAACGATCTCCAGCGTCTTGGCGTTGTAGAGGTTGATCCAGTAGGCATGGGCTTCATTGCGCGACAGCAGGACCGGGTTCATGGCCTCAAGCGATGCGACATAGACCTTCAGAGCGGCCAGATCTACCTTGACGCCGCGGTAGTCGACGCGGTTGTAGCGCTGGGCATCGGGCCGGACATGGGCCTTGAGCAGTGTGTCGAAGGCGGAATGATCCACCCTGCCCTGACCCCTCGGGCGAAACCCGGTCAAGGCCGCGTGAGCCCGGTTCGGACCGAGCACGGACGCGGCGGCGAGGCTGGCGGCTCCCGAGATGAGGGTGCGACGGTCAAGATTCATGGTGAAGGCTTTATCCTGTGCTTGGTTCCGGTGCGGTGTTTGATAAAGACTTGGCGCAGTGGGCGGTTGCGGGCAAGCTCCCGAGCCGCCATGTCACCCGCTTGTGAAGGGAAGTGACCCCATCTTGCGCCTGGCAGGCATGGCGGGGGGCGCGCCGACAAGGATGGAAGGCCGGCTCGGACACGGCCTCTCCCGGGCCGCGCTCCAGGGCCGCTCCAAAGGCCGCTCCCAAGGGCGCTCATTGACTTTTGGCCCTGAACGCGTTTATAAGCCGCTCGTCCGTGGAAACTTCCGGTTTCCGGGAGCGATTTTTCACGGACTGAACACCCAAACGCAGATGTTCCAAGAAGGGCCGCACACCGCGGTATTCAAATAAATGCCAAAGCGTACTTACCAACCATCCAAGCTTGTTCGCAAGCGTCGCCACGGCTTCCGTGCGCGCATGGCCACCAAGGGCGGCCGCAAGGTCATCCAGGCCCGCCGCGCCCGCGGGCGCAATCGTCTCTCGGCCTGATCGCTGACGGCAGGCCCGCGAAGAAAGACAATCGCGTGGCACAAGACGAAATCACCAAGAAACCCGGGCGGCTCAAGAGCCGTCCGGATTTCCTCGCCGTGCAGAAGGGCAAACGCCTGCGCGGACCCTATTTCCTGCTGGAAACCCTCGACAGGGGAAAACCGGACCAGCCCCCCCGCATCGGCTACACAGTGACGAAAAAACAGGGCAATTCGGTCGAGCGCAACAGAATGCGCCGCCGTCTCAAAGAAGCCGTGCGTCACATTGCAGGGGTTCCCTTCAAGCCCGGACACGACTATGTGGTTGTCGCACGCCGCGATACGCTGGCCGCTCCGTTTGACAAGCTCATTGCAGCACTCACCGAGCGGATCGGCGAAAGCGGCGGACCGACACGGCAACGACCTGTGCGCGCGGAAAAATCCCGCCACACCGGACAACATCAGAACGCCAGGCGCTCCGAGCCCGGCCACCAGGAATGAGTGATGGAAAACAACCGCAATTATTTCGTCGCAATCCTCTTGTCGGTACTTGTCCTCGTCGCCTGGCAATTCCTCTATGTCAGCCCGAAGATCGAGCGCGAACGCCTGGCCGCCGAGGCTGTGCAGGCCGAGCAGGCGGCGCAGACGCCCGCCGCGGGCAC
>NZ_JACIYP010000429.1 GCF_014359905.1 Hoeflea sp. | reverse complement strand
AACCTCCATTCTTTGATGGAAGTGAATCACAACCTACAACATGTGGGAATCCCGAAAAGAGTCAGACACATTGGCCGCTGGTATCAGTTGGTCTTGGCTAATGTTCTTGCTGATCCACCACCCAGACTTGGTCTGCATGACCGGGAGATGAGGGCTGTGAGGATGGATTTCGTTTGGCTTCAGCGAGATAAGCCGTCGTCCTCTGGTGTGAATCGTTGCAAGAGAAACCAGAGCCTCCGGTGCAACAAATGCCGTCATGTCAACGACCCGCCCAAATACCTGGGCCAAAGTATTCGCGGAAAAAGCAACCCCAAGGAACTCGGCGGCGTACTTTCCGCGTTCCGAGATGACGGCATCCAGAATCGGCTGGTGGGACAGCGTGGTGGTAGAAGCAGGTGTGCGACGAACACTTTCTCCAAGGGTGGATGCGATTTCGTCATCGAGCGCGGAGTGCATGTTCAGCAGGGCTTCAACGAAGGAGATGGGCAAAGACACGAGCACGGTTCGTGCGGAGGATTCGCAGTTCATGATCTCCTCCTGCGCTTCCCGCTGTCTGCTTGAGACGGTTTCCGGTCCGAGTGGTAGAGCGTGATGACGTCTTCGCCATCGACAACTAACTTGGCGCCCCGCAAACGTTCTAGTTGCTGGATCTCGTGCCGGCGTCGCTCAATCTCGCGGACTGCGTCCTTGTCGCTTAGAAAGAAAGCATCGTCGGCGACACGCGTCGCGACACTAAAAATCAGCGCTCTATTCGCATTTCGTATTGATCTGGTATAGAATGGCGGAAACGCTGGAGGATTGGCGCAATGGAGCGGAAGGCATTTCAGGCGTGGTTGTCGTCGGTGGACACGCTGACAGAGGCGCAGAAGGTTGAGGCCGGGGAGATCCTGGCGGGACGTCCGGTGGGCGAAGCCTCGTTGGCGGCGGTCGAACTGGGCGTCGGCGAGGATCGATGCTGCCCCCATTGCGGCACGCCCGGGGCGGTGGCCAATGGCAAGGCGCGTGGGATGCAGCGCTACCTCTGCCGGGCGTGCAAGCGGACCTTCGGCGCGCTGACCGGCACGCGGCTGTCCGGCCTGCACCGCAAGGAGGTATGGCTGACGTTCGGCGAGTGTCTGGCCGACGGCGACACGGTGAAGGCGTCGGCCGAGCGGTGCGGCGTCGCCGTGAGCACCGCCTTCCGGTGGCGGCATCGCTTCCTTGAGGCGATCAAGACCAGCACTGGCAAGCTGCGGGGCATCGTCGAGGCCGACGAGACCTTCGTCCTGGCCAGCCGCAAGGGGGAGCGGGTCTGGACACGGGCCAAGGAAGGCAAATCCGCCCCCGGCCTGCCGGATCGCAAGGCGCGCAAGCGGGGCGGCAAAGCGAAGAAGCGCGGGCTGTCCGACGAGCAGGTGCCGGTCCTGGTGGCGGCGGATCGTTCTGGCGCGACCGTCAGCGCGGTGTTGCCGGCGGTCACCACCGACGCCATCCGGGCGATCCTGGCGCCGGTGCTCGACACGGATGCCCTGCTGGTGACTGACGGCTGCACCAGCTATCCGCCGTGTGCGGCGGCCTTGGGCGTCAGCCACGAGGTGCTCAACCAGTCGGCCGGTGAGCGTGTCCGTGGCGAACTCCACATCCAGACCGTCAACAACCGCCATGCCCGCCTCAAGGATTTCCTCCGCGCCCGCCGCGGCATCGCCACCCGCTACCTCGACAGCTACCTGCGCTGGTTCCACCTCATCGGCCTTCACCCCGACCCGACCCCGAGATACTGCCTCGCTGCTGCCATGGGGACATGAGCGTCAATACGGTCTGCGAATAGAGCCATGATGATGTAGGGCACAGTCGGTCGGTCTGCATCGAACACAACAATATCGGCGCGCTTGGAACTGTCGCGCCCGAACGTGATCGGGTATTCAACCTGAATGCGCGAGGCCGGATAGCCGAACTGCTCTGTCAATCGCGCCAGCCAAAGTTGCCGGGTGCGTTCCTCGGGCTTTAGCTGCACTTCCTTGTTGCGGACAAGGCAGGTTGCATAGACGGCGGGCTTGCCTCTCACGTCCCGCTCGAAAGTCCGCTCG
>NZ_JACIYP010000428.1 GCF_014359905.1 Hoeflea sp. | reverse complement strand
AGAGTGTTGTAGCTCCCGATAAACCCCTTTCTAAGCCACCGAATACAGCCGGAGTAAAAAACTAGCTACGACAACAATTGTCCCGACAGCGACCAGAACCCGGCGCATCTTGAGCAGGGCTGCCATGGTGTCCCAGAGTCGTTTCCAGAACTTGCTCGGTTGTCTTGTGACGGTATGGCAGACATAGCCCGAGCTCTCGAAGTGCTTGATCAGCGTTTCATGCACGGGGGTAACGTAGCCACGCATCCACATGTGAACACCGTAGACACGCTTTGATGAACTATTCACAACGATGATCCACTGCCAAGTGGCTCTTGCACGGGCACGATCATCTATGAGGTGCTCCACATCCGAGGCATTCGGTGACGAGTGTGCTTAGCGTAGGATCGCACCGAACGCGAACGGGACGATAAGACCTGGCGAATACTCGGCAGTCACCGCATCTCGGACGGCGATAGCTGCCGCCTCTATCGTCTTGGATGTTCAGTCCAGTTCAAGGACACCGCGGAACACGTTTGCAGTACTTCGCACCCAAAGTGAGAGAGCGGGAGACTTCCCTGTTAATGGCACCGGTTCAAGCAATTCGGATTGCACGGGAAGGAGCATTTATGCGGCCCAACATGTGACATGAGAGGCAGCTTGCAGCTGGCGAAGCCAACTGCAAGACGCCCTATCGATGGAAGGGTTCGGGCGCTTGATGGAAGTGCTACTGATTGACTGCCTTTTCAATGACACCAACAATCTCCTGAACGGGAATAGTGAAGATTCCAGCGTCGCCATTGTCAAAAGCGGACTTCCATTCCTTGTAGCCTTCCAGGTACTGCGGATTGGGCTTTGACTTTGCAACGAGCTTTGTGACGCTATCGTCCAGAGTCTTCTTGGAAACTGGGGAGTGAGGCAGTTCTGTAGTGACTCCCGACGTCGACCTTGGATTCTTGACCTTCACGCCGGTGATGCTGATATGAAAGATTGGGCCAAGTCTCGGATCAGATTCGATCTTGTTGATGAGAACGGTTGAGCCCTCTTCGCCGATGCGAGTCTTGTAAGACCACACTTGCCCTTCGGCGAAGTCGGCGGAGCGAGCGAGCCCGAAAAATGATAAGAGGGACATGGCGACGGCTAGTTTTCGCATAGGAGCTTAAAGCGCTCTAACGACGCTGTGGGAAAAACCTCATTCCGGGGCAAGCGCTTGTGTCTGGCGCACGCAGGATCGCAATCGTTCATCGTCGTTTCAGTCCCGCGATCTTCATTTCATCGTTGTTCCCTGAGGTCTGCCCCGACCGCTGCCCGGTGCGCTCGAACTGACGTCGACCTCTCCCGCCAGCTTACCGAATTCGCGTATTCATGGTGCCCAAGCTTTTCGATGTTGTGCACCAGGCAGTAGAGCTTCCATTGCCCACGACCTTGCTGCGCCCGCGCAGCGTGAAGCGGTCGAGCCGCTTGTTGTGTCGCAGGTTGCCGAACACCGGTTCGACGGTGGCGAAGCGCACGGCGATCATCTGCTTGCCCTGATCAGAGTCGATGCGCCGCTTCATCCGCTCGATAAGGGAAATGTTGCTACGTCCCCGATAAACCCCTGAGCACGCGTTCCCGGGGCCGCGGCGTGAGCGCACGCTCATTTCGCCAGCGCCCGCCGGAAATCCGGATCGTCGATCAATTTCGCCACCAGCGCCTTGTACAGCGCGCCATATTGGTTGATCGCCTCGGGTATCGCGATGGCACCGACGAAGGACGAACCCCAGCGCGCTTCGACATCCAGCGCGCGCTCATAGACCTGCTCACCGCCACGGGTGACCCTGAAGCGGGCGGCCAGTCGCGCGGTACCGGTTCCGATTGCCGCATCCACGCGACTTTCGATGAGTTCGCCCGCAATCGCCGACGAGGACGCGGGGTCATAGAGGCCCGCCGCCGAGAGCTCGATCTCCAGCGTGTCCCGGAGCAGCCGGGCCCAACTGCCCTTGGCCGGTGCCAGGGTGTTCCCGCGAAGACCGGGAAGCGTCCGGTCGAGCGCCGGATTAAGGCCCGGCGCCAGCGCGAATGCGTCCACTGCGGCGGGCCTCAGGCCGGCGG
>NZ_JACIYP010000427.1 GCF_014359905.1 Hoeflea sp. | reverse complement strand
AAGATTCATAGATTTTGTCCAGCGACCAGCCCTTCGGTTCGGCGATCTGCGCAAGCTGGAGGTTCTCCTCGACAGTGAGGCCGGGAATGATGCGCCGGTCTTCCTGCACGAACTGGATGCCGTGTTGTGACGCCTGAAAATCTTTCAGCCTATGGACGGCAAGGTCGCCGAGCCATATCTCCCCGCGCTTCAGCTGGGGGTCTTGTGCCCGTGCCAGCGTGCGCAGCGTCGATGTCTTGCCGGCGCCGTTGCGGCCAAGCAGGGCCACGATATCACCTTCGGCGATCTCGAAGCTGACACCCTGAACGATGTAGCTCTCCCCATAATAGGCATGGATGTCCTTCACGCTGAAGAAAGGCGTGCCGGTGGCGGCATCGGCCTGTGGCGCTGTCAGGGCGTTCATCGGTGCGCACCTCCCAGATAGGCTTCCTGCACCACCGCGCTGCCCCTGACCTCTTCCGGCGTGCCGTCGGCGATGATGCGTCCCTGCGCGAGGACCGTAACGCGGTCAGCCAGCGAAAACACGACATGCATGTCGTGTTCGATGATGACCTTGGTCATCCCGCGCTCCTTGATTTTTTTAAGCAGTTCGATGGTGGAGTTGGTGTCGTGGCGTGACATGCCGGCGGTCGGCTCGTCCAGGAGAAGGAGCCGCGGATGCTGTATCAGCCCCATTGCCAGCTCAAGCCGGCGCTTGTCGCCGCGCGACAGGCTCGCCGCCTGCGTATCCTTGTGTGCGGCAAGCCCGACATCGGCGAGCCAGTGCTCGGCCTCGTCGCGAATCTCCGTCTCCCTGTCCGCCCCACGAAAGGCATTGAGGGTGAAAGCACCATCGCGCTTCGCGAAAGCCGGCACCATGACGTTCTGGAGCAACGTCAGATCGGGAAATATCTCGGGTGTCTGAAACACGCGCACGATGCCCATCTGGTTGATCTCGTGCGGGCGCTTGCCCGTGATCACCTGGCCATCGAAAACCACCGCCCCAGAATCGGGTGCGAGGCGCCCGATGCACACATTCAGCAATGTCGACTTGCCGGCGCCGTTCGGGCCGATGATCGCGTGGATCGTGCCCTCCATGACCTGCAGATCGATGTCTGACAGGGCATGCAGGCCACCGAAGCTTTTATGCACGTCCGCGACGTGAAGCACCGCATTTGTCATGTTGCGACTCCTATTCCGCCGGTGCCGGGTTGCTTGAACGTGCCTCATTTCCACCGCCGCGCCCGGTGCCGAAGCGCGCCTTGATCCGGCGCGCGCCCTCCATCAGGCCGCCCGGCAGGAAGACCACGATCAGCATGAAGATGATGCCGAGCGTGAGATGCCAGCCCTCGCCGACAAAGGGGGAGACGGTCGAGACCACGACATTCTCCAGACCATCGGGCAGGAACGAGAAGATGTCCTCCAGCTTCGCCTTGTGGAAGGCCGAGAAGATATTCTCGAAATATTTGATCACCGCCGCGCCGATGACCGGGCCGACGAGGGTGCCAACACCGCCGAGGATGGTCATCAGGACAACCTCTCCCGACGCGGTCCACTGCATGCGCTCCGCGCCGGCAAGCGGATCCGAAACCGCCAGCAGCCCACCCGCAATACCGGCATAAATGCCCGAGATGATGAACGCCGACAGCGTGTAGGGGCGGGTGTTGAAGCCTGTATAGGCCATCCGCGTCTGGTTTGACTTGATGGCCTTGAGCATCATCCCGAACGGCGACCGTTCGATCCGCATCGCCACGAAGAAGCACAGGATCAGGACCACCGCGCATAGGTAGAAGGCTTCATAGCCGCCGAGTTCGAGCCCGAACAGGCTGGGGCGGGGAATACCAGGCGTATCGGCGAATAAGGCGCGATCGATGATCCGCGGATCATTGAGGGCGAGCTGCAGCCCCGTCTCGCCGTTGGTGATCGGCGTGAACACCGAATAGGCGAGGTTGTAGGACATCTGCGCGAAGGCAAGCGTCAGGATCGAGAAGTAGATCCCGGAACGCCGCAGGCTGATATACCCGATGGCGGCGGCGAACAAGCCGGAGACCAGGATCGCCAGCGCAAGCGCCGGAATGACGTTCATGCTCAGC
>NZ_JACIYP010000426.1 GCF_014359905.1 Hoeflea sp. | reverse complement strand
TGGGGTCGATCGGATCGGCACTCGGCGACGACGTGCCTTTCAACCTGTTCGACCTCGTCTCCGGCACCGCCATGGCACTCGGCGAGGGCCAGGCGGTCGGGTTCGATACGGACGTCAACCTCGGGTCGCTGGCATCGGTTTCCGGAACCATCACGATCGGCGCGCCGATGGCGCACATGGCCATCGGGAAGATCGGAGACAGCGTGAGAACGTCGCAGGTGACGGTACAGCTTGAAGCGAAGATCGACACCGGCCTCACTCAGCTTCTCGATTCGCAGATCAGTGTGCCCATCTACATCACCGCCGCCGAGGGAACGGCAACCGTTCAGAGCATCCCCTGCGCGCCGGGCGGAAACATCACCGTCCTGTCCGGCACGACTGGCGCGGTTACCGCGCGCTACGGAACGGAGTCCGATGCGGCACTGGAAATCGCTCGCATTGTCGTGGCCGGCTTGGAAGTCATGAGTTTGAGTGGCAGTGGCTCTTATCCGGTCGCAGCCGGCGGCCCCACCGATATTGAGTTCAGCAAGACAGACATCGAGGGCGGGAATCCCAAGACCATCGCTTCCGACTCCAATATTCTAGGCGGCTTGGGGGGAGCCTTGTCCATAAACCAGGTAACGCTGCTCGGATTGCCCATTCCTGGTCTTTCCACGATCCTTTCAACACTTACAACATCGATCGGAAGTGCGTTGGGGATACTCGACCCCGTCATTGACTCCCTTCTCACCACACTCGGCGTCAAGCTCGGGGCGATGGACATGATCGTTCATGGCGCGAAGTGCCGCGCACCGACGCTCGTAAGCTAGCCGCGAGCCCACACAACTCTTCAAAGCAACTCACACCGTTACGACAAGAACGCCTAGAACCGGATACCGACATTCAACAGCGAGCTTGTTTATGCGGGCACTTATATATGACGACGACGAAGACTTGGCGCTCGAATGCGCGGAAGCCCTGCGAACCCGCGGCTTCGAGACGCGAACACGTGGCGAGCGCGTCGATTTCGCGAAGCTGCTCAGCGAGTTTGAGCCGGATCTCATCCTGCTCGATGTTCACATGCCGGAGTTCAATGGGTTCGAAGCTTTGCTGACCCTCGCCGAGGACCCCCGCAAGTCCGATATATCCGTGATCATGATGTCGGGCGCGCGGGACAATCTGCTCGATGCAGGCACCTCGCTTTGCGGCGCTCACGATATTCCGCTTCTCGGAACACTGCCCAAACCCTTCGGCCTGCCGGATCTCGACAGGCTTCTTTCCCAGCACAACGGTGCGCGGCGCTGAACCCTTCCACCGCTGACAAAAGTCGACAGAAGCGGGCCACTTCGAAACACCCGGTTTACCGCCGGTTAAGTGCGCCCGGCTTCAGATGTCGGGACAAGCGGTGCAGGAGGTGCCCGCGCATGAAGTGGGGTTCGAGATGCGTGCATGCGTGCTTGTCGCCGATGATGATCCGGTTCAGCTTCAGGAGATGGTAGAGTTTCTGCAGGCGAACGGCCTCGACGTCATCACGGCCGCTGACGGTCATGAGGCAATCGAGCGCATCGCCAGCGAGCGGCCGCGCATTCTCATGCTCGACGTCAACATGCCGGGATGGGATGGCGTTCGCGTGGCCGAAGCTGCCCGCAATCTCAACCACAAGGTCATCGTGATGCTGATGACGGCGGAGAGCGAGACGTATCACTATGCGAGTCTGGCCGATTGCGGCGCCGTGGCGGTGTTCCGCAAGCCAGTCCAGCTCGCCAAAATCACCGACTTCCTGCGTTCCGCTTTGGGACAGGCCGACGCGGCCTGAGCGCCGGGACCCATATCCACCAAAAGCGACGCTCTTAACCTGTTGAAAAGTGATACGATCTGCCTAACCTCATTTTGCGAGGTCAGGCATGATCAAGTTTGCAGTCAAATTGCTGGTGGTGCTGGCCCTTGTCGGCCACGCAATCAAGCTCGTGGAACCGGCTGAACCGGTCATGACAGAACCCGGTTTCATGCCCACGACCTACGCGCAAGACCCGGCACCTCCCGAGCCCGACGTGACGCCAGACCTCTCGACCTTCACCAATGCACAGATCGTGGTGTCATGCGGCACGCGA
>NZ_JACIYP010000425.1 GCF_014359905.1 Hoeflea sp. | reverse complement strand
CTGCCCCTCTGCAATGGCGTTCAGCCGGATGATGTGCCAGCCATGCCGCGACAGAACCGGCACGGGCGTCATCCCGCCTTCGGGAAGCGCGCGAAGCGCCGTCTCAAACTCTGGAACCGTGTCGCCAGGCCCCAATTGCCCCAGATGTCCACCCGACGCCTTTGATCCACAGTCGCTTTCGCGGGCCGCAAGAGCAAAACTCTTCGCATCTCCATCCAGCTTCCTAAGCACTGATTTGGCGCGGGCCTCAGCTATCAACTGCGCCGTATCGTCTCGCGGATCACAGGCGCACAGGATGTGCGACACGTCCCAGAGCGGTGCTGACCGGAACCGTTCGGGGTCTTTCGCCCATTCCGCTCGAATGGCCTCCTCGGTCACCGGATCTATGCTCAGCGCCTCGTCCAGCAGGGTGCGGATCAGGGCTTCCTCTTCCGTCTCCACGCGACCGGGGGCAAGTTCCTCCGGATGCGCCTCAAGTCCGCGGCCCCTCGCCTCCTGCAGAAGGAGGGTGCGGATCGCGAGCGCCTGCGCAGCCTTTCGCCATGCTATCCCCGGCTTGTTCTTGGGCGAGACGTGATTCTGGGTTTCTTCCGCGATCTTTCGCGTATCGATGCGTTCGCCGTTGACGATCAATTCGGTTTCAATTGCCCTGGGGGCGGTCTCGATACCGGCAATGAGCTGGCCGTTGGCCGAAATAACGGTTCTGGGACTGGAGGTCATATCGCTCACTCCGCGGGTGTCGTGATCGAGGGGCCACGCTTGGCCCGCAAGGTGTCAAAGGCGCGGCGCCGTTCTTCGAGCGGGCGGCGACGGCGCGAACGCACGATCTGATAGCCCGGCCGCGTCATCAGGTAGCGGAAGGGCGCGGCAAAACCGGACCAGATATGCACCAGCCGGGTGAACGGAAACAGCATGGTGATGATCAGCCCAAGGAAGATGTGCAGCTTGAACAGCCAGTGCACGTCAACCACTGTCACCCAGGCGTTCACGTTCCAGCTCACCACGCTTTGCGACCATTCCATGAACCGGATCATCTCGGCGCCGTCCATGTGCTGAAGCGATTGCGTGATGGTCAGCAGCCCGATGGCAAGCTGCAGCCAGATCAGGATCATGATCAGGATATCGAGCGTGGTCGAGTTGATCCGGATCCGGGGATCGACCAGCCTGCGGTGCAACAGCATGGTGCCGCCGATCAGCGCGGCCAATCCGGCCGGGCCGCCGATCAGGACCGCCATCCACTGCTTCATCCCGTAAGGGACCCCAAGGGCATCCAGCACCCAGACGGGCGTGAAAAGCCCGACAAGGTGGCCAAAGAACACCGTCAGGATGCCAACATGGAACAGGATCGACCCCCAGATCAGTTGCTTGCGGCGCAAAAGCTGGCTGGACGAGCTTTTCCAGGTGAAGGGATCGCGTTCATAGCGCGCGATGGAACCCAGCAGAAAAACGGTCAGCGCGACATAGGGCATCACCCCGAAGATGATGAAGTTGAGATCAAAACTGCCGAACATGTCATGCGCTCCTGTTCAGGGGTGTGAGGCTGTCCATGCCTGCCAGCATGTCGCGGACCTGGGGGCAGCCGGCGTTGGGATCGGGGCCGAAGGTGACTTCGGTCTCTTCCCAGACCGCATCCAGCGCTTCGAGATCCGTGGGGTCATCGTCAGGCTGCTCCAGCATCTCGATAACGGCGGCCCTATCCACTGTCGTCCCGGACAGATGCATCAGGGCCGCGAAGACCGGTCCGTAATGGCTTTCGCGCCGGCCCAAACGGGTGCGGATCGCATCAAAGATATGCGCCGCATCCGCCAGGATCTCCTGCGCCTCCGCAAAGGGGCGCGTGGACAGGAATTCCAGCAACACCGGCAGATGATCGGGCAATTCGCTGGTCACGGGGTCAAACCCCGAATTGCGGTAGGTTTCCAGAAGGCTGACCATCGCCCCGCCCCTGTCGCGGCTTTCGCCATGGACATGTTCGAACAGGTTGAGGGACAGCGTGCGCGAGCGGTCGAACAGCATGACATAAGCCTCTTGCACGTCATAAATGTCGCCTGCCGCCAGCCAGCCGGCCAGTTTGGCCAGTCCCTGCTGCGTTGCAG
>NZ_JACIYP010000424.1 GCF_014359905.1 Hoeflea sp. | reverse complement strand
GATTATGTGGATACGGGGTATGTGCGCGTCGCGTTGCCATCCGATGACATGCCGCGGGCGGACGCGGCCGTCGGCAGCCCCATTCCTTCGGAAATCAGCCTCGACGAGCAGGTCGCCTGCGACATCGCGCAGCCGCCGCATCGCGATCTGGCCGTGCCGCACCGGCATTTCGAGATCAATTTCTGGTTTCGCCTTGGGCCCGATGGCGGTCGCGGGTTGCGTTTCTGGCCCGCCATGCGGCAGTGCCAGACCTCCACCGCACTGTTCCCCGACGCACGACTTCTCGATTCAGCGGATGTTCTGGAGACGAGCCTCGCAGGCGACGACGTGCTCGCCTTTCACTCTCAGCACGTACATGCGTCGCCCGTGGATGCGGGAGGCGGGTCACGACTGACCTTCGAGCTGCGTGCGGCATTGGGCGCGCAAGAGCCGCCCGAGGCAGGCAACCGCCACAGGTTCAGACGATTGTCCGAGTTGGACGCGGCACGCATTGCGGCGCGCATACGCGCCGTGCGCGGCCTCGGCCTGCCGCCGGCGGCCGTGCGCCTTGCCCCCATCCTTTCGCCGCCGGTCTGTCGCCACTTGGGCTGGTCGATCGAGAAGGGGCCACTCGATGCGTCGGAACTGGCCGATGAGCGCTGCTGCGGCGTGGCTGCGCTGGGTGCCGTGCGGTTGCTTGCGCGCGCAGGGCGTCCGAAACACGCGCAATCCTTGCTTTGCCGCCTGGCCCGGACCGAGGATCTGCCGTGGCGGCTGGAGGCGGCGCATCTCGCCGCCGACGAAGGATGGAACCCGACGGCTCTCGCCCTGGCCCGGTGCGCGCTTGAACTGGCAGATGAGACAGCACGCGGGCAGGACAACGCGCCGTCGCATCTGGAGCTATCGGCCGCGCAGCGGTGCGCCGCGGCGCGGTTTCTTGTCGAGAATGCGGATCAGCTGTTGCGCGCCGGTCTCTTCACGCATCACCTGTTCCATATCCGGCAGGCTCTCGGTCGCCTTGGTGCAGGTCGATTGTGGCAGATCCGCAGCACCGTGCTCTGGACGCCCGAGGGCTTTGTTCCCGATCCGGCGGGTGTGTTGCGCGACCCGGATGCCATCCGCCGCTACGGGCTTGCCGCGATGGCCAAGGTTCAGACCGGGCGGGCGAGCCCGCAATAGAGGTCCGTGACGCGGGTTGCGATGCCCTCGCGCGCCGCATAGCCGAGGATCGCGTCGCGGTTTTCCTCCACCCGTCGCCGTCGCGCAGCAGCGCCAAGCGCCAGAAGGTCGTCCAGCTGACCGCTGAGCGCCGCGGGGTCAAGATTGTCGGCCGCGGCGATCCAGGGCGCCAGCGCAAGGGCACCGGTCCCGAGGTCGGATATCACTGGCAGCGTGCCAAGCGTCAGCGCTTCGAGAAGCACGTTCGGGATGCCGTCCATCAGCGACGGCGCAACAAGGATATCGGCGCGCGCGATCTCGGACAGCGCCTGCGCATGATCGAGCCGCGGCAGACAGGTCGTGCGCTCCAGCAAACCGGGCGGCCAGAAGCCCCGCAGCCACAGAATAAAATCCTCCTGCACGGCGAACAGCATGCGCAAGCGGAACGCCCGGCCGCCCTGATAGAGGCGTCGCAATGCTTCTGCGATGGCGAATCCATCAACCGATGCGGTGACATAGGCCTTTGGCCACAGGATGACGGGGGGCTCGGTGGTGCCTGCATTGAACAAGGCGCGCTCCCCTTCGGTCAATCCGCCTCCGCCGGGCACGGCGCCGATGCATCGCGACTGTGCCGCCGAGGGCAGGCCCAACGTCGCGCAGAGGCGGAGGTTGGCCGCATGATCGGCGAGCACCGCATCACATTGCGCCAGGCATGCCATGAGCCGCGCCCGCAGCGGTTGCGACTGAAGCGTAAGCTGCAGATCCGGCCCCCCGCGGACCTGTATCACCCGCCGCGGTCGCAGATCCGAGACATCCAGCGCATCGAAGACGAGAAACGCAAAGGGATCCAGACCCATGACCTGAACAATGTCGGGCCGGACCGTCTCGACTGTGCCGTTCAGGCGCGCAAGCATGTCGGCGCGGGCGCGCGACAGGCTGTGCCCTCCGCCCTCGGGATCGTCGGATCCGACACCGC
>NZ_JACIYP010000423.1 GCF_014359905.1 Hoeflea sp. | reverse complement strand
AGGTCGCATATCGCAATATGACGCGAACTTGCTGTGGGTAGGTGCCGAGTATGCGCTTAACGATAGGGTGGAACGCCCGGCACGCTTCGCAGGCTGGATCGAAAAATTCGACAACGGTGACTGGTGTATCCTTTCGACCCAGCACTGGCGAATAATCGCGGACAAGAGAGCTGCCGGGCGGCAAAGAAAGAGGCGTCGATTTCTGCTCCTGCTGCCGCCTCGCGAGCAGCGCGGCCGCGGCGAAGCCGCCCAGCGAAGCGGCGGCGACGCCAAGTACCAAAGTGCGGCGAGTGATCATTGGCTTTTCCTCTTTCCAGCAAGGAGCAACACAGAGATGGCGAGAAAAGCTCCCAACGACAACATGGGCAAGGGCAGTTCCATAAAGGTCATTCCCGCTCCAGTGCAGGAAACGCCCGCCTGGCAAGGCTCTATACTGGTCGGCGGCCAACCGACATAAAGCAGGCTGTGCCAGAGCGCCACGCCGCCGCCTGCGAGCGCAAGCGGCAAGGCATAACAACCAACACCAGCGTCATTCCGCAGGCAGGCGACACCCAAAATCAATGCTAAGGGAAACATAGCGATCCGCTGGTACCAGCAAAGCTGGCAAGGGGTCAGACCGAAAATCTCGCCGATGTAAACGGCGCCCAGTGTTGCCGCCAGCGCGATTAGCCATGCGCCGAACAGACACGACCAACCGATACTGCCTATTGGTCTGTCTTTGGGCGTCGTCATTGTCCCTCAGTCCTTTCGGAACGCAATGCCTGGGCAAACATCATCAATGCGCCCGCAACGATGAAGACGTCAGCACCGTTGAACGTCGGCCAATGCCAATCGCCCCAATGGAAATCAATGAAGTCAGTCACCGCGCCCTGGCGCCATCGGTCAATGACGTTGCCGAGGGAACCACCGACAATCAGCGCCAGCGCCGAGCGCTCACCTGCCGTGTGGGTTTTCAGCGCCCAAATGAGGATGCTTAGGGTGATGCCGAGCGTCAAAAGAACGAGAAGCAATGGGCGCCCCTCGAAGATGCCGCCGAACATGCCGAAGCTGACCCCTGTATTGAAGCCGACGACAATATTAAGGAAATTGGTGATCTCAATAACGCGCGCTTGTCCAGCGAGCTTGGTCAACACCAGCCATTTCGTTGCCTGGTCGACCAACAGCGCAAAGGCCGCGATGGTCGCGACGATGCTTACCCGCTTGAGCATTCTTCCCCTCCGGTTCTGGTTGCGGGCTGTCTTGAGGTAATCCGAGGAGGAGGTTAGTATCTCTAGTCACTAGAGTTACAAGAGGGTGTTTACATGTATTCCATCGGCCAGGTCGCCTTGGAGACTGGGGTGAAAGTTCCAACCATCCGCTATTACGAGCAGATCGGCTTGCTTCCCGAACCGCATAGAAGCGCTGGCCGACAGCGGCTTTACCCGCTCCGAACCGTTGAACGCCTGGCTTTTATACGACATGCCCGGCAATTAGGTTTCTCCTTGCCCGCGATCCGTGACCTGCTGAGCCTGTCGGATCAACCTGATCGTCCCTGCGAAGCAGCTGACGCTATCGCCGTCGAACAACTCGACCAAGTCGAACAGCGTCTAAGACAGCTTCAAGCACTGAAACAGGAACTATCCCGTATGATCGCCCAATGCCGAGGCGGCAGTATTTCCGAGTGTCGGATCATTGAGGTGTTAAGCGATCACTCACAGTGCGCGGCGGAAAGTCATGCAGCCCCAGGCGACCGATTTTGAAACGTTGAGCGGTAAGGTTCAGACGATCCAGAAGTTAGAGTAACGGCGCTGACCTTCTCCCCGTTATGTCCGCGTTTATAAGTTAGCTCCGTTCATGTTGTGATCCTCTCGGGACCGGGTTGCAAATTCGTGGGGTGTGAGCCCTTGGAGGCTCGTATGGGGTCGGTTGAGGTTATAGTCGACCCGCCTGTCTTCGATGATCGCGCGTGCGTGCCGATAGCTGACGAACAGATGCTCGTTGAGGCACTCGTCGCGCAGCCGGCCATTGGAGCTTTCGACGGAGCCGTTCTGCTTTGGCTTACTCGGTGCAATATAGTCCATGCGACGGTGCGATCCTGCTGCCATCGGAGCATGGCGTTGGCGGTCAGCTCATTG
>NZ_JACIYP010000422.1 GCF_014359905.1 Hoeflea sp. | reverse complement strand
ATGTCCTTCAGGAACTTGTCGTCCTTCAGCTTCTCCACGCCGGAGCCGAAGAAGTCGAAGGCTTTCGAGATCTGCTTGTAACGCGGTTCGACCATCCGGTTGACCAGCGATTCCTTGGCCTCCGGGTCCTGCGTCATCACTGCCTTGATGCGGGCGGTGTAGTTCATTTCCTGTTCCAGGCCGAAGGCGCCCAGGGCCACCTGCATCAGCCGGCGGTCCTTGAAGAAATCCTCCGGCGATTCGATCTTCTTCGCATTCTCCAGGAAATAATCGATCTCCCGCTGCATCTGCGGCTGCTTGGCATAGGTCTGCTTCTGCGCCTCGCCGGAATTCTGCAGCGTCCTGAACAGAAGCAGGGAAGACATTCCCCCTCCGGCGCCCCCGGTCCCGATCTGCATGGCTTTTCCTTCTCTTGCGGAATCCTGTCGGGCAGACAGGGAAGCAAGAGGCGGGCCAGCCTTCCCCGCTCAGGTCCCGCCACGGCGAATGGCCGGTTTTCCGGCGATTCCCATTGACCTGCGACCGGCGCTGGCCGATGGTCGGCGCGTCGAACAAAGGGCCGGCCGGCAGTTTTTGCCGGGCGTTCTTTTCCGGCCCGCACATCCCCTGTCTGCGTATCGAGGCGTTTTCCTGAAATGACTGAAACCTGCGATTTCCTGGTGATCGGCGGCGGCATCGCCGGCGCGTCCGCCGGCTATGAGCTGGCCAAGCATGGCCGCGTCATCCTGGCCGAGAAGGAAAGCCAGCCCGGCTATCACACGACCGGCCGGTCGGCGGCGCTGTTCGCGGAAGGTTACGGCAACGCCCCGATCCGCGCGCTGACCCGCGCCAGCCGGGCGTTCTTCGAAAACCCGCCGGAAGGCTTCACCGAGGCGCCGCTGCTCACCCCGCGCGGGGCGATGATCGTGGCGACCGCCGAGCAGATGCCGATTCTGGAAAAGGCCTATGCCGAAACCACGGCAACGCTGCCCGATGTGGAATGGCTGGACGCCGCCGGCGTGCTGCGCCGCGCCCCCGTGCACGGCGGATGGCAGGATGACACTGCCCTGGGCATCGGGCAGCGGTTCGCTGCGCCCGCTGCGCACGGCGGCGACGAGAGAATTGGTGGTGCCCAGGTCGATGCCCACCGCCAGGCGGCGCTGGTGCGGCTGGGGGCTCTGACCGGGTTCGGCGATCTGCAGTAGGGCCATGCTTATCTGAGTACCTTAGGCGTCATCACGGGCAACGCCGGGGTTAATCGTCGAGGCGCTCTTCGAGTTGGCGCACTTCTTGGGCGAGCTTGTCGAGGAACTGCATGCGGCGCATCAGGCGCTCGGCCTGCTCACGCTCTGCAGCAATATCCCAGCAGGCGGCGAAATCCTCGTTCAGCGTGTCCTGGGCGACCCTGAGGCGCTTCTTGAACACGGCGACACCGTCGAGATCGGCTTCGTCCTGCAGGTCTTCGAGTTCTTCGCGCCACTGCATCTGCTGCAGCAGGAAGTCCGGGTCGCGCACCGTGACTTCCTGAGGCACCTCATGGCCGCCGATGGCCAGCAGGTAGCGGGCCCGGCGCGGCGCGCTGCGCAAGGTCTGGTAGGCGTCGTTGAGGGCCGCCGACTTTTCCAGCGCTACGCGCTGCTCGCGCTCGGAAGCGTCGGCGAAACGGTCCGGATGGACCTCGCGGGCCAGCTCGCGGTAGCGAACGGCCAATTTGTCGAGGTCCAGACGAAAACCAGGCTGCAGGTCAAACAGGGCGAAATGACAAGGAGTACCCACGGCCAGCCTCAAACGTTGAAGCTTTCGCCGCAGCCACACTCACCGCGCACGTTGGGGTTGTTGAACTTGAAGCCTTCGTTCAACCCTTCCTTGACGAAGTCCAGCTCGGTGCCGTCGAGATAGACCAGGCTTTTCGGGTCGATGATGACCTTCACGCCATGGTTCTCGAACACCTGGTCTTCGGCGGCGAGCTCGTCGACGAACTCCAGCACGTAGGCCAGGCCCGAGCAGCCGGTGGTGCGCACGCCCAGGCGAATGCCCTCACCCTTGCCGCGCCCGTCGAGGGAGCGGCGAATGTGGTTGGCGGCGGTCTGGGCGGTGGTGGCTTCGCGCCAGGGATGGCTGAACAGTCTGCGCGTGAGCAATCCGTGGATCGCTCTGCTCAGCG